>JBMOQZ010000088.1:0-27968 GCA_049322475.1 Myxococcota bacterium | reverse complement strand
CGCCTTCCGCCGCCCGCGCGTGTCGTGCGCGCGCTGCTCGTCGGGGAGGACGCCGGCGACGCGCTCGTGGCGGCGGTGCAGGCGGCGATCGCGCGCGTGTCCCCCGACGTGCTCGCCCACCGCGTCGGGGAGATCCTCTCCGTCGACGTGCGCGAGGTGCCCGCCGTGCCGGTGCTGATCCTTCGGGCCGCGGGCGATCGCCTCGTCCCCGCCGACGCGCTCGCGGTCGAGGGCCGCGCCGTCACGCTCGCGGGGCCGCACCTCGTGCTCCAGGCCAACGCGCGAGGGGCCGCGGCGGAGATCGCGTCTTTCCTCGTCACCGTCGGTCGCGAGCGCGCCCCGGCGTGAGGGCGCGGTCTTAGGGTCGCCGGCATGCCCGTCGGACACACCCGCTGGACCGTCCTGCCCCACGGCCCCCTCGAGCGCCTCGCGCCCAACCTGTGGCGCGTGGAGGGCGTGCTCAACGCCCTGAACAAGCGCGTCATGACGCTCGTGCGGCTCGAAGACGGGCGGATCGTGATGCACAACGCCATCGCGCTCGCCGAGCCCGACATGGTGGCCATCGAAGCCTGGGGCGAGGTGGCGGCGATCCTGATCCCCAACGGGTTCCACCGGCAGGACGCCGCGATCCTGCAGGCGCGCTACCCGGGCGCGAAGGTCTACGCGCCCCGCGGCGCGGTCGCCGGCGCCGCGAAGGCCACGCCCCTCGCCGGCACCTACGCGGACGTCCCCACCGACGGGACGTTCTCCATCCGCGAGCTCGCCGGCATCGGCGAGCGCGAGGGCGTCCTGATCGTGCGCTCGCCCGACGGTGTCACCGCGATTTTCTGTGACACGTTGCTGAACCTGCCGAAGATCCCGGGCCTCCTCGGTTGGATCCTCCACCCGAACGGGAAACTGGCCGTGCCGCGCCCCACGAGCTGGTGGTTCGCGAAGGACCTCGGGGCGCTGAAGCGCGACCTCGCCGGGATCGCCGACGAAGACGGCCTCGCCCGCGTGGTCCCGGGGCACGGGGACGTCGTGGCGGAGTCGGCGGCGGAGAAGCTGCGCGAGGCCGCGGGGCGGCTCTAATAGGGCCCGAGGTTGCGCTGGGCGAAGAACCCGCAGGTCGCCATGTCGTAGGCGCACGCCTCGTAGGTCCAGCGCGCGTTCGCGTACCAGGGACCGTCCTCCACGGGCGCCCAGCAGTACCCGAGCGCGTTGGCGGACTCGTAGTCGTCGAGGGTCTGGTACGGGTGCCCGAGGTAGGTGATCCCGTTGTAGAAGCCGTTCTGCGAGCGCAGGTTGCAGAAGTTGGTCTCGTCCGCGTCGATCACCCCCTTGCAGCGGTGGATGCTCACCTCGACGAGCACGGGCTGGGGCGAGCCCGCGGCGGGCGACTCGCTGTAGACGATGGCCTCGCTGGCGTGGTCGGCGGGGATCTCGGCGAGCGGGATCGCCCCCACCTGCCCCGACAGCAACAGGACGGCGGTGGGGTGGCCGTACCCGTCGGGGAGCACGACCTCGACGAGGTCGGCGGGGGGCGCCGGGCACCCGGTGTCCGTGTCGGTGTCGGCGTCGCCGTCCGTGTCCTCGGTCGTCGGGTACGTCGTGTCCGCCGGGACGTCTCGCCGGGGTTTGCCGGCGGGCTCCTCGGACACACAGGCGAGGGCGAGCGCGATCACGCGGGGATGGTACTACGCGAGGTCACGGCGGGGCGGCTTCGAGCACGGCGAGGGCCCGCCGGCGCCCGTGAGATCCGGCCCGAGGGCGGCCCACCAGACGGCATCGCCGGCCGCCGAGACGAGGTCGAGCACCGGGACGTCCTCTCCGTCCGTGCCGTCCCGCGCGGCGCGGGTCTCGCTCGGGCCTTCGACCTGCCACTCCGCGTCGCAGGGGGTCCTCTCGCCCCCGCGCGCGAGGCCGGCCCCGTCGAACGCCCAGACCAGCCCGTCCGAGAGGACGAGGTCTTCCGCTCCGTCCCCCGTCACGTCGCCGAAGCTCGTTTGGTACACGCCGCCCCCCCAGCCGCCGGCGACCAGGGTCGCGAGGGGCTCGCCGGACGCCACGTCCTGCGGCGGCAGGCGCCAGGCAACCTCCTCCTCCCGCCAGCGCACGTTGTCCCGCGTCGCGAGAAGCCAGAGCTCGGTCGCGTCGGCGGCGAGGCCGGCGGGCGGCGCCGCGAGCGAGCGCGTTGCCACCCGCTCGTAGGTCCCGGCCAAAGCGGAGGCCACGCCCCAGGCGGAGAGGGCGTCGCCGGTCACGACCCAGACCTCCCGGACGCCGACGCCGTCCGCGTCGGGACCGAGCGTGGCGGCCACGAACCCGGGGAACGACGCGTAGTCGAAGCAGGTGAGCGAGCCGTCCTCCCCGCGCGCGACACAGGCGCCCCAGAGAGTCGGCGCGACGAAGACGAGTTCCTCCGCGCCTCCGCCGTCGAGGTCGCCCAGCCGCTCGACATCCCAGGCCCCCACGCCCTCGAAGCGCGCGCGCACGGCCCGGTCGGCCCGGGTCTCGGCGCCGAACGCGGACGACGCGAGCACGACCGCGTCGTCGCCGAGGCTCGTGAGGACATCGGCGAGCCCGTCACCGTCCCCGTCCTCGACGGGCGCGACCGTGCCACCCGTCCCGGCTCCGTCCAGCCCGACGAGCGAGGCCACGCCGTCCGGCCGAGGCCCCACGACGAAGTCGACCGCGAGCACGACCGTCACGGAACCCACCGTGCCGTCCCCCGGCGCCGAGTCGTCCGCGAACAGCCAGTCGTCGACGCCGTCGCCGTCGTAGTCGTCCCAGCGGGCGAACGCCGTGGGGGGATCGTCCAGCGTGTCGAAGGGTGCCACCCAGCCGCCTGCAGCGAGGTCCCCTCCCCGCGCGCCCTCCCTTGGCGAGGTCCTCGGAGGCGCAGGCGAGGAGGAAGTGCACCATGCCTCAGCTTACCCCCGGCGCCGCCCCCGGCGGCCCGTCGTCTCCGAGGCGCAGCGCCCAGTACCCGACGTCGCGCCAGGCGCCGTGTTTGTAGCCGACCGCGGGGAGGGTCCCGACGTGTCGGAAGCCGAGCGCCTCGACGAGCCCCACGCTGGCGGGGTTGGGCAGGGCGATGCCGGCGAGCACGGTTCGGAACCCGCGCGTCCGCGCGAGGTCGAGGGTCGCGACGGCGAGCGCGCGCCCGATCCCGCGCCGCTGCCACGCCTCGGCGAGGTACACCCCGAGCTCGACCGTCCACGCGTAGGCGCCGCGGGACTTCCAGGGGGTGGTCCGCGCGAAGCCCGCGAGGGCGTCGCCGTCGGTGGCCACGAGGAACGGGTGCGCGCCCGTCCCCGCGATCTCCTCGGCGACGGCGGCGGCGGTGGGCGCGACCGTGGCGAAGTGCGCGGCGCGCGCCTCGATCTCCCGGGCGAGGATCGCGGCGACGGCGGGGGCGTCCGCGGCGACGGCGGGGCGGATCACGCGCGGGACGCGGCCGCGCGCTCCAGCGCCGGCCGGTACGACGTCCGGGCGTCGCCGAGGACCGGCTCGCCGTGGGCGGGCAACACGTGCTGGAACGGGAGGTCGAGGACGCCGCGCAGCTCGGCGGCGGCGGGCTTCGCCTGCTTGAGCCAGCCGGGGCCGACGTTGTGCGGACGGATGAAGCCCATCGCCTTCATCATCAGCGTCCCGAGGACGCTGAAGTACGGGTCGGTCGCGGCCCAGTGCTGGAGGCAGTCGCCCGAGACCACGACGCCGCCCTCGCGCGCGAGCAGCAGCATCCCCTCCGGCGGCTTCGTCCCGAACAGGTAGATCGTGGCGTCCGGGAGCGGGAGCGGCGTGCTCGCGTCGATGGCGACGTCCGCCTCGAAGTAGACCTCGGGGACGTCGGGGTCGAAGCCGGCGGTGTAACGCTGCCCGGCGATCGCCCACACCTTCGCGCCGTAGCGCTCCTTGTAGAAGGCGTCGTCGGAGCCGTGGAAGCCGGCGAGGCGGATCACGTCGGTGACCTTCCCGAGCGCGTCGAGGCCCTTCAGGCCCTCCTCGGAGAGGCGCACCGAGTTGATCACCACGAGGCGCTCACCGTCGCGCACGACGGTCATGTTCCGGCTGAAGCGCATGCCGGGCGCCATCGCCACCGTGCCGGTGACGAACCAGACGCCGGGGAGCACCTCGCGGAGGGCGCCGTGGGGGTGCGCGGGCGGGTGGGGGCGGGGCTTCAACGGACCTCCTCGCAGGCGGAGGATCCTATCAGCAGCAAGGGTCGCTACCCCCGCCGGAAGGGGTGCGCACATCCGGAGGAGAATGGCCCCGGACCTCGATCTCGGCTTCACCGCGCGCCGGCTGCCCGTCGGATCGCACATCTGCTACCTGTTCGGCGAGGAAGACGCGGATCGCTACGAGATCATGCGGCGGTTCTTCGACGCGGGCGGGCGAGCGGGCGAGGCGCTCCTGTACCTCGTGGACACGCTCGCGCCCGACGCGCTGAGGCGCCGCCTCACCCCGCTCTCCGCGCCCCTCGACGTACGGGTCGCGCGGGAGGCCTACGCGCCCGACGGACACTTCTCCACGGAGCGGGTGTTCGGCGCGCTGTCCGCATTCTGCGAGCGGGCACGTGCGGCGGGCTCGCCGTCCAGCCGGGGCTCGGGCGAGATGTCCTGGGCGCTCGGCTACTTCGAGGGCACCGACCCCGTGCTCGAGTACGAGGCCCGGCTCAACCGGTTCCTTCCGCAGGTCGGCATGACGGCCGTCTGCCAGTACGACCTCCGGCGGTTCGACGGCGCCACGATCATGGACGTGGTCGCCGTGCACCCGTACCTGATCTTGCGGGGACGCCTCCTCGAGAACCCGCTGTTCGAGGACCCCGACGTCTTCCTCGCGCGGCTGGCCAGGCGGCGGATCCCCGCGCCCGCGGGTTGACGTGGGCTCGCCCGACGCAGAGGTCCTCGCCCGGCTCCTGCTGGTGCGGGACCTGCTCCAGCTGGCCGAGCCCGAGCAGCTGCGCGCCGTGCTCGCACGCGGGCTGGAGGCCGTGCCCGGCGTGCTCGCCGTCGTCTCGTGCGACGACGAGGACCCGCCCCCGCCCACTGGGCTCCTGTTTCCCGTCGGGACGGCCACGCGGGCGCGCGGGTGCCTCAGGATCGAGGTCGCGGACGCCGCGACGTTCGCGCCGTACGAGCCGTTCGTGCGCAACCTCGTCGCCGCGCTCTCCCTCCTCCTCGAGAACGCCGAGCAGCGCGCCGATCTCGCCGCCGCGCACGAGCGCATGGACGCGTACGCGCAGCGGTGCTCGGCCGAGCTCGAGGCGGCGACGCGGGACATCGCGTCCTTGAGCTACGCCTTCTCACACGAGCTGCGCGCGCCGCTCCGGGCGATCGACGGGTTCGCCGCGATCCTCGACGAGGAGGCCGGGCCCGGGCTCGACGTCGAGGCGAGAGCGCACCTGCAGCGGATCCGCAGCGCGAGCCGTCACATGGCCCGCCTGCTCGACGACGTCCAGCTCCTGCTCGGAATCGTCCACGCGCCCGTCCGCCACATCCCGGTCGACCTCGCGGAGCTGGCACGGGCGGCGATCGCCGAGCGGCGGCGAGAGGAGCCGCACCGGGACGTGGAGCTCGTCGCGCCGCCGAACCTCGTGGCCTATGGCGACGCCGCGCTGCTCGAGCACGTCGTGCGCGCGCTGATCGACAACGCGTGGAAGTTCACCGCCGGGCGCGCCCGCGCCCGCGTCGAGGTCGGCGAGACGCCCGACCGCACCTACTTCGTGCGGGACGACGGGTCGGGCTTCGACGCGGACCAGGCGACACACGTGTTCGAGCCCTTCTGGCGAGCCCACCAGGAGGCCGAGTACCCGGGGCGGGGCCTGGGGCTCGCCGTCGCCCGCCGGGCGATCGTCCGGCACGGCGGTCGGATCTGGGCCGAGAGCGCGCCCGGGCGCGGAGCCACGATCTGGTTCATCCTTCCGGGGTGACGCCGCCGGTTAGGGCGCCGGGCGATGTGCCTCCTCGCGGTCCTCTCCCGCGTCCGTCCCGACGCTCCCCTCGTCGTGGCGGCGAACCGCGACGAGCTCCTCGCCCGGCCCACCACCCCGATGGCCGTGCTCCGCGCCGACCCGCGCGTGCTGGGCGGGCGCGACGACCTCGCCGGGGGCACCTGGCTCGCCGTGAACCACCACGGCGTCGTCGCAGGCCTCACGAACCGCCCGAACCCGAGCCCCGACCGCACCCGCCGCTCGCGGGGGGAGCTGCCCCTCGCCCTCGCCGGCCACCGCGACGCGCGGAGCGCGGTGGAGGCCTTCCGCCGCGAGGTGCGCCCGTCCGACTACAACGCCGCGTGGCTCCTCGTCGGCGACCGCCACGAGCTCTGGTACGTCGACCTGACCGGCGGCGACGCGCCGACGGCGACCGAGCTCCCCCCCGGCGTGCACGTGCTCGAGAACCGCCCGCTCGGGGCGGACTCGCCGAAGGCGGAGCACGTGGGGATCGCCGTGGCCGAGGCGTCCTCGGCGGACGACCTCCCCCGCCGGCTGCGGCGGGTCCTCGCCGACCACGCGATCCCGGCACGCGCCCGGCTCGCCGGCGACCCGTTCCCGCCGATCGAAACCCAGGCGACGTGTGTACACGCCGGGCCCTACGGCACGCGCTCCGCCGCGATCGTCGTCGTCCCCGCCACGCCGGGGCCGCCGTCGTACGCCTACACCGACGGGCCCCCGTGCGCCTCCGCGTGGCACGACGCGACACCGATGTTTCACGGGCGCGGTGGTTGACTGCCGGCGCGGGCCGCGCTACATCGCTGTGGGGTTCCAAAGACCCCTTTCCGGTTACGCTCCGCATTCGCTGTTCAAGTTGGCTTTGGTATCGTTCGATCCCGACTCCGATCTCTGTGCGCGATTCAGGTAGTACCAGGAACACCCGCACGCGGGTTCCTCCGTTCGAATTTCCGAGCTGGTCCCTTCGTGCACACACAGGTCGAGTCAAGTCAGATGAACAACAAGCTCTACGTCGGCAACCTCCCGTTCCAGACCACGGAGGCCGACCTCCGCGCCGCCTTCACCGAGGTAGGCGCCGTCGATCGCGCCGCCGTCGTCACCGATCGGGAGACCGGTCGCTCGCGCGGCTTCGGCTTCGTCGAGATGACGAACGAGGCGGACGCCAACCGCGCCGTGGAGGCGCTCAACGGCCGCTCCATGGGCGGCCGGACCATGCAGGTCAACATCGCGCGTCCGCGCGAGGACCGCGCCAACGGCGGCCGCCGCGAGAGCCGCTGGTAGTCGGCGATCCGCGCCCGGCGTACGGGGAGGCGATGGCCTCCCCGTGCCCTTCGCGGGGTGAGCGACGCGTCAGAGCATCGCCTCCAGCTTGTCGAACGAGCCGGTCCAGCCCACCGCCATGCTCGTGCGCATCCCGACGAACACGGCGCGCTCGTCCGCGTTGGCGTCGCCGGCGGGCTCCCACGTCAGGGTCACTCGCGTGAGCGAAGGGCCCTCCTCCGCGAAGCGCACCGCTGTCCGCATCGTGGACGGGAACGTGGGCGCCAGCGGGTGGCGAGCCACCCGCTCGTCGCGATCCCGGAACTGCTGCACGTAGACGAGGTGCTCCGGCGCCTCGACCCGCTCGTACTCCACGGCGGCGAACAGCTCGATCCCCGCGTCGTTCCACATCCGGAAGAAGCCGGCGCCGCCGGTACGGACGTCCACGCGCCGGTACTCCATCCGGAAGCCCGTCGGCGGGAGCCAGCGGACGAGGTGCTCGGGCTGCGTCCACAGGGCGAACAGCGTCGCGCGAGGTGCGTCGAAGGTGCGGTTGACGACGAACACCTCGCGACCGGTCGCGCGCGCCTCGAGGTGCTCGGCGAGGCGGTCCCAGGTGGAGTTGCCGCCCGCCTTCCTGACGAAGACGCGGGCCTGGGCCGCGGCTTCGGGCGTGGGGAGGATCATGCGCAGGTCGAGCTCGGTGGCGTCGCCGACGGCCGTGAAGGTGGCCACCACCCGGAAGTGCGGCGCCCGCTCGTCGGTGGCGCCGTGGTCGTACGCGAGGCGCTTCTGGTGCTCGACCTCGCGGAAGAGCGTGACGTTCGGGTAGTCCGTGCCGTCGGGCCCGTGCATCGTGAATCGCCAGATCCCGCCGGGGCGCAGGTCGTGGCTCTGGTGGGTGATCGTGAAGCCGCGAGGGCCCCACCACGCCGCCACCTGCGCGGGGTCGGTCCACGCGTCCCACACGGCGGCGAGGGATGCGTCGTAGCGCCGGATGATGCGGATCTCGTTGGCGGGGCGGTCATTCGTCGTCATCGTTCGGACCTCGGTCGGGGGCTCTGGGTGGGGACACGGTCTTGAGGTAGACATCGAGGCGATCGAGGCTCTCCTCCCAGTAGGCGCGGTAGATCTGCATCCAGTCGGCCACGTCCCGGAACGCCTCCCGGTTGAGCCGGCAGGGACGCCACTGCGCGTCCCGCCCCTTGATGACGAAGCCGGCCCGCTCGAGCACCTTCAGGTGCTTCGTGACGGCGGGGAGCGTCATCTCGTGCAGGAAGGGACGCGCGAGCTCCGTCACGTTCGCCTCGCCCTTCGAGAGGCGCTCGAGGATGGCCCTCCGCGTGGGGTCGGCGAGGGCGGCGAAGGTCTGGCTCAGCGGGTCCCTCATGGTAGTGAACCGTCTGGTTATCTAACCGAATGGTTTAGTACCCGGTGGTGCGGCGGCCGTCAAGGCGCGTCCCGCACGCCCGCACGCTCGGTCCCACCGCCTCGAACGGAGTGACTACCCTTGCTCAGAGGCGTGCGTGAGCGGGCACGAGCTGGACTTCGAGCGCATCTTCAATTTCGTTCCCGGAAACTTCCTGGTACTCGACCGGAATTTCCAAATCGTGGGCGTGAGCGAAGGCTACCTGAACGCCACCAAACGGAGGCGTGAGGAGCTCATCGGGCAAGCGCTCTTCGACGCGTTCCCCGACAACCCAGCCGATCCAGCGGCCACCGGCGTGCGGAACCTCCGCGCTTCCCTGGAGCGGGTCCTCCACACGAGGGCGCCGGACAGGATGCCGATGCAGAAGTACGACATCCCCAGGCCACACGAGGAGGGAGGAGGATTCGAGGAACGCTACTGGAGCCCCACCAACTCTCCCGTGGTGGAGGCAGGCGAGGTCACCCTCGTCATCCATCGGGTGGAGGACGTCACGGACTTCGTGCGGACCCAGCGCGAGCGCCTCCAGGCAGAGAGCCAACGCAACGATTGGGAACAGAAGGCGACGCTTCTCGAAGCCGAGGCCTTCACCCACGCGCTTCACGTCCAGGAGGCGAACGAGCGGTTGCGGGCGCTCAACGAACAGACCGAGTCGATCCTGGCGAGCATCAACGACGGCTTCGTCTCGCTCGACCGGCAATGGCGATTTACGTTCGTGAACGAGCGTGAAGCGGCGCTGATCGGAAGGCCTGCTCGTTCTCTGCTCGGAGAGTCGTTCTGGACGGTCTTCCCCGAGGCGTCCGACGGTCCCCTCCATCGTGAATTGGGGAGGGTGATGACCGAGCGCATCCCGGTCGAATTCGAGTACTTCGACGAGCGAACCTGCCGTTGGCTCGTGAAGCACGCCTACCCTTCCCGTGACGGAATCTCTTGCCTCGCGACGGACGTGACCGCCAAAAAACGGACGCAAACACAACTTGCGGCCGAGCACGCGGTGTCCAGGGTCCTCTCGGAGGCAAGGACTCTGGAGGAAGCAGTTCCCAAGATCCTCCCGGAGTTGTGCCGAATCCTGGATGCGAGCGTGGCCGGGTTCTGGTCCCCGACGCCGAAAGGAAACGAATTGGTCTGCGTGGCGCTTCACCGCTGCGACGACGCGCTGGAAGCAAAACGGTTCATGGCGAAGACCGGGAGCATCCGCATTCTCGGGGGGCAGAGCCTGCCGGGTCGCGTCTGGACCGAAAGGCGGAGCGTCTGGATGCCAAACATAGAGAGCGAAACCAACTTCTTCAGAAAAGAAGCCGCGTTGGAGGCAGGCTTGCGAAGCGCCGTCGCATTCCCGGTCATGAACAACGCAGGCGAGTTCTTTGGCGTCATGGAGCTGTTCCTCAGGAGGTTGTGCAAGGAAGATTTCGTCCTTGCCGATACAACGGGCTCACTGGGGAGGGCGATAGCGCAGTTCGTCGAGCACAGGCGGGCGGAGGAGGCCCTGCGGAGGAGCGAGGAGAGGTTTCGCGCGCTGACGACGGCTTCGTCCGAGGTCCTGTACCAGATGAGCGCGGACTGGAGCGAGATGCGTGAGCTCCGCGGTGGACAGTTCATCGCCGACACGGTCACACCGCGTCGGGGCTGGCTGGAGATCTACATTCCGCCCGGCGACCAACCGGCAGTCACCGGTGCGATCAACGCGGCAATCCGTTCCAAGAGCCTGTTCGAGCTGGAGCATCGCGTCCGGCGGCCGGATGGCTCTCTGGGCTGGGTACAATCCCGAGCCGTCCCAATCGTCGACGCGAGCGGGCGTATCACCGAGTGGTTCGGCGCGGCCTCGGACATCACGGAACGAAGAGAGGCACAGGCCCGGATGAGGAAGCACACCGAGGACCTCGAATGGGCCGTGGCCGCGCGGACGGCGGAGCTTCGCGAGACCGTCGCCGAGCTGGAGGCCTTCTCGTACAGCCTCTCGCACGACCTGCGTGCGCCCCTGCGGGCCATCCGTGGCTACGCCAGATTGCTGCAGGAGGGGTCGGGCGAGAAGCTCGACACCACGGGCTCGGCCTTCCTGGGGAGGATCGTCGGCGCGGTCGATCGGATGACGAAGTTGGTCGACGATCTCCTCGCGTTCACACGGGTGGCGAGGAAGGAGCTCACGTTCGAGACGATGGACGTGGAGAGGCTCCTCCGCGAGATCGTCTCGGAGCGACCAGAGCTCCAGGAGCCTGTGGCCGACGTGCGGATCGGGAGCCCGCTCCTCCGAGTCCGAGGAGACGAGACTTCCCTCGTCCAATGCCTCACGAACCTGCTCGCCAACGCGGTGAAGTTCGTCGCGCCGGGTGTCCGCCCGTGCGTGCACGTGTGGACCGAGCCGAAGGGGCAGCGCGTGCGGATCTGGGTGGAAGACAACGGGATCGGGATCCCGGAAGCGCACCAGGCGAAGCTGTTTCATAGCGCCATTTAAGTAGGTTGACCGGAATAGCCGCAGTGGCGGAACCACGCGGCTGCGTCTTCAGGCGAGATGATCTCCATCCCCATCGCGATGGCGATGTTCAGGGAGTCCACCGTCCGCGCCTTCGCTGTACGAAGGAAGGACTTGAGCTTGGACCAGGCGAGCTCGATGGGGTTGAGATCCGGGGAGTACGGTGGCAGGTAGATCGCCTTCGCGCCGTGGCGAGCGAGGATCTCGTGCACGCGCGGGTCCTTGTGCGCCCCAGCGTTGTCCATGACCACGAGATCGCCGGGTTCGAGCTTCGGGGCGAGCACCTGTTCGAGGAAGGCCACGTACACGTCGCCGCAGGTGCCGCCCTCGATGGTCATCGTCGCGGCGAGCCCCTCCAGCGTGAGGGCTCCGAGGATCGTCGTGACCGTGCCTCGGTTCCGCGGCGCCGAGTCCGAGGTGCGCTGCCCGCGGGGGGCACGCGCGTACTCGCGGGTCATCGCGATGGTCGACCCCGCCTCGTCGATGAATACGAGGCGCGTCGGGTCTACCCCCGACGCCCACGCGATCCACTTTGTACGAAGATCGCGGACACGCGGGGAATCGGCTTCTGTGGCGACGAGGCACTTTTTTTTCGCGTCCAGCCCAGGATGGCGATGCTCCGGCTGATGGTCGACGCGCTGACGGAGATCCCGGTGCGCTCCTCCATCAGTTCGGCCAGCTCCGCATTCGTGGCGTCCTTGTTGGCGGCCAGGAGCTCCTCGAGCACCGCCATGTTCGCCATCTCGATCTTCGGAGCCGGGCCGTGCTTGAAGTCGGTCTTGGGCATGACGTCCCCCGTCTCGCGATCGCGGCGGACCCAGCGCCTCACGGAAGCCTCGCCCACGCCGAAGCGCTGGGCGATCTCCACCTGCGTGCCCTCGCCACGCTTGTAGGCCGCGACCACCCGTTTCCGAAGATCCACCGAGAGAGGACTGCCCATCTGCAACTCCGATGGGCGGCTAATTACACGTTGGATGCCCGAGATCCAGGCTCCTGCACGTCGCTATCAGATGCTGAGCCGCCTGCACGGCGTAGAGGAGTACGAAGGCACGGGGATAGGGCTCGCGATCGTCCGTCGGGCCATCGAGCGCATGGGTGGCCAGGTGGGCGTCGTTTCGGAGGTGGGACGTGGGAGTCGGTTCTGGATCGAGCTGGAGCGCGGAGACGGCAACGGCGCGCCGGACGGGCCGGGCACCTAGCGGCGGCGCCCGCGGCGGGACGATGCTCGACCGAGGGTCCGCCTTCTCTACGCGTCGCCCGGATGCTTCGAGCCTGACCGGTCGTCCCGGTGCCAGCGTCGAAGGGTGAGCCACGACCACACCCAAACCGAGACCACCGCCAGGAGGAACAAACCAAGCCCGAGCGGCCCGCCCACGAACAGCGCGACGAGGCCGTGCCAGGTGACGTTCATCGCGATCAGCGCGAAGGCGACGACCTTGAACAGGAGCGGCAGCCGCGAACGGGATCGCGAGACCATCACCGTCCCGCTAATCCTCTTTCCTCCCGAGCGCCGACCACCTCCGAGGGGTTCAGCGGCTACCTCGTCAAGCGCCTGGGGCCGCTGACCCGAGGACCTCTCCGGCCACGAGATCAGGCGGCCGGAGTCAACGTCACGTGCCTCTGAAACCGGGTTCAGGCCGTCGGGCGGATCAACTTCCAGGCCGTGCCGAAGCCGGTGCCGAGCGAGACCTGGAGGGTCATGCCCAAGAGGCCAAGCGCCTCGAGCTGCCGGGCGCGGTGCAGCGGCCCGGCGTCGATCGCCACGAGACCGCCGTCCCGGACGAGGCCCGCGACGAGTTCCTTCGGGCCGGCGTCGTCGCCGGCGATCAACACGTCGAGCGGCTCGCCCGCACCGATCCCACCACGAGCGTGCCCGCGAAGGTGGTATTCCGGCTCGGTGGTGCGCAGCAGGTCGTAGATCCCGCGCGCCTGCGCCCCGCCGGCGAGCAGCACCCGCACCCGCGGCGCCCAGGCCTCGATCGATGACGACTGCTGCGGCGGCAAGTTCGCCGGGAGCGCCGCCTTCAGCTCCGCCAGCTCCGGCAGCGCCTCGACCGCACTCTCGAGCAGCTCCGCTGCCGCCAGCGCCGTCAGGTACGCCCCGACCGTGTTCCGGCTCATGCCGAGCAGACGCGCCGCTTCGCGCGCACTCGTCCCCTGCCGGTGCAGCCGCACCAGCTCCTGCAGCCTGTGCATCTCCGTCCTCCTCGCGCTCAACCGGACCTCCGTGGTGGAGGTCCGCCTACGCGGCGACGGGTGGCTCAGCTTGGCCGAGCTGAAGGTGGATCAGCTTGGCCGAGCCGAGGGTGGATCACCTTGGCCGGTCCGCGTGAGGCTCAGGTAGGCCGGGCTGCAACACCCTGATCGGGCCAACGCAGAATGGTTGGGCACATTGGATGATTATAGAACTTTCTGGGTGGACCACGACGAGGGGATCATCGAGGAGTTCGAGTATTTGATGGCTGGGAAGTAGGAGACTCGCCCCGCGGTGCCGAAGGACCGAGCGAGCGTGAGGAAGCGGGCCAGGAGTTCTAACGACCACCTCGCTCCGACCGACTGCGCTCATTGACGGAACCGATAGCCGGTCATAGAATCGGTCAATGCCGCCTGCCCCGGACGTCGCTGCCTTCCTCGCCCGCGTTGCGGTCGCCATCGAGGAGGCGCGCGTGCGCTTCACCTGGAAGGCGGACGACGAGGTGGCGGCGCTCGGCTGGTCCGACGCAGACGCGCTCCGAGAGATCGCTGCGCTCTCGGCCCGGGACCTCCTCCGAACCGAACCCTCGCGATCCGTCGACTTCACGCTCATCTGGGTGTTCTGCCCCCTCGCTGGCGAGCTCGACCGCTACCTGTGGATCCGGCTCTCCGAGGACGCGAGCGGGACCATCGTCATCAGCTTCCACCTTGCCGAGAGGGACCCATGGACCTGACCACGCCCGCCTGCAATCACCCCGACTGCGTGGTGACCCTGGTGCCCCGCACCTGCATGGGCCGCCGGGGCGAACGCACCGTCACGTACGAGGGCCAGGGCTGGCGCTGCTCGCGCTGCGCCGATCCCGACACGGGCCAGCCGCCGCTCGAGTTCGTGGACGCGCAGCTCATGAAGGCGAACGAGGCTGCGCTCACTCGTGCATGGCGCGAGAAGTACGGCGAGGACCTCCCTCCCACCGGGCGGCCGGGTCGAAAGACCGACAATCCCCGGACCGAGCGCGTGGCGGTGCTGCTCACGCCAGAGGAGCTCGACAGTGTCGATGCACGGCGGGGGTCGCGCAGCCGATCGGACTTCCTGCGCGAGGTGATCGCCCGGGGGCTGCATGCCCGCGGTGCCTGACGCGGGAGACTGGCGACTTCAGGGCCAGGAGCGGTACTGCGAGGCAAGGCTTGGAGGAGGCAGGCCTATCAACCGTACCGTGAGGGCTGGGATCACGACCATTGCGAGATGTGCTCGACGAAGCTCGCGCCCGACGGCATGCCCGACGCGATCCATGACGGCTGGTCGACCGAGGGCGGCTACCACTGGGTGTGTCCGTCCTGTTTCGAGGATTTCAGGGCGTCGTTCGCGTGGAGCGTCGCAGACGTGTGAACCGAACGCGCACCGCACTCACGCATTATCAAGGTTGGTTGGGCATACTGGATGATTATAGAACTTTCTGGGTCGACCCCGACGAGGGGGTCATCGAGGAGTTCGAGTATTTGATGGCTGGGAAGTAGCCTCCCGGCCGACGCGCATTGACGTGACGGATAGTCGAGCCTATAATCCGTCATGCCTCCGCGGCCGCACCCCCACGCCTTCCTCGACCGCCTGGTGACGGCGCTCGCGACGGCGCGGGTCCGGTTCACCTGGAAGGCGGACGACGAGCTCGCGGAGCTGGGCTGGTCGACGGGCGACGCCCGCGACGTGCTCGCGGCCCTTTCCGTCGCCGACTTCCTGCGTACCGAGCCCTCGCGCTCCGTCGACTTCACGCTCATCTGGGTGTTCTGCCCGCTCCTCCCCGAGTTGGACCGCTACCTGTGGATCCGGCTCGCGGAGGACGTCGGTGGCACCCTCGTCATCAGCTTCCATCTCGCCGAGAGGGATCCATGGACCTGACGCCGCCCCCCTGCAACCACTCCGACTGCGTGGTCACGCTCGTCCCCCGCACCTGCATGGCGCGCCGCGGCGAGCGCACCGTCACCACCGAGGGCCACGGCTGGCGCTGCTCCCGTTGCGCTGACCCCGACACCGGCCAACCGCCGCTGGACTTCGTCGACGCCCGGCTCCAGCAGGCGAACGAGGCCGCGCTCGCCCGGGCCTGGCGGGAGAAGTATGGGGAAGAACTTCCGCCTTCTGGACGGCCCGGTCGCAAGACCGACGCGCCACGCACCGAGCGCGTGGCGGTGCTGCTCACGCCCGAGGAGCTCGATCGCGTCGATGCCAAGCGCGGTGGCCGCAGCCGGTCGGAGTTCCTGAGGGAGGTGATCGAGGAAGGCCTGAACAAGCGGAGTGCGTGATGCTGGTCGTTCCGCCTTCTGAACTTCCTTCCCACCGGGCCACGTGAACCGTCCCGTCCGCATCGCGCTCCTCTCGCTCTGCGCTGGCCTGATCGCGGTCAACGCCATCGCGGCGGCGCACGCCTGGCGCTTCACCCACTTCGCTTCCACCGGAGACCGCACCGCCAGCCCGGAAGCGCTCTCCACGAGCGGGCGCCTCCGGGTCGCCCTCACAGGCGTCGTCGTCCCTCGGCCGGAGCTCGGACGCACGCCCGCGGACGCGGGTCTCACCGCGGCGAGCCGCCGGGTCGCGGGCGTCTCGACCTGGGTGGTCGGCGGGAGCAACCGCGGCACGGTCCTGATGTTCCACGGCTACGGGGGCACGAAGTCCGATCTCCTCGACGAGGCCTCCATCTTCCACGAGCTGGGCTGGACGGCGGTCCTGGCGGATTTCCCCGGCTCCGGCGAGTCCCCCGGCGACACCACCTCGCTCGGCTGGGGCGAGGCCGAAGTGGTCGCCGACCTGGTGACGGCCTACGCGGACGACGGGCCCGTCATCCTCTACGGCCAGTCCATGGGGAGCGCCGCGGCGCTCCGAGCGGTTGGGGGGCTGGGTGCCGAAGCAACCGCGTTGATCCTCGAGAACCCCTACGACCGCCTCCTCACCACCGTAGGGCACCGCTTCGAGGCGATGGGGCTCCCCGCGCAGCCCGGCGCCGCGCTGCTGGTCTTCTGGGGCGGGCTCCTCCTGGGCTTCGATGGATTCGACATGGATCCTGTCGACTTCGCGACGGGCATCCGCGCGCCGACGCTGTTCCTCACAGGCGAGGCCGATCCAAGGGTCCGCCCGGCAGAGGTCGCGGCGATTCGGGCCCAGCTCGGTGGCCCAGCCGAGCTGGAGCTTTTCCCGAACGCGGGCCACGTCGGGTTGCTCTCCGCGGACCCCGAGCGCTGGCGCGCGGCGGTCGCCAGCTTCCTCCACCGAAACGGGCTTGACACCCCATCGGACTCGAACCCGCGAACTCCGCTTTCGACGCCCTGAAGCCCGCACCCATCGCAGGCGCTCACGGCGATTCTCGGCGTTCGAACGATGGTTGGGCCGGCTGGATTCGAACCAGCGAATGCGGGAGTCAAAGTCCCGTGTCTTACCACTTGACGACGGCCCAGCTGTCGGCACCTAACCCGCCGAACCCCACGAGCGCCGCCCCACCGCCCGGGCGCAGGCCTCGGCGTCGCGGGCGAGCGCGGGGCCGACCTCCACCGGCCACGTCGCCGGCGCGAGGCCGCGCAGCTCCGGCGGCAGCGCGGCGACCTCCCGCGCGCAGCGCCCGCGCGCCTCGGCGAGCCCCGGGCCCGCGAGCCGGCGCCCCCCACGCATGACCTCGACCAGCAACGGCCTCCCCTCCCCCGCCTCGCCCGCGCGGACGATCACGTCGCGGTCGGCGGCGCGGAACACCTGCTTCGCGCCGGGGAGCGTCCGCTTGCCGGGCGACAGCTTGATCGTGCCGCGCCCGTCGACGGCGACGAGCTTGTAGACGAGGTCGAGCGCCGGCGCGTCCGTCGACGTGCCCATCGCCGTCCCCACGCCGAACGCGTCGATGGGCGCCGCCCCGGTGACGAGCCGCGCCACGGCGTGTTCGTCGAGCCCGCCGCTGGCGACGACGCGTACGCCGGCAAGCCCCGCATCGTCGAGGATGCGTCGCGCGGCCCGCGAGAGGGCGTCGAGATCGCCCGAGTCGATGCGCACCGCCCGCACGCGGAAGGCGTCGCCCAGCTCCCGGGCGAGCCGCACCACGTTCCGCACCCCCTCGCGCGTGTCGTAGGTGTCCACCAGCAGCGTCGTCTCGGGCCACTCGGCGGCGAACCGGCGGAACGCCGCGAGCTCGTCGCCCACGGCCTGCACCCAGCTGTGCGCCATCGTGCCCACCACCGGGATCTCGGGCCAGGCGTGGCCTGCGAGCACGTTGCTCGTCCCGGCACAGCCCGCGATCCAGCACGCCCGCGCCGCGTACAGGCCCGCGTCCGCGCCGTGGTAGCGCCGGAGCCCGAAGTCGTACACCGGACGCCCGGCCGCCGCCGCGACCACCCGCGCGGCCTTGCTCGCCACGAGCGTCTGGTAGTGCACGTGGTTCATCAGCCACGTCTCGACGAGCTGCGCCTCGACCATCGGCGCCGTGACCTCGATCAGCGGCTCGTCCGCGAACACCACCGTGCCCTCGGGGACGGCGCGGACGTCCCCGGTGAAGCGCAGCTCGCCGAGCCAGGCGAGGAACGCCGGGTCGAAGCGACCGGCCAGCGGCCCGGTGTCGAAGCGCAGGCCCTCGAGGAAGGCCAGCGCCCCGTCGAGCCCCGCGGCCACGAGGAAGTTGCGCCCCGGCGGCAGACGCCGGCAGAAGAGGCTGAACGTCGCCGTGGGCTGCGGGCCCCTCCGCCACCACGCCTGCGCCATCGTCAGCTCGTAGAGGTCGACGAGCAGCGGGTTCACCGCCACACCTCCTCCGCGCGCGCGAACGTCACGCCCGCCGCGCGCATCTCCTCCCACGCCCGGGCGAGCGAGCCCGCGACGTCGATGCCGCGGACCGCGTCTCGCACGACGACCACGTCGTAGCCGAGCCGGCGCGCGTCGGTGGCCGACCACTTGACGCAGAAGTCCGTCGCGAGGCCACACAACACGACGCGCCGGATCCCGCGCTCGCTCAGGTACCCGTGCAGGCCGGTCGGCGTGGCGTGGTCGTTCTCGTAGAAGGCCGAGTACGAGTCCACGCCCACGCGATGGCCCTTCCGCAGGACCAGCTCGGTCCGTGTCGTGTCGAGGTCGTCGCGGAACGCGGCGCCCCGGGTGCCCGCGAGGCAGTGGTCCGGCCAGAGGATCTGCTCGCCGTAGGGGGTGACCACGACGTCGTAGGGCTTCCGTCCGGCGTGCGTCGACGCGAGCGACACGTGCCCGCGGGGGTGCCAGTCCTGGGTCTGGAGCACGTGCGGCGCGCGCGCGATCAGCGCGTTGATCACGGGCACGACGGCGTCGCCGTCGGGGACCGCGAGCGCGCCGCCGGGGCAGAAGTCGTTCTGGACGTCGACGACGAGGAGCGCTTCCACTCCCTTTCGATATCTACGAGGTCCGCGCCAGCAACCGGCTCACGCCGCGATCCGCAGCTTCCGAACCGCGTTCTTGATGCCGTCCACCGAGAGGTGGTACATCGGCACCGCGTTGCCGATGGCGCGCACGGTGGGGTGGTCCCAGAACCTGGGTGGGTCGGGGTTGAGCCACACGCTCGCCGGCGCGCGCTGCGAGAACGCGCGGATCCAGTCGATGCCGGCCGGGCCGGGATCGCCGTAGCCGGTGCTGAAGAGCTCCCAGGGAGCCATCGACGCGTCCCCAACCCAGATGACGCGGTGCTGCGGCGTGAGCTTCTGCAACACGTCCGCGGTGGCGATGCGCTCGAACGTGGCGTAGCTCTTGTAGAGGTAGCGGTACGGGCAGTTGTGGAAGTGCAGCGCCCGGAACGTCTTGAACGTCTTCAGCTCGGTGGCGGCGGTGAACAGGCGCGACACGAGCGCCGCGTACGGCTCCATCGAGCCCCCCACGTCCATGAGCAGGAGCAGGTGCACGCGGTTGACCCGCTCCTTGCGCCACGTCAGCTCGATCTCGCCCGCGTTCTTCGCCGTCCGCGCGATCGTGCCCTCGACGTCGATCTCCTCGCGCCCCTCGCGGGCGAGCCGGCGGAGCATCGCCAGCGCCACCTTGAAGTCGCGCACCTCCAGCGTCATGTCCGTGCGGTAGGCGCCCCACCGTCGCTCGCTCGCGACCTGGATCGCGCTGCGCCCGCCGCCCCCCCCGCCCACGCGGATGCCCGCCTCGGCGTTGCCCGAGTTGCCGAACGGCGAGCTGCCGCCGGTGCCGATCCAGCGGCTGCCCCCGTCGTGGCGCTCCTTCTGCTCGCGGAGCCGCTTCTCGAACTCCTTGCGCAGGTCTTCCCAATTCTCGTAGCCGAGCGGGACCTTCCCGTCGGGCGTCTGGCGGGCGTCCTTCAGCCAGTCGAGCAACGCGTCGGACAATTTGGGTGGCAGCTCCACCCCGTTGAAGGTGGCGGTGAACGCCACGTCGAAGCTGTCGTAGTCCTGCTCCTTGTGCACCAGCACGGCGCGCGCGAGGTAGTAGAGCCCGTCGAGATCCTCGGCGAGCCCCTTCTCCAGCCCGTCGAGGAACGCGAGCCACTCGCCCACCCCCACCTTCAGGCCCTGCGAGCGCAGGTTCCAGAGGAGGTTGAGCAGGATCACCGGGGCTTCCTCGCCAGCTCGAGGTCCTGCTCCTGCTTGAGCAGGATGCCGGGGTACGGGAACTTCGCGAGGATGTCCTCCGGAGCGATGCCCGCGCGGGCGAGCACCGAGAGCCAGTCGATGAGCTCGCTGGTCGACGGACGCTTGCGCAGGCCCTCCAGCCGCCGGAGCGCGTAGAACTTCTGAAAGGCGGCGTCGAGCAGCTTCTCGGGGAGCCCCGGGAGGTGCACGTCCACGATCCGGCGCATCCGGTCGCGGTCGGGGAACGCGATGTAGTGGAAGACGCACCGGCGCAAGAACGCGTCCGGCAGCTCCTTCTCCGCGTTGCTCGTGATGATGACGACGGGGCGCTGGTGCGCGCGCACGGTCTCGTCGAGCTCCGGGATGTGGAAGACCATCTCGTCGAGCTCGCGCAGAAGATCGTTGGGGAACTCGATGTCCGCCTTGTCGATCTCGTCGATGAGCACCACGCTGCGCTCGGGGTGGGAGAACGCCTGCCCGAGCTGCCCGAGCCGGATGTAGCGGCGCAGGTCGCGGACGTCGCCCTCGCCGAAGCGCGCGTCGTTGAGCCGCTGCACGACGTCGTAGGTGTAGAGCCCGTCGACGGCCTTCGACGTGGACTTCACGCTCCAGGTGTGGAGGTGCATGCCGAGCGCGTCGGACACGGCCTTGGCGAGCATCGTCTTCCCGGTCCCGGGCTCGCCCTTCACCAGGAGCGGCCGACCGAGGACGATCGCGGCGTTGACGTCCGCGAGGAGACCCTCGTCCGCGACGTAGCGAGCGGATCCCGTGAACTGAGTCGTCATTCAGTCAGCCTAACGAGTTAGGGCGGCCCCCGCTTCGGGAGACCCGTGGAACGCACCCTCTGCGTCCTGATCGATCACGAGAACATCGCCACCGGCTGCGAGAAGGAAGGCCTCGGCCGCTTCGACATCCGCGTGGTCATGCGGCGGCTGAAGGACAAGGGGCGGATCCTCGTGTCGCGCGCCTACGCCGACTGGGGGCGCTGGAACCGCTACAAACAGGACTACGTCGAGCAGGGCGTGACGATGGTGGAGCTCACCTCGCACGGCATGCAGGACAAGAACCGCGCGGACATCGCGCTCGCGGTCGACGCGATGGAGCTCGCCTACACGCGCGGTTACATCGACACGTTCGTCATCCTGTCGGGCGACAGCGACTTCACGCCGCTGGTCATGCGGCTGAAGGAGCTCAACCGCCGCGTGCTCGGCTGCGGCACGCGCCGCTCCACCTCGCGGCTCATCGCCGAGACCTGCGACGAGTTCTTCTTCTACGACGTGCTCAAGCAGGAGGCGCGCCCCGAGCGTCGCGACCGCGAGGAGCGCCCCGCCGACGTCGAGGACGAGGCGCTCACCGTCGAGGAGGCCTTCGAGCTGCTCGTGGAGACGCTCGAGAACCACCAGCGCGACGAGCCGGTGCCCGTCCACGCCAGCGTGCTGAAGGCGTCGATGAAGCGCAAGGAGCCCACCTTCTCCGAGGTCGACCTCGGGATGCGCACCTTCGCGCGCTTCCTCGAGACCGCGCAGGAGCGCGGCCTCGTCACGCTCACCAAGGACGAGCGCGCCGGCGGCGTGCGCGTGGACGTGCCCCACGCGGGCGAGCCCGCCGAGCCCCCGCCCCCCGACCTGGGACCGGACGCGGCGAGACTCGCGAAGGTGCTCGCCGACGCCGGCCTCGAGGTCGGCACGGCGCGCGCGCGCAAGGCGGTGATCGAGCAACTGGTCGCCGTCTGCGACGAGCGTGGCAAGAAGGGGCGCAAGTGCGCGCTGCAGTACGTGATCGGCGACCTGCTGCGCCGCTGCCGCGAAGAGAAGGTCGAGGTCCCGCCTCGCATCGTCCGCGGCATCGTGAACGCGCTGCTCAAGGCGGGTCTGCTCATCCACCCCGACGGCGAGCCCGTCCGCACCCAGGCCGCGCCCTTCGTCGCGCCGGGGTCCGCCGAGGAGCTCCTCGGCGCGCTGAACGCGCACGTCGTCGCCACCTTGAGGGAGAAGGGCGAGGACGTCGAGGGCGAGGGCGCGCGCGAGCTCCTCGCGGGCGAGGTCGCCGCGGCTCCGGAGCCCGAGGCGGCCGAGGACAAACCGAAGAAGCGCTCGCGGCGCGGCGGGCGGCGGTCGAAGAAGAAAGGCGAGGAGAAGGGCGAGGGCGCCGGCGAGGAGTAGCTCGCGCGCCCCCTCACCCGATCAGCTTCGGCCCACCCCCCGACGGACCCTGCGAGATCGGCCGGTTGAGCACGATCCCCTTCCCCGCCTCGCGGCCCGCCTCCTCGGTGAGCGTCGGCCCGCGCCCGCGGCTGCGGGTCGTGCGGATGCGCGGGTGCCGGCGGTCGAACCACGCCTCGAGCCCGGCGTCGCCCACCCAGACGAGGCCGGTCTCGCGGCTCTCCCGCGCGCCCTCGCCGAGCTTCTCGCGGAACCCGCGGACGACCCCGGCCACGAAGCGCTGGCGCTCGCGCTCGCCGCGGGAGAAGGCCGTTCGCGCGTGCGCCTGCCAAAGGCGGTCGGCGGTTTGTGTCAGGAAATCCCACACGTACGCGGCCATGTCGAGGTTCTCGGGCGAGCCGCAGATCTCCAGCACGGTGCCGGAGGTGCACGTCTCCACGTCGAACGCGGGCACGAAGATGGGCCGCACGAAGAAGTGCTCGCCGAGCAGGCCCGCGAGGAGCCGGTCGATCTCGGAGATCCGCTGGACCGGCTTCCCGAGGTGGCGGAAACCGTAGGACACCGGCGCGACCGCGACGTTGTGCTCGAGCATGAGCCGCTGCGCCGCGTTCATCGCCGCCTGCGCCTCGTTCGGGTTCGGGCTCTCCGCGAGCGCGAGGAGCTTGCGGACCCGCCGCATGATCTTCGGCTCCTCGGTGGCGGCCGCGGGCAGGCCGCTCGCGGCGGGATCGACGTTGAGGCGCTCGCACACCCACCGGAACGCGGGGCCGTGCGCCGTCTCGTCGGTCGCGTTCAGGATCTCGTGCGCGTACTGGTGCGCCATCTCGTGCTTGAGCACCTCCACGACGACGCCCCAGGGCTGCTCGCGGACGAGCGACCGCCCGATCTCGATCGTGCGCGTGCCCCGGTGCCAGCCGCCGAGGCGCTGCGCGTCGGACAACGCGATCGCGGGCGTGCGCAGCGCGCCGCGGAACACCGTGTAGTTCACCTGCGCCCAGGCGAGCTGGAGCGCGCGGACCACGAGTGTCTCGGCGATCATTCGGAGGCCTTCGAGAGCTCGTCGAAGCCCGGCAGCGTGGAGAGGTCGGGCACGACCACGATCTCGATGCGCCGGTTCGACGCGCGCCCCTCGGGCGTGTCGTTCGGCGCGATGGGCTTCCAGTCGGCGTAGCTCGCGGCGGACACGCGGTCGGGCTGCAGCCCGGCCTCCACCATCGACTTCACCACCGTCATGGCGCGCGCCGAGGCGAGCTCCCAGTTGGACGGGTACTGCGCGGTCCGGATGGGCACGTTGTCGGTGTGGCCCTCCACCTGGAACTCGCGCTCGGGGATGCCGGCGAGCACCTGCGCGACCTCGCCGATGGCGGTCTTGCCCGCCGGGGAGAGGTCGGCCGACCCCGGCGCGAACAGGATGTCCGTCGCGAGCTCGACCACCATGCGGCCGTAGGCGATCTTCACCTTGAGCTTGCCCGCGTCGATGAGGCTCTTGAAGCGGGCGAGCAGCGAGCGGAACTCGGCGATGCGCGCGTCGGCCTGCGATTTGCGCTCCTCCAGCTCGCGAAGCGCCTTCTCCATCTCCGACACCGACGCCTTGAGCATCGACTGGTCGGAGAGCAGGCGCGCGCGCTCCTCGCCGAGCTGCTTGCTCCGCGCCTGCTCGGCCTCGAGCGCCTCCTCGAGCGTCTGGATCCGCTCGTCGCGCCGGCCGATCTCGGCCTTCATCTCGGTGCGCGTGGCCAGAAGCTCGCCGGCGAGCGCGTCGTACTTCGCCTTGCCCACGCAGGCGAACATCAGGGCGATCCACATCGGGGGCTCCTACGTCGAAAGCTGGCGGATGCTGCGCACCGAGCCGGGCTCGCCCGTGAGCTCGGCGGCGTGCTGGACGACCTTCCGGAGGCTCGCCTCGTCGAGCGGGCGGTCGAGCGACATCAGGTCGTAGGCCATGTGGAACTCCTCGAAGTCCTGGTGGACGGTCGAGAGGTTGGACGCGCCGGCCTCGTAGACCGCGTCCTGGATGGCCTTGCGCGAGCCGCGCGTCGAGGAGTGCACGACGGCGAGCAGGGTGGCGCCGGGGTCGATCTCCCCGAGCCCGAGCGCGAGCCGCGGACGGTAGACGCAGTCGCGGAGCGACCCGTGGCGGTTCAGCGCGCGGATCGTCTGGGCCACGCGCCGGGCGATGCGCGGCTGCGCGTCGAGCGTGGCGGCGCCGAGGTGGGGCGTCGTCGCGACGCGGGGCTCGCGCGCGTAGGGGTTGGTCCAGGGCGCGTTGCCGCGCGGCTCCTCGGGGTAGACGTCCACCGCCGCGCGGCGGACCTCGCGCTTCGCGATCGCGTCGAGCAGGTCGGCCGGGTCGTACAGGAAGCCGCGCGCGAGGTTGAGGAAGATCCGCGGCGAGGTGCCGGGGCGGTCGGCCGCGAGCTGCGCGAAGTGGTCCCGCGTGAGGAGGCCCTCGTTGCGCCGCCCCCGCGCGTCCTCCGCGCTGACGTGGACGCTCACGCAGTCGCTCTTGCGGAAGAGCGCGTCGATGGACGTCGCCTCCTCCCACCCCATCTCCACGCCGACCTCGCGCGCGACCTCGCGCGTGTCGTGGAACACCACGCGCATGCCCAACGCCTCGGCGGCGCGCGCGACGGCGCGCCCGATGTTCCCGAGCCCCAGCACGCCGAGCACGCGCCCCTGGATCTCGAAGCGCTCGCTCTGCGACTTGTCGAAGCCGCCGGCGCGGGTGTGCTCGTTCGTCTCGTAGAGGCGGCGCGAGAGCGCGATGAGGTGGGCGACGGCGAGCTCGACCACGCTGCGCCCGTTGCTGACCGGGTCGTTGAAGACGAGCACGCCGTGGTCGGCGCAGGCGCGCTTGTCGACGCTGTCGTCGCCGATGCAGCAGAGCTGGACCGCGAGCAGGCTCGGGCAGCGCTCGAGCAGCTCGCGCGTGACGGGCACGCGGCTGCGCTTGAACAGGAGCTGGTGCTCGCCGTCGCGCAGCCAGCGGATCAGCGTCTCCTCGTCCGGCACCTCCTCGCGCCGGTCGACGCGCATGCCGTCGGCGGCGAGCAGCTCGTCGAGCGCCGGATCGGGGTGCTCGACCACGAGCGCACGTTCGAAAGGACCGGTCCACACGCGGGCCATGGCGTCTCCGAGGCCGGCCTTCTAACCCGCGGAAGCGTCGGTCTCCACGAACTCGAGCACGTACCGCTGGGGGATGTGCCCGCGCCGCGCGACGAGCCGGAACCCGTACGACTCGAGGTTGGGCACGACGAGCGCGGGCGAGACCGCGTAGCCCTGGTACGGGAGCTCGCCCGGCGGCAGGTCGGACTCCGGGACGTTGTCCACGATCACGAGGCGCCCGCCCGGCGCCAGCGCGCGCTGGATGCTCCGGACGAGGGCCGCGCGGGCGGGCTCGCGCACCGAGCTGTAGATCTCGTGCCAGAGGTTGCAGACGAGCACGACGTCGACGCTGTCGGCGGCCAGCGTGAGGTCGGTCTCCCGGCTCTGGACGATCGCGACGTTGGAACGCCCTTCGCGCGCGCGGTTCCACTCGAGGTACGCGAGGTTGCGCCGGTCGATCTCGAGCGCGTAGACCTTGCCGCCGTCGCCGACGAGGTCGGACATCCGCCAGGTGAGGAAGCCGGTGCCGGCGCCGACGTCGGCGACGCGGGTGCCGGGCTTCAGCGCGAGCGCCGAGAGCATCTCGTCGGTGCGCTCCCAGACGGCGCGCTGCGGGCCGGCGAACCGCAGCATCTCGTGCAGGAACAGGAGGTCGCCGCGCCCGAGCGTCCGGCGGACGGCGTCCGCGTCGGCCGCGCCCTCCCGGATCGGGAGGCCCGGCGCGCCGGGCACCTCCGCCTCGCCCTCGCGCGGCGGGCCTTCGCCGCCGAACAGGTGGTAGCGCGACGCGAGGTAGCGCTGCAGGAACACCCACGTCGTGCCCTCGAACCAGGCGACGAGCCTCCCGCCGTCGGGGTCCTCCGCGATCCGCGCGCGGTCGGCCTCGCCGGCGACCCACCAGCGACACAGCCAGTCGAGCGCGCCGTACTCGCCGCCGAAGTTCTCCACCTGGGACGCGGCCGCCCAGGTGCCCCGCGCGAGCCGGCACCCTTCCGGGTCGCCCTCGGCGACGGTGCGGAACATCGCGGCGCCGGCCTCGCGCGCGGGCGGCGTGTAGTACCCGACCTGGTTGATGGCGAAGTGGACGAGCGGGCGGCGCATGTCGGTGGGCGCGACCGCGTCCGCGGGCCCGCCGGGCGCGAGCCGCCCCGCGGCGAAACCGAGCACGGCCGCGATGCCGAGGGCCACGAGGACGCCGGCGCCCGCTCGTCGGGCGGGCGTGGGGAGACGGTCAGGCGCTTCCATCGGCACGCGAAGCTACCACGGCGGTCAGTCGGCCCGGGCTTGAATGGACGCGATCCGGGCCCGGACCTGGGCGTCGTCCGGCGCGATCGCGAGGATGCGCTGCCAGGCCTCCATCTCCCTGCGCGCGTCGCCGCGGCGGCGCGCCACCTCGGCGACCCCCTCCCACGCCCAGCGGTTCGCCGGCGCCTCCTGCACGGCGCGGCGGAAGCGCGCCTCGGCGTTGTCGACCTCGTCGAGCATCAACAGCGCCCACCCCTCCATCGCGAGCGGACGGTCGCGCGTCTGGAGGAAGTGCCGGAGCATGCGCGCGGCCTCCTCGTCGTCCACGCCGCGGAGCAGCACCCCGGCCTGGAACGCCGGCGGCCCGAACGTGGGGTCGGCCGCGGCGGCCTCGCGGTGGGCGGCGAGCGCCTCGGCCTTCCGACCCCGCTTCGCCAGCACCTGCCCGTACTCGTAGCGCACGCGCGCGCGCGGCCTGCCCTCCGCGGTCGAAGCGCCGGCGATCCGCGCCAGATCGGCCTCCGCGAGCCCGCCGGCGACGGCGAGGGCGTCCTGCGCGCGCCAGGCGTCGCGGGCGACGGCGTCGGAGAGGAGCCGGACCGCCCGCTCGCGCCAGGCGTCGGGCGTGGGGCTGGTGCGGGCGAGGGCGGTGAACGCGCCCGCGAGCGCGATCTCGAGCCGCGGGCTCCGCGGACGGAGCGCGAGCGCGCGGGCGGCGGCCCGATCGGCCCGCCAGGCGTCCTCCTCGGGCGTACCCCCGTCGAGCTTCCACTCCCCCGCGGCGACGAGCGCGGACGCGCGGGCGACGGCCGCGTGCGCCCAGGGATCGAGCGGGGACTCGGCGGCGGCGGCCTCGGCCTGGACGCGCCAGGCACGCGCTCGTGACAGCGTGCGGACGGACTCGCCGGCGAACCAGACGCGGTGGACCTCGCCGATGCGCTCCTTGCGGGTGCCGTCGAACGGCGCGTCCGCGAGCGCCGCCAGCGCGCCGAGGAGGAGGGCCCCGGCGCCGGCGATCGCCACGGGCGCGGCGGCCACCCGCGAGGCCTTCACGTCCTCGGGGGGCCGCAAGGCGCCGCGGGCGACCCCCGCGGTCAGGGCGAACAGGAGCGCGACCCCGGGGATCCGCAGGGGGAAGTCGCCGAGCGACTGCAGCGCCACGGCGAGCACGCCCACCGCGAGCCCCGCCCCGATCGCCGTCCGGGCGCCCTGGGGCGCGACGTCGGCGTCGAGGGCGAGCCCCCGGAGCCACGCCGCCAGCGCCACGGCGACGGCGAGGGCGCCGACGGCGCCGAGCTCGACGAGGATCTCTACCGGCTCGGAGTGCGCGTGGTCGAAGTCGTAGAGGTGCGAGCCCCGCTCGTGGACGGCCCAGACGAGGCGGAAGCTCCCGAGCCCGTGCCCGAAGATCGGCGCGTCGAGGAAGGCGTCGAACGACTCGCGCCAGACCTGCGCGCGCGACGTGACGCTGACGTCGCCGCCGTGGAGGAGCCCCGCGAACCGCCCCACTGCGCCGCGGAGGCCGAACGCGAGGCTGGCGAGGGCGAGGCCCGCGACGGGGAGGCCGAGGCCGAGCCCGAGGTGCCAGCGCTCCTCGCGCCG
>JBMOQZ010000087.1:0-3048 GCA_049322475.1 Myxococcota bacterium | reverse complement strand
GTGTCGACGTCTGTGTCCGTGTCGACGTCGGTGTCGGTGTCGGTGTCGCTGTCGGCGTCCGTGTCGGCGTCGGTGTCGCTGTCGGCGTCGACGTCGGTGTCGCTGTCGGTGTCCGCCGAGTCCGCGACGAGGTGCTCCGGGGCGAAGCGTTCGCAGGCGGCGAGGGCGAGGAGGCAGGCGAGTCGCACGGCCTCATCTTGCCACGGGTCACGGCTCCGGCGCGGGCGCCTCCTCGTCGATGAGCTTGAACTCGACGCGGCGGTTCTCGGCGCGGCCCGAGTCGCTCGAGTTCTCGGCGATGGGCAGGGTCTCGCCGTAGCCGACCGCGCGCAGGCGGCCGTACGCGACGCCGTGGGCGTAGAACCAGTCGGCGACGGCCTCGGCGCGGCGCTGGGAGAGGTCGAGGTTGAACTCGTCGTTGCCGACGTCGTCGGTGTGGCCCTGCACCTCGATGCGCACGTCGGGGAAGTCCTCGAACACCTTCAGCGCGTCGTAGAGCGTCGACTCGGAGGAGAGGCGGATCACCGCCTTGTTCGTCTCGAACGTGATGCCGCGGATGACGCCGGTGAACTTCTTCACCTCGATGGGGATGTCGTCCGGGCAGCCGTCCTTGTCGTCGAAGCGGTTGAAGGTCTCGGGGTCGTTCGGACAGCGGTCCTTCTTGTCCGCGATGCCGTCGCCGTCGTTGTCCTTCTCGGGGCAGCCGTCGGTGTCCTCGAAGCCGTCCTCGTCCTCGGGGTCGTCGGGGCAACGGTCCTTCTTGTCGCGGATGCCGTCGCCGTCGTTGTCGCCCTCGGGGCAGCCGTCCTCGTCCTTCCAGCCGTCGTGGTCCTCGGGGTCGTCGACGCACTCGTCCTCGACGTCGGGCACGCCGTCGCGGTCGTTGTCGGGCTCGGGACAGCCGTCGTCGTCCTGCCAGTTGTCGAGGTCTTCCGGATCGTCGACGCACTGGTCGTACTTGTTGACGATGCCGTCGCCGTCGCGGTCCGGGGGCTCCTCGCCGCGGAAGTCGAGGCCGACGGTCAGCTCCCAGTTCTGGAAGGTGTCGGACGAGTCGCGCGTGGGGTCGTCGCCGAACGTGCCGTACCAGCGCGCGTCCATGCGGACGTGCAGCGGCCCCGCGATGTGGAGGTTGACACCCGGGCCCGCGTTCATGACGAAGTCGGTGGAGGGGTTTTCGTAGAGCGCGCGGTCCTGGAAGTCGGGCTGCTCGGCGACGCTGTCGCGCCGCACGTCGACGTACTGGATTCCCGCCCCCACGACGAGGAACAGGTCGACGCGTTTGTCGGGCGTCGCGTGGTAGATCGTGTTCAGGCGCGGGTTGTAGAGGAAGTACACGACGTGGAGGTCGCGCGTGTTGCCCTCCGCGCGCCCGATCTCCGCCTCGATGTCGAAGATGGGGACGGCCTTCACGCCGAGGCGCGCCACGGCGACCCAGGCCTCGCCGATGGGGTTGTCCTCGCTCATCGCGTAGACGCCCCCGGCCATGCCACCGACGGGGCCCGTGGACTGCGCGTGGGCGGGGGTGGCCAGCGCCAGGATCACGAGAGACATCGCGCGCGAGCATACAACGGGCGCCCGGACGTGTAAGAATCGCCCCAGCCGGACCGTTCCGGGTTCGGGCGCACGAGGAGGGCGCCTGACGGACGAAGCAGAGCTCGCGCCCATCGTCGAGGAACGGGCCGTCGTGGAGGGCCTGAAGCGCGGAGAGCGCGCGGCCGCCGCCATCCTGTACGGGTGGTACGGCGACTGCCTCTTCCGCGAGGTCATCCTCCCCCGCGTCCCGATCCGCGACCTCGCCGAGGACGTCCTCCGGGACGTCTTCAGGCTCGTGCTCGAACGAATCGTCCAGTACCAACCCGAAGAAAACCGAAGCGTCTACTTCTGGATCCGCCGCATCGCGATCAACCGCTCGGTGGACGTCTACCGCGCCTGGCAGCGCACGCGTCGCCTCGAGGATGCCGTCGAGGCGGAGATGCGCGTGCACGGCGAGGTGGCCGAGCCGTCCGACGATCTCGAGCGCGAAGAGCGGCGGACGGCCATCGAGGCCGCGTTGTCCCGCATCAACCCCCGGTACGCCGAGGCGATCCGCCTGCGCCTGCTGGAGGAGCTGGAGCGGGACGAATGCGCGGCCCGGATGGGCGTGACCGTGGGTAATTTCGACGTGATCCTGCACCGCGCCAGCGCGGCTTTCCGCAAGGCGTACGAGCCCGAGGACGAATGACCGAGGAACAGCGAGCGCAGCTCCTTGCCGACTGGCTGAAGCAGCCGGCCGGCACGGATCCGCCCGACGGGCTCGATCCCGACGTGGTGGCCGCGGTGTACGCGCTGCGCCCGGACCTCGCCCCCCGTCCGCGCACGACGCTCGACGACATCCTCGGCTCGGTGAAGGAGGGCCCGTTCGCCACGGGCGAACCGACAACGGGCGAGGTCGTCGAGTTCCCGCGGCGCGCGCCGCCGGCGCCGGTCGAGGTCGAGAAGTCGGCGCCGGAGCGCCGCCGGCCGCGTCGGTGGCGCTGGATGATGCCGGCGGTGGGCGGGTTCCTCGCGGCCGCCGCCGCGGCGGCCATCTTCATCCCCGTCGCCGGCAACCTGAAGAGCCGGGAGCCGGACCTCGCGGTCACCGAGTCGGCGCGGATGGAGCGCCCGGCCGCGGCGCCCGTCATCCCCGAGGCGGCTCCGACCGCGCCGGCGCCCGACGCAGGCAGCGACGCGGCCGCCCCCGCCGTGGGCGAGGTCGCGCTCGCGCGGAAGGCGGGCCCTCCGCCGGAGGAGCGTCCGGCCGACGGCGCCCCGGGCAAGCGCGGCGAGGCGCCCCTCGAGGAGCTCGGCTACCTCGAGCAGACCGGCATCGTCAGCCAGACCGGCGTCGCCGCGGGCGAGGGGTCCGTGGCCCCTTCCGGCGGCTACGCCGGCGGCTACGGGGCGGGCGGCGACCTCGGCGCGGTGCAGAGCGCCGCGCCTCCGGCCCCCGCGACGCAGGCGCCCGCCGCGTCCGCGCCGCCCCCGCCGCCGGAGCCCCTCGTCGCGGAGGCGGAGGAGGACCTC
>JBMOQZ010000086.1:0-28239 GCA_049322475.1 Myxococcota bacterium | reverse complement strand
AACGAGACCTGCTTCGAGGTTCTGCGGTACATTTTCCGTGATCACACGTCCACGACCGCCACGCAAGGTCCATCCAAAACTATCTTTGTCTTGCGACGAGAACCGCTTTGTTGCTTCTCACGAGTCACTTTTGACCATTTCCGCGCCGACGGTTCAACCTCGACTTTCGCCGAAATGGTCAAGTGTGGGATCCTGACCCCTGGTTGTCTTAATCGCGACGCAACACCGTTCGTAACGGCGATGGTATCCTCCCCCCATGCGCCGCCTCACCGAGCTCATCTGACGCCTCGTCCTCCGTAGCTCCGCGGCTCTGTACGCCGTCGCGTTCGTCGACGAGCTGCAGAGCGGTGGGCCCGTGTTGGCGACCGCCGAGCTCGAGGCCGAGCTGGCCGCGACCGCCGGCGTGCTCGCCGCCGCGTTGTTCACCGTTCCGATGGCGATCGGGCTCGCCGTCGAGCCGGTGGTCCTCGCCGCCTCGGCGCGCTGGGACCGCCGCCGGGTGCTCGCCGGCGGGCTCGCCGGCATGGGCCTCGTCCAGCTCGGCATCGCCGGCGCCCACGACGTCCGGCTCCTCTCCGCGCTCGTCACCCTCTGGGGCATCGGCGCGGGGCTCGCGACCCGCCTCGCGGAGGTGGCGCTCGTCGCGCGCGCGGCCTCCACCGAGCGGGCGATGGCGCGCTGGACGCTCGCCGGCGCGCTCGGCGACGTCGCCGCGCCCCTCGCGCTCGCGACGGCGGCCGGCGCGAGCCTCGGGTGGCGCACGGCGCTCGCCGCGGTCGCGGTCGTGGCGCTGGCGAACGCCGTCGCCATCGCGACCGGGCCCCCGCTCGCGGGCGACGACGAGGACGACGACGTGCCCCTCCGGGACGCGCTCCGCGCCGAGGCCCGCAACCCCCGGCTCTGGGCCTGGCTCCTCGCGGCCGCGGCGTGCACGCTGCTCGACGAGGTCTTCGTGAGCTTCGGCGCGCTCTGGCTCGACGCGCGCGGCCACGGGCTCGCGGAGCAGGCCCGCGTCTTCGTCGCGTTCTCCGCGGGGGGCGCGGTGGGCACGGCGACGGTCGAGCGGCTCGCGACGCGCTCTTCGCCGCGGACCCTGCTGCTCGCGTGCTCGGCGGCGTGCGCCGCGAGCTTCGTCGCGTGGATGGCGTTCCCGCTCCCGGCCGCCTTCGTCCTCGGCGCGAGCGCCCTCCCCCTCTGGACGCTCTCGACTTCGCAGGCCTACCGCGCGGGCACGGCGCCCGGGCGGGTCGCCGCGCTGGGCGCCGTGCTCGCGCCGCTGGAAATTGCAGCTCCGCTGCTACTCGGCGCGGTCGCCGACCGCTGGGGGATCGGCGCCGCGATGGCGCTCCTCCTCCTGCAGCCCGCGATCGTGGCGATCACGGCCGCCAGGGACCGCTGACCTGCTTCCGCCGCGCCCACGGGTCGGGATCGCCCGTCACGTCGACCCGGACCCCGCTCCGCAGCAGCACCTCGAGCACCAGCCGCCGCGCCGCCGGCGTCGGGAACCCCTGCGCCTTCCACGCCGCCTGCAACGCCGGCCGCACCGTCTCCGGCGGCCTCGCCAAGAGCGCGTCCGCCGCGTTGAACCGCACGAGCACGCTGGGGTCCGAGAGCATCGCGACCAGCCGCTCCGGCGGCGCGCCCCCGGCCCCGAGCGCGAGCGCCGCGACCGCCCGCACCGACGGCTCCGGGTCCGTGGCGAGCGCGTCCAGCACCGGCGGCGTCGTCTTCCACGCGAGGATCGCGGCGGCGAGCGCCTCGCGGAGGCGTGGGTCCTCGCTCTTCGCCGCGGGGTCGAGCGACGCCGACACGTCCACGCCGAGCTCGCCCAGCCACTTCACCGCCCATCGCAGCGCCGGGTACGTCGGCCCCGCCGCGACGTGGGCGAGCACGATCTCGCGGAGCCGCGCGTCGGTCTCGGGCGAGCGCACGGCGCGCAACAGCGCGTCGAGCGTGTACTGCTCGGCGAGCACGTCGCGCGGCAGCGCGGGCAGGAGCCGCGCGAACGCGTCGGGCCCCCCCTTCGCCAGCTCGGCGAGCGCCTCGGCGCACGAGGGCGGCGCCGCGCAGCCGATCGCGTCGGCGCGGGCGAGGTCGGCGTACACCTCGGGCGACGCCTCCGGTCGCGACGGCGGCGGCGCGTCGCGCACCACCCGCATCGGCGGCATCGGCGGCTGCGGGTCCGGCGGGGGCAGCGAGCCGGCCCCGTCGACGAACACGCCGTACGCCCAGGGCCGCCGGACCGTGTCGTCGGCGAAGTCGCCGTCGTAGGCGTCGTCGCCGGCGACGTCGACGAACACCCCGACGCTGCCGCGGTTGCGGTCGAACCGCCCGAGCCCGCGCGAGTACGGCAGCCTCGCGACGTAGGCGTCGTCGCCCGCGGCGTCCACGAAGAACGTGGCGCTGTTCGTGAGCGAGCCGCCCTGCGCGGTCGACATCGCCGCGTACACGTCGTCGCCGGCGCGGTCGACGAGCCAGCCGACGCTGTAGTCGTGCGAGCTGCCCTGCGCGAGGTTGCCGGCGCTGTAGGCGTCCTGCCCGGCGAGGTCGAAGAGCCCGCCGGCGGAGAGGTGGATGCCCGAGCCCTGGCCGTACTGGAACACGTGGTAGCGGTCGTTGCCCGCGCGGTCGACGAGGTAGCCGCGCGCGAACCAGTAGCTGCAGCCCTGCGCGAAGAGGTCGGCGTCGTAGGCGTCGTTGCCGCGCTCGTCCACGAGCAGGCCCACGCCGCCGCCCGCCTCGGGCCGCATCCCGATCGAGAAGCCCTGCGACAGCGACAACGTGTGGTCCGGGTACCGGGTCGGCATGTCGGGGAACGTGCCGCCCGCGCGGTACAGGTCGTCGCCCTCGCCGTCCCAGAGCGCGCCGTAGCCGAACACGCCGGCGTACCCCTGCGCGTAGGCGGCGGCGTCGTATGTGTCGGAGCCCGCGTGGTCGAGCAGGAGCCCGATGCCGGCGAACCCCGCGCCCTGGGTGGTCGCGACGCCGCGGTAGCTGTCGTCGCCCGCGTGGTCCACGAGGACGCCCACGCCGGCGACCCCCGCGCCGAGCGAGGCGTCGCCGTGCGCGCGGTAGGTGTCGTCGCCGGCGACGTCGACCAGCACGGCGATCCCGCCGACCGTCCCGCCGAGCGCACCCTCCCACAGGTCGTCGCCGGCGAGGTCGACGTGCACCGTGGTCCCGCCCGGATCGCGGTGGAGGTCGTCGCCGCCGGGGTCGAGCGTGATCGCGGCCGTGAAGGTGTCGCGGCCGGTCGTGCCGATCTCCACGACCCGATCGCCGAAGGTGAGGCGGGTGGGCGTCGTCGGCCAGGTCGCGCCCCGGGCGAGCCCCGCGGCGTCGAGCGCGGCCAGCGCCCCGGCCACCCGCGGGCCGAGATCGACCGGGAGCGCCGCGAGCAGCGCGCGCTGGCGACGCATCGCCTCGGATGCGTCCCAGGCCTCCTCTCCGTCGGGACGCAACAACGCGCGTAGCGTGCCCTCGGCCTCGCCGATCGCGAAGGCGGGAGGGGCGACGAGCGCGGCGCACACGGCCTCGCGGAGCTTCGGGTCGAGCTTCCGCCACGCGCGCTTCTCGGCGGGCTCGCACGGCGTCGCGACGGACATCGTGTAGGTCACGCCGAGCGTGTCCGCGGCGGCCTTCAGCGTGGCCGCCGGGTCGCCCGAGACGGCGCCGGTCAGCCGCGCGGCGTCGGCCGGCATCGACATCGGGTCGTGCAGGATCGCCTCGACGCCGGCGACGCGCCAGCGGTCGCGGCGGAGGCCGTCGGACTGCACGCTGTCCTTCTCCCAGGCGAGGTCGGCGGCGGTCATGTCGCCCGCGGAGAGCGCCTGGAGCACGACGACGCGGTCCTCCTCGCGCAGCAGCGGGTCGGGCGTCACGCCATGTCCCAGCGCGGGTCGGGCGAGCGGAACGCGACCTCCGCGCCGTCGGCGAGCGAGGTGACGTGGAAGGCGTCGGCGGGGAAGTGGCGGGCGAGCTCGGCGGCGAGCCAGCGGTGGACCTCGCCGAGGTCGGGGCACGACTCCAGCTCGACGCGCGCGGCCCGGGGCGTGGGCACCGTCGCGAGGAAGCCCGCGAGCGTCGCGAGCCGCCGCCGCGCCTGCTCGGGCGAGGCGGCCCGCAGCCGCAGCGTGAACGCCACGCGCCCGTTCGCGCAGCGCATCCGCCCCATCGGCTCGACCGGCAGCGCGCGCGCGCGCCGGAACACGTCCTCCAGCCAGTCCGCGCCCGCCGGCGCCGGGGCCTCCTCGCGGGACCGCTCGACGTCGCGGGCCACCGGCGGCCGCGCGACCGCGCGCTTGCGACGCAGGTACGGCAGCGTCGCGACCCCCGCGAGCACGGCGACCGGCACCCACAGCGGCACCCCGAGGCGCGTCTCCCACTCCACCACCGTCATCGCCGGGACCGACATCCGGTCGCCCAGCGAGAGCCACGCGAGGGCGCCGGCGACGAGCCAGAGGAGGAGGGCGGACATCCGCGGATGGTATCTCGCCGGGGCGAGGGCCCCTCTCCCCGCGAGTGCTACAGTCCGCCGCCCATGCCCCCGCTCGCGCCGGAGCTGACCGTCGCCTGGCGCGACCACGCCGGCATCGTCGTGGACGGGCGCGGCGACGAGGCCGTCTGGGCCGAGGCCTCGGCGCTGCCCGACCCCGCGCCCCACCGGCCCGCCACCGACGTCGCGCCCGTCGGGAGCGTGGAGACGCGCCTCGCCGCCGACGCCCACGGGCTCTACGCGTGGTTCGTCGTCCGTGACCCCGATCCCGCCGCCGTCCGCGCGGGGATCGGGCGCCGCGACGGGCGCGCGCTCGACGACGCCGTGGGGCTGCTCGTCGACCCCCGCGGCGACGGCCGCCGGGCCTATCTGTTCGCCTGCAACCCGCTCGGCGTGCAGCTCGACCGGCTGCACGTCCCCGAGGAGGACGACGACGACCTGTCCTGGGACGCCGCCTGGTCCTGCGCCGCGCGCGCGACCGACACGGGCTGGGAGGTCGAGATGGCCATCCCCTGGGCGGCGGCGCGCATGGGCGGCGAGGTCGATCGCTTCGGCGTGGTCGTGCTCCGCGAGCTCGCTCGGCGCGGCCACTCGTACGCCTGGCCACCCGTGGACGCCGGCACCGACCCGCTCCTCGCCGCCGCCGCCGTGCGCGGGCTCGGGCGGCTGCCCCCGCGCGTGGGGCTCGACCTCCTCCCCGAGCTCACCTACGTCTGGGCCGATCCGCCGGTGGCGTCCGCGCGCCCCGCGATCGCCGGCGTCTCCGCGGGCGGCACGGCGCGGTGGACACCGGGCGGCCCCGTGTCCGCGGTCGCGACGGTCAACCCGGACTTCTCGCAGCTCGAGTCCGACGCCACCCAGATCGAGACCAACGCCCGCTACGCGCTCTACTACGACGAGAAGCGCCCCTTTTTCCTCGAGGGGCAGGACTGGTTCGCCCACCCGTTCTCGTCGGTGGTGCACACCCGCACGATCGCGGCGCCGCTGTACGGCGTGCGCGCCGCGGTGGAGGGCGAGCGCGGCGGCGTGGCGGCGCTGCACGCGCTGGACCTCGCGCCGCCCCCGTCCGTCAACGAGGGCGGCGGCTGGACCGCAGAGGACCTCGACGGGCATTCGGCGCTCGCGACCCTCGCCCGTGCCCGCGTCGGCCTCGGCGGCGACGCCTACCTCGGGGTGCTCGCCTCCGACCGCACCATCGTGGGGACGGACCTCGGCAACCGCGTCGTGGGCGCCGACGCGCGCCTGCGCCTCGAGAAGCGCGCCTGGGTCGACGTCGCGGCGCTGGGCTCGTCCTCCGTGCTCACCCCGGGCGGGCCCATCGAGAACGCGACGGCGACCCGGCTCGACGCGCATTGGTCGGGCCGGACGCTCTGGCTCCACCTGCGCGCGGAGTCGATCGCGCCGGGCTTCCGGCAGGAGAACGGCTTCTTCACGATGGAGGACCGGCAGGGCGCGCTGATCGAGGGGAACTACAGCCTCTACCCGGACGCCGCGTGGCTGCCGCGCGTCTCGCTCGAGCCGCTCGACCTGCGCGCGTGGACCCGCTTCGACGGCACGCCGCGCGAGCGCGCGTGGGACCCGAGCGCCTGGGCCTTCTTCGGCAACGGCGGCTTCGGGAAGATCGACGTGGCCATCGCCGGCGAGGAGTTCGCCGGCGAGTGGATCGACTACGTCCTCCCCGAAGCCTACGTCTACGTCCCCTTCGGCGAGGCGCTGCGCGTGGACCTCGGCGCCGGCGTCGGGACCGCGCCCTACTACGACCCCGACGACCCGCGCGCCGGAGCGGTCGCCGGGGCCTGGGCCGAGATCGCCGTGCAGCCGTCGCCGCGCCTCGAGCTCGGGCTCTCGCCCGGGTTCGAGCACATGCGGGAGGTCGCCGGCGAGCCCCTCTACACCTCCTGGGTCGCGCGGGCGCGCGCGCAGCTCCACCTGACGCGGTCCGGCTGGGTGCGGCTCGTCGGCGAGCGCACCGTCGACGACGCCGCCGTCGGGTGGCTCGTCGAGCCCGTCGCCGCGTGGGAGTGGTCGCCCGGCCGCGCGGTCTACCTCGGCGGCTCGTACGCGGACGACGGGCGCTGGCAGGCGTTCGGCAAGCTGGGGTGGAGCTTCTCGCTGTGATCGACCCGGACGCGTGGGCCTCGGCGCACCTCCGCCGCGCGAACGGCTTCGCCTGGCTCGCCCTGCGCCTGTTTTGCACCGGCGAGGGCTTCGTCGCGTTCACCCGCGTGTACGGCTACTTCCGGTGGGCCGACGACGTCGTGGACGCCCCCGATCGGGACCGCGCCCGCGTCGCCGCGTTCGTGGACCGCCAGCGCGCGATCGTCGCCGGGGCGTCGCCCGAGGAGCCGCCGGAGCGCGCGCTGGCCCTCGCGCTGGCGGCCTCGCCGTGGGTCCGCCCCGCGGTGGAGCGGATGTGGGAGGCCCTCGCCTTCGACGCCGCCCGCGACGCCACGCCGCTGACGTCGGACGAGCTCGCCGCACAGGTCGCGCGGGTCGGCGACGCCTACCTCGCCGCGTTGTGGGCGTGCGCCGGGGAGGCGGGCGATCCCCCGGGCGGGCTCGCCGCGCTGTCCCGCGCGGCCACGCTCGCCCACGTGCTGCGCGACGTCGAGGTCGACCGCCGGCTCGGCTACGTCAACGTCACCGACGCGGCGGCGACGGCGTCCGAGGCCGCGCGGCTCTTCGCGGAGGGCGACCGGGCGCTGGCGACGCTCCCCTGGGGCCGCGCGCGGCTGCTCGTCGGGCTCTTGGCGTGGCGGTACCGGCGCTTGCTCGCGCGCGCGGTCAGCCCGGGACCGCCGCCGCGCTCGGGAACGCCACCGTGAAGGTCGTCCCGCGCCCCGGCGCGCTGGTCATCGCGACGGCGCCGCCGTGCCCCTTGACGATGCCGAGCACGGCGGCGAGCCCGAGGCCGCGGCCGGTGAACTTCGTCGTGAAGAACGGGTCGAAGACGCGCGCCTGGGTGGCCTCGTCCATGCCGCAGCCGGTGTCGGCGACCTCGATACACGCCCAGCCGCCCGCGGCGGAGGCCGTCGGCGTCCACGTCGACGGGGGGAGCGTCGCGCGCACCTCCGCGCGGACCACGATCTCGCCGCGGGCGTCGCCGATCGCCTCGGCGGCGTTGAGCAGGAGGTTGAGCACCACCTGACGCACCTGGGAGGGGTCCGCGACGACCCGGGGCGCCGGGTCGGCGAGCGCGAGGCGGAGGTCGATCCGACGGGGCACGCTGCTGCGCGCGATCTCGCCCAGCTCGGCGAGGAGGCGGTTCAGGTCCACGGTGTCCACGGCCAGCTGCCCCTTCCCGGCGAACGCGAGCATCTGGTGCGTGAGGTCGGCGGCGCGCAGCACCGCGGTCTCCGCGTTCGCGAGCGGCTCCGCCACGCCGGGGTGGGCCGCGAGCGGGTGCACCTGCGCGAGGTTCACGTTGCCGAGCACGACCGTCAGCAGGTTGTTGAAGTCGTGCGCGACCCCGCCCGCGAGCACGCCGAGGCTCTCGAGCTTCTGCGCCCGGAAGAGGCGCGCCTCGAGCCGGCCGCGCTCCTCGACGTACGCGCGGATCCGCGCGCGGAAGAGGAAGAGCGAGTACGCGACGAGCGACAGGAGCCCCACGTACGTCGCCTCCGCGAGCAGGTCGGCCTGGAGCTCGTCGAGCGCGATTACGCGGTCCCGGAGCGGCCCCGCCTTCAGCCCCGCGACGAGCGGGTAGAACAGGAGCGTGATCGCGCTCCACGCGAGCACCCCTCGCCGCTCGTACAGGAACGCGGCCGCGATGGTGACGGAAATGCCCCACGCCACCATCGGCATGGGCTCGCGGCCGAGGTGCCCCGCCACGTTCACGAGCCCGACGTACACGACGGCGAGGAACGTCGTCGCGTGCACGTGTTCGGCGACCCGCCCGCGCAGCGCGTACCAGTTCGCGACGCACAGGGTCCCGAAGAGGCCGTTCGCCGCGAACAGGTAGGGGCTGTCCACGGCGACGAGGTAGATCACGCCGAAGACGTAGAAGCAGGCCGCCGCGAAGGCGTGGATCGGCCCGAGCATCGACGGAGTCGCGACACCGGCCCGTCGGCCGTCGGGTCCCATGTGCCGACGCTACCGCGCGGGGCGAGGCGGGCGCAGTCGGCGGGATGGCGGACCTACTCGCAGACGTCCCCGTCACACTCGAAGTCGGTCGTCGCGCCGAAGGTGTAGCCGTCGACGTCGTCGGGGGAGTTGGACGACCAGGTGGAGTCCACCGAGGTGAGGGTGACCCAACCTCCGGAAGTGAGCCAGGCGCCGCCGCCCTCGGCGAAGGCGGTGTTTCCGGTGACGACGCAGTCGGTGAGCGTGACGTCGGCGTCCACGTACTCGCCGATGTAGAGCGCGCCCCCGTGGTAGAGGTACGCCTCGTTGTCGGTCAGCGTGCAGGCGGCGAGGGTGATCGTCCAGGTGGCGCCGTTGGACCCGCCGAACGCGCCCCCGTACTTCGCGGTGTTCCCCGCGAACGAGGTGTCCGTGAGGGACAACGTGCCTGCGCTGGTCGCGCCGAGGCGGAGTCCCCCACCGAGGTAGCCGGAGTTCCCCTCGAAGACACAGGCGTCGAGCGTGGCGGCGAGCGCGGACCGGTCGTCGTTGTCCAGCCAGATGGCGCCGGCGTACGATCCGACGTTGGCCTCGAAGGTCACCGCGGTCGCGTCGATCGCCGGCCCCTCGAAGCTGATCGCCGCGCCGTAGCCCGCCCCGTTGGCCTCGAACACGCTGTTCGTCACCGAGACGGTCGCCCCGCCCACGGCCCACAGCGCGCCTCCCTCCGTGGCGGCCGTGTTCGAGACGAAGGCGCTGTCCTCCACGACGATGGTCGCTTCGCCATCGAGCGCCACCGCGCCGCCGTTGGTGCCCGCCTCGTTCGCGTGGAACGTGCAGGCGTCGAAGGTCAGCGAGGCGGCTCCTTCACCCCCCACGGCGCCGCCCTCCGCGTCGGAGGTGTTCAGGCCGAACGAGACCGCGCACGCGGAGAGCGTCCCGTCGTCGCCGAGCAGGATGCCCCCGCCCGCGTGCTCCTCGCCGCCCTCCACCGTGATGTCCGTGACGGTCAGGTCGATCCCGTCGCTCGCCTGCAGCGCGGAGCCGCGGTCCGGGGCGAGGACGCTGACCCCCGAGCCGAACCCCGCGAGGCCGAGGTCGGCCGTCACGTCGAGCGACTCCACCCAGGTCCCCGGGCACACCGTCACGACGTCGCCCGCGGCGGCCGCGTCGACTGCGTCCTGCACCGTTGGGTAGGGGACCCCGGAAGGCAACACCGCGGCGACGCCTTCGGTGCAGTACGCGGCGTCCACCGCGACGACGGCGGGGTCGCAGAGGTCGGCGACCGCGCCGTCGACGACGGGCTCGCACGCGCCCGTGTAGTCGTCGGTCAGGCCGTCGCAGTCCTGGTCGACGACGTCGAGGCACACCTCCGCCGCGCCGGGGTTCACGCCGGCGTCGGCGTCGTCGCAGTCGCCCCCCGCGGCGACGTACCCGGCGGGCGCCTCGCACGCGTCCACCTCGGCGTCGCCGTACCCGTCGCCGTCGCCGTCGCCGTACCAGGGGGCATCCAGCGAGTCGTCTCCGTCGTCGACGAGCCCGTCGCAGTCGTCGTCGCGCCCGTCGCAGGTCTCCGTGGCCGCGGGGTGCACCGAGGCGTCGGCGTCGTCGCAATCGGACCCCTCCGTGGACGACTCGCCCGTGGCGTCGCACCCCGCGCCCGCGGGCGAGCCACCACCGAAGCCATCGCCGTCCGCGTCGCCATACAGGTCCACACGTGTCGAAGGGTCGACGCTCTCGTCCGCGTCGTCGGCCGCGCCGTCACAGTCCTCGTCGGTGTCCGCCGGGTCGCAGACCTCCTGCGCACCCGGGTGGATCGACTCGTCTTCGTCGTCGCAGTCGCCGAGCGCGCTGGCGTAGCCGGCGGGCGGGTCGCACTGGGTGATGGTCACGCCGTTGCCGGTCGCGTAGCCGTCGGCGTCGTAGTCGCGGTACCAGGTGATCGCGTCGGTGAGGCCCTCGTCGTCGTCGTCCGCCGCGCCGCTGCAGTCCTCGTCGACGTCGGCGGCGTCGCAGACCTCGGGGAGGTCGGGGCTCACGGCGGGGTCGGCGTCGTCGCAGTCGCCCGAGGTAGCGACATAGCCCTCGGGGGCGTCGCACGCCTCCACCGTCGCAGCGCCGCCGAACCCGTCGCCATCGCCGTCCGCGAACCAGGTGACAGGCGCGCACGGATCGCCGGTGTCCGTCGGGACGGTGTCGTCAGGGACGTCCGGCTTGTCCGTGTCGCGCCCGCAGGCGAAGAGCCAGAGGATCATCCGGCACACGGGTCGGGCACGTCGACCTCCTCGCGGTTGTTCACCCAGTCGCACTCGTCGTCGTGCAGGCCCACCACCTCGAGCACGCGCCGGTCGCCCCAGTCGGCGTACGGGACGTCGAAGACCACGCCCTCGGCGGACTCGCCGGCGGGCACGCTGTCCTCGAGCACGGCGTCGGCGACGACGCGCAGGCCTGTCTCCGCGGTCCACGTGTACAGGCGTACGATCGCGCCCGGCGGCGCGTCGACCGACCCCGGGTTCGAGACCTGGACGGCGAGGCGCACGGTGCCACCCTCCCCGCACGTGTCCGCGCACGCGTCCGTGCCCGCGATCACGAGGTCAGGGTGGGCGCCGTCGTGCGACGGCTGCGCGCGGAAGGAGTTGTAGGTGTCCCAATTGTCGAACGGGAAGGAGTTGAGGACGCCGTCGTCCCGGATCGACGTGACGTCGTACGCGAGCTGGTTCCAGACGGGCCGGGTGCGGGCCCACCGGCCCTCCGCGGCGCCGAGGATCCACGTGTGGTCCTGGTTGTAACCCTCGGAGATGTAGCCCCCGCTCACCACGATCTCGGCGCTGCCGTCCGCGTCGACGTCGGCGACGACGGGTGGCACGGTGTGCCACTTGGCGCCGATCTCCTCCCACGACGCGAGTACTTCGCCGGTGGCGCCGTCGCGGATGAACAGGCCGAACATGCCGTAGTCGATCACCTCGTAGCGACCGTCGGCGTCGAGGTCGGCCATGGCGCAGCCGCCGGTGCTCCCGGCCAGCTCCTCGTGGGCGACGGACCACCACACGTCCCCCGCCACGTCCACCAACGCCAGCTGGTAGTTGGCGCCGAAGCAGAGCTCGGGGACCGAATCGCCGTCGACGTCGCCGATCGCGGGTGAGAGGTGGCGGTAGTCACCCGTAGGCACCGTCCAGCGCGCGGCGCCGTCGAGGCCAGCGAGGAGCGCCTCGTTGCCGTCGGTGCCGAGGATCACCACCTCTCCCCCGAGGTCCACCGGCGCGAGGATCGTGTACCGGACCGGGACCGGGCTCTCCGACAGCCCCGACCATCTCGTCAGCGCCCCGGTCGATGGGGTCCAGATCCCGGCGCTGCCGAGGATCGCCACCTCGCCTGCGGACAGGCGCGCCGCTGGCGCGAGCATGGCCCACTCGACAGTCTCCCCCGCGGCGACGATCCCGTCCCGCATCGACAGCACCGCGCCGTCCATGCCGAAGTCGGGCACGCCGTCAGCATCGAGATCGACGATTGACGGCGCCATGGCCCCGTGCGCGTCGATGTCCGGCGAGATGTCCCAAGCGCCGAACTGGTCCACGTACGAGAGGTTGAGCTTGATGACCGACCCATCGACCCAGGAATCCAACATCCCGAAGACCGTCCGGGACCTGTCCTGGAGCGTCGCCGCCGAGACGCCGTTCGAGTCGATCTGCACGTCGACCTGGACGTCCTCCGTGTCGTTGACCGCGTCGTAGAGGAGGAGGTCGTACCAACCCGCCGGGACCACGACCCGGGGAGTGCCGTCGACCGGGATTACGCTGGGCGCACCGAGGATGTAGTAGCTCAGCTCGCGCTCGACGGTCATCTCCCACCCGACGAAGTCGACGTCGGTACAGGTGGGCGCGCCCGTCCAGAGTTGGGCAGGCACGGGCGCGAGGGGACAAACGCCCTCGGGGACCGTGGGGGTGTCGCTGTCGGGTGGGTCGGTGTCTGCGGTGTCGTGACCCGCCGTGTCCCGAGCCGCCGTGTCGAGGTCGGACCCAGCCGGACCCGCCTTGGTGCCGGGGTCCCGATGTGAGCAGGCGAGAAAAAAGAGGAGGACGCTCACGCGACACTCCCTCGAACCCATCGAGCGATCGTACGTTCGCCCGGCGCGCGGTCACGCACGAAAGCGTTGATCTGTTCAGCGACGAGCACGGCTCACCTCACGGCGCGCCCTTCCCCCTTCATCTTCCGGCGGAAAACACTCCGAGTCAACCGACGCGCGCACCTACCCGAAGTACACGCTCCACCCGACCTTCACGTACAGCAGGAAGCTCGTCTGGTGGTGGACCGACGGCAGGTCCCGCACGAAGAACCAGCCCGGCCCCACGTCCAGCGCGATCACGTGCCGCCCCTCGCTCCCGAGCAGCCACCGTGCGTCGACGCCGCCCGCCACGAAGCTCTCCGTGAACGCGCCGGGGAGCGTGCTGCCGAGGCGCACGAACGGCCCGGCGTGGGCCCGCCGCGTGCCGAAGTCGCCCACGAGGCCCACCACCCCCGCCACGTTCAGGTAGAGGTCGTCGCCGAACCCCCACCGCGGGCCGATCGCGAAGTCGAGCGCGACGTGCTCGGCGGCGTACACGCTGACGTCGAGCGCGGGGAACGCGCCGCCCCCGAGCGACACGCCCACGCCGACGTCGCCCGTGTCGCGCGCGTAGGTGTGCGGCTGGGCCAGCGCGGCGGCGACGAGGGCGATCATGCGGCCAGTGTAGTACCGTTCGCTCGTGTGGTTGTTCTTCACGGCCTGCGCGCCCTCGCTCGCGCCCTCCCACGACTTCGCGGACGACGCGATGCTAGCGGCGCTGCCGGCCGACGCCACGCTGCTCGCGGGCGCGGACGGCGGCGCGGCGCTCCCGGTCGAGGTGGCCGACGCGCTCGCCGCGTTCCGGCGCGTGCGCGCGGGCTGCTTCGACGAGGGCTGCGTCGCGCTCGCCGAGGGGGACTTCGGCGACCTCGACGCGCTGCGCGCGAAGGTGGGCGGCGTCCCCCGCAGGCGCGGCGTGGACCTGGGCCCGTTCGTGCTGCGCCGCCTCGCGCCGACGAAGGCCGTCGCGGGCGACCGCGCGGCGGTGGCGCGGGTGGCGCTCGAGCGCGAGCTCGGCGAGCCGGGGTTCGACGTCGCCGCCCTCGACGGGCTCGTGCCCGAGGGCGACGCCTGGGCCGCGGCGATCGGGCGCGACGCGCTCGAGGCCCTCGCCGACCGCGCCGGGGTCGAGCTCCCCGCGGCGGACGGCGTCGAGGCGGTGGGCGTCGCCGTGACCGGGGAGGTCGCCGTCGCCCGCGCCCGCTGCGTGGACGAGGCCGCCGCGCTGGGGTGGGCGGCGCTCGCCGAGGCGCGCGGGCTCTCGACCGTCCGCGTCGGGCGCGTCGTCGAGGTCGAGGTGGCGCGATGATGGGGTATCTGCGCCCGATCGGCGCCGACGCCGGCCACCGCGCGCTCCTCGCCGGCTACCTCTGCGGGCTGTGCCACCACGTCGGCGAGACCTACGGCTTCGCGTACCGGCTCTTCGCCGGGCCGGACGTCGCGTTCTACAACCTGTTCCTCGACGTCGCCGGCGAGGGCGTCGCCGCGGAGGGGCGTCGCGCCTGCGTGCTCGCCCCGGGGCCGATCAAGCTGCGCTGTCGCGACGCGACCGAGAACACGCGGATCGCCGCCGCGTTCGGCGTGTGGATGGCCGTCGCGAAGCTGGAGGACGACCGGCGCGACGAGGGCGGCTGGCTCCGCTGGCTCGCCTGCCGCGCGTTCTCCGCGGGCGGGCGGAAGGCGCGCGAGATCCTGCGCGAGGCCGGCTTCCCGGTCGAGGCGATCGAGGCGCGGATGGCCGAGCAGGCGCGCGTCGAGGCGGCCGGGCCGCTCCCGCTGGAGGACGCCGCCGCGCCCACCGCCGCCATCGCCCGCCTCGCGTTCGGGTTCGCCGGCCACGCCGCCGCCGGCGACGTGGGCGAGGGCATCGGCCGCTACCTGTTCTTCATGGACAACCTGCTCGACTACGGCCGGGACGTCCGCAAGGGCGGCTACAACGCGCTCGCCGCCGCGTTCGGCGCCGCGGACGAGCTGCCCGAGGCCGCGCGCCGGGCGGGCGTCGAGGGCGCGCGCGGGGAGATCGCCGCCCTGCGCGGCGCGATCGCCCGCCTCCCCGTCCGGGGCGACGCGGCGTGGCTGTCGCGCGTGCTGGTCGCCGGGTTCGCCGACAAGGTGCGGCGCTGGGAAGCGCTCCCCCGCGAGCGCCTCGCCGTCGCCGACCTGAAGGACGTCACGCCGCGCCTGAACCTCTCGCAGCTGGCCACGCGGATCTGGACCCAGCAGGCCGTGCGGCTGCGCGTCGCGTTCGCGTTCCTGCTCGCCTGGATCGCGCCGAGGAGCGCCCGGGCGCAGGAGTGGTGGCCCGAGGACACCGGCGCGCTCGAGCTCGACACCGGCACCGTGGATCCCGTCGTCGCCTCCGCCCACGGGGAGGACGCGCCCGTGGTGCTCTGCGACGCCTTCGCGGGCAACTGCGGCTGGGTCGACCTCGAGGGCTGCTGCTCGGCGAACTGCATCGACCCGTGCTGCGGCAACGTCGACTGCTGCAGCTCGTCGAGCGCCGCGCCCTAATCCCGCAGCGAGGGCGGGAACGCCACGCCGGCGGCGTCCGACACGACCGCCAGCGTGCGCAGCGCCGCCTTCGCCCCCTCGCTCTCGAGGCCGCCGGCGGACGCGGCGCGCAGGGCCGCCTCGCTCGGGACGGGCGCGGAGGGGTCCTTCGCGAGGACCTCCTCGCGCAGCGAGACCAGCACCTCGTAGGCGGGGTCGTGCTCCTCGACGTGGAAGGGCCGGTCGGGGGGGCCGGTCGGGAACGGGTGGAAGTTGACCGGGTCCTGCTCGCGCCAGAGCGCGAAGGCCTCGTCGCGGGACAACACGCCGTCGCGGTCGGTGTCCCAGGCCGCGAAGGGCGTCCCGGGGACTGCGACCGCGTCGAACTCCGCGCGGGTCACCTCGCCGTCGCGGTCGCCGTCGAGCCGGGCGAGCACCGGCGCGAGCGCGGCCTCCTCCGTCCAGGCCGTCGCCGGGGCGCAGGCGAAGAGCAGCCTAAAAGTACCCACGGTCCCTCAAGCCCTGACGGAGCGGCGCGGGCTTCGCGACCGCATCGTTCGCCGGCAACGACCGCAGCCGCGCGACGAGCCGGTCGCGCAGGGCCGGGTCGGCCTCGCCGTCGAAGCCGGGCCCGGGGAGCGAGGCGGCGGCGACGAGATCGGGCAACACGCGCGATCCCGCGCTCACGCCGGTGTAGGTCAGGCGCGCCTCCGGGCTCCGCACCGACACGATTCGCGACTGCCAGCCGCCCACGCTGAAGGCGACGTCGTGACCGGCGAGGGGCTCGCCCCGGACCGCCGGCAGGAGCGACGTCCCCCGCATGTCCGCGGGCGGCACGCCCCCCGCGAGCTCGACCAGCGTGGGCAGGATGTCCGAGAGCTCGACGAGCGCGTCGACGTGGCGCCCCCCGCCCTCGCCGCGCGGCGCGCGGATCATCAGGGGCACGTGGGTCTCGGCGTCGGTCAGCGCGAACGGGTGGTCGAACATCCCGTCCTCGCCGAGCTGCTCGCCGTGGTCGGCGAAGACGACGACCCACGCGTCGTCGAGGCGCCCCTGCGCCTGCAACGACGCCATCAACATGCCGAAGCCGACGTCCATGTAGGCGACGCCGTCGTCGTAGGCGCGGCGGACGTGGGCGAGCTCCGTCTCGTCGAGGAGCGGCGCGTCGGGCGCCATCTCGGCGAGCCGCGTGCGGGCGGGCTCGGAGCGCGCGCGCAGGTACGTCGCGGAGACCCACGCGAGCGCGTTGGTGTCCGCGTGCAAGAACCCGTCGATCACCCGCGCCTTCGAGGAGGCGAGCAGGTACGAGAGCGGCGGGGACACGTCGCCGACGTGGGTGAACGGCGTGGGCTTCAGGTAGCGCGCGTGGGCGTCGTAGCTGTGCACGAACTCGAAGACGGGCCCGTCGCGGTGCTCGGCGAGCCAAACGGTGGCGGGCGGCGCCGTGTGCCAGAACGAGCCGAAATCCAGCGACGAGCTGTACGTGTCGAAGCCGCGCTCGAAGCCGCCGCCCCGCGCGAGCTCGCCGCCGGCGGAGAAGGCGGCGGTGGCGTAGCCGTAGGTGTGGAGGATCTCGGCGAGCGTGGGCGCGTCGGACGTGGGCTCGCACGGGTAGCGGCTCGTGAACACGCTCCGGTGCGACGACGCCGTGCTGTTGGACTGCGCGTAGGCGCGCGTGAAGACGACCGCCTCCTCGGCGAAGCGGTCGAGGCTCGGGGTCAGCCCCGCCGCGCTGCCCCAGGCCCCGAGCCGGTCCGCGCGCGTGGTGTCGAGCGACACCAGCACGATCGACGGCGGGCCCGAGGGCGCCGGGGGGTCGGCGCAGGCGAGGAGCGGGAGGAGCACGCCGCCCAAGGTATCCGGCTACGGCGCCGTCTCCGCCTCCGACTCGTCCGACGCCGGCCAGCCGCCCACGTCGCCGCGCATCGCGACCCCGAAGTCGCCGTCGGTGCGGCTCGCCGTCATCGTGACGAAGCCGTACTCCGCGCCGACGTCGAGCGTGGCGTCGAATTCGACCTCGAAGGTGTCCCACTCGCCGGGGTCCTCGCCCTCGGGGACCCAGTCGCCGCCGAGGTCGTCGTACGCGAGCGCGTGGTCGAGGGTGGCCTCGGTCATCGACTCGACGCGCACCGTCACGCGCATCGCCTCGTCGAACGCCCCGTCGCCCGTGCCGAACGTCCAGTCCGCCTCGAGCGTGACGAAGGAGGGGCACTCCACGTCCTCGCCCCCGCCGCCGGTGTCCGCGCCCGTGTCCTCGTAGCCGACCTCGCCCGCGGTGTCCTCCACGCCGGTGCCGGGGTCGTCCTCGGTCTCCTCGCCCGGGGCCGTCGCCGTCTCGGAGTCGGTCTCGTCTTCCCAGTAGCCCGTGTCCTCGCGACGTTCGCCGGTCCACAGGAGCGCGGTCGACGCGTCCAGCGTGAGCGCGTGGTCGAGCGTGGTCTCCCCGCCGTCGAGGTACGCGAACGTCGTGGCGCGCGCGCCGGAGTACACGAGCGCGGCGTCGCTCGCGCTGCCGCCGATCGCCGGAACCTCGTCCTCCGCCGCGAGCGCCGCCGAGGTGTAGCCGCAGCGGCCTCCCCCGTAGGCGTCCTCGCCGACGTGGCCGGTTTCGTCGCCGCGATCGGGCTTGTCCTCGTCGTCCTCCTCGGGCACGGGGCAGCCGGCGAGCAGGGCGAGGAGCGGGAAGAAGCGCATGGGACCTCCGCAGGCCGGGGAGGGAAGCAACGAACGTGCCGTAACGTCCCGGCGCGGGTTCTCGAGGGGGCGGGAGGCTGGGGCGGGGCGGGGGTGTCGCGCCCGGGAGTTACCATTGGATCGTGCTCGCGTCCCTCCCGGCATGGGTCACTTCGAACGAAGCCTCCGTGCGGCGGGAGGCCGAGGCGTACCGCGAGATGACCGTCGAGGAGCACGCGCGCCTCCGCGCCGCCGCCTGCGCGATGGCGGCTCGGCAGATCGCGCTGCGGGCGGACGCTGCGCGCGTGCTCGCGTGGGAGGACCCACTCCCCGCGAGCTCGATCGAGGCGCTCCGCCGCCTCCGCGCCGGCCACTGGCCGCGGAGATGAGCCCGGAGCCCGAGCACGTCGCGCTCCGGGTCGTGGCGGAGAAGGACATCGTCGACCTCGAACGGCTGGTGGCCGTTCAGGGCGCGAAGCTGGACGCCGGCTACGTGCGGCGATGGATGGTGGAGATGATGGGGGAGCAGGACGAGCGCGTGACGCGCTGGGATCAGCTCGTGCGTGACTTCGGCGAGCGCTGACCGTGCTCCTCCTCCTCGCCTGCGCCGACCGCTCCGTCCCGCTCTCGCCCGAGCTCCCCGCGGAGGACGCCGGCGACGCGCCCGCGTGGGTCGCGTGCGAGGGCGAGCCCGCGGTGGTGCTGAACGAGGCGATGGCGTCCAACACGCAGGAGGACGACGATCTCGGCGACCGCTCCGACTGGGTCGAGGTCGCCGCCGTCGAGAACACCTCGCTCGCCGGCTGGGCCCTCTCCGAGGACGCCGAGCCCGCCTTCACGTTCCCCATTCGGGAGCTCGGCGCGGGTGAGGCGCTGCGGGTGTGGGCGTCCGGCCGCGACGCCGACCTGCACCTCCCCTTCGCGCTCGACACCCTCGGCGACGAGTTGTTCCTCCTCGCGCCGGAGGGCTGCGTCGCCGACCACGTCACGCTCCCGCGGCTGTACGCCGACGAGTCCTGGGGCCGCCGCGTGGACGACGGACGTTGGGAGCACTTCCTCGCGCCCACGCCCGGCGAGCCCAACACCACCGAGTCGCGGCCCGGGTTCGCGCCCACGCCCACGCTCACGCCCGCGGGCGGCTTCGACGTGGGCGAGGTCGAGGTCGCCGGCGAGGGCGTGCTCCGCTACACGCGCGACGGCTCCGTCCCCGGCGAGGACGCCGAGGAGGTGAACGGCCCCGTCGACGTGGACGGCGAGGTCCTGCGCGTGCGCGCCTTCGTGGACGGGCTCTGGCCGAGCCGCGACGCCGTCGGCAGCTACCTCGCCGACCCGGGCACGGGGCTCGCCGTCGTCTCGCTCGTCGCCGACCCGCCCGACCTCTTCGACGAGGACCGCGGCATCTACGTGTACGGGTCCACCCCCTACGAGACCTGGTACCCCTACTTCGACGCCAACTTCTGGGAGGAGTGGGAGCGCGACGTCCACGTCGAGGTGTTCGAGCCCGACGGGACGCGCGTCGTGGCGCAGGACGCCGGCATCCAGATCGCCGGGGGTTACAGCCGCGCGTTCGACCAGCGCAACTTCGAGCTGCTCGCGCGGTCGGGCTACTCGTCCGAGACCTTCGACGCGAGGCTCTTCCCCGACGAGGACATCGAGGCCTGGCACCGCCTGTACCTGCGCAACGGCGGCGACTGGTGCTCGACCCAGATCGTGGACGCGAGCGTGCAGGCGTTGTTGCGCGACGCCGACGGGCGGCGCCTCGGCGCGTTCGACGCCCAGGCCTATCGCCCCGTGCTGGTCTACCTCAACGGCACGTTCTGGGGGCTCTACGAGCTCAAGGAGCGCCTCGACGAGTGGTACGCCGCCGACCACCACGGCGAGGACCCCGAGGACCTCGACCGCGTCGAGGTCGGCTGGACCCACGAGGCCAACTGGGACCTCGTGCAGGGCGACTGGGAGGCGTTCGACGCGCTCGAGTCGCTCGCGACGACGCAGGACCTCGCGTCGTCGCAGGCGTGGGCCGACTTCGAAGCGCGCGTGGACGTGACCAACTTCGCCGCGCAGGTGGTCGCCGAGAATTGGATCTCCAACTCGGACTGGGGCACCAACAACCTGCGGATGTGGCGCCCGCACGACGACGACGGGCGCTGGCGCTGGATGGTCTACGACTTCGGCCACGGCTGGCCCTCGGCGAGCAGCGACTACCTGTCGACGGCGAGGAGCACGTCCACGAAGGGCATGCGCTTCCGCGAGGCGCTCGCCAACGAGGCCTTCCGCGTCGCCGTCGTGAACACGCACGCCGAGCTCCTGAACACCACGATGGCGGGCGACGCCGCCGCCGCGACGGTGCAGCGCCTCGCCGACGACGTGGCCCCGGCGATGGCGATGCAACGCGCGCGCTGGTGTGGCACGGGCGACACCTCCGCCTTCTACGACGCCGTCGCCTACGCCGTGCAGTTCGCCCGCGCCCGCGCGCGCGTGATGGACGACCAGATCGTCGCCCAGCTCGCCCCCGGCGGGCACGCCACGCTCTCGCTCACCGCGGAGGGGTCGGGCACGTTCCGCCTGTCGGTCGTGGAGGTGGAGGCGCCGTTCACGGGGACGTTCTACGTGGACACCCCTGTCACCGTGACCGCGGTGCCCGCCGACGGCTGGGTGTTCGACGGGTGGTCCGACCCCGACCTCGGCGAGGATTCCACGGCAATCCTGACGATGGCGGGGGACGTGGAGGTGGGGGCGAGGTTCGTGGAGCGGGAGTAAGACGCAGGGCATGACGTACCTGCACGCGGGGCGTCGGACCTACCGGTTCACGGCTGCCGAGGTGCTGGCGATGGTGAACGGCGGGATCCTCCGCGACGCGGAGCGCTACGAGCTGCTCGCACACCGACAACCGCGGCGACCGCTACGCGACCTCCTACGAGCGCGTGGACACCGAGGAGATCGACGTGCCGGTCGTCGGCGAGCGGTGGTCGGTCGCGTCGATGATCGACTCGCTAGTTTTTCTTGGGTGAGAGGCCGTCGAGCCCGCTCCGGCCCACGTCCCTGGCGCGCCGGCGCTTCGGGCCGCCCCCGATGACCCCCTCCTGCGCGGGATCGACCGCGTCGGGCAAGCCCTCGATGTCGTCGAGCCGCATCCGACCGCCGCTTCCGGAGAAGGGGTCGTCCTTTCGACGGATGGGCGCCGGTCCACCGCCCGCGTCGTCGCGACGCTGGTTGGAGGAGAGGAGGTCGTCGAGGGACAGATCGCGCTTCGGCTTCGTGCTCACCCGCGCGATCGTACCGTGCCGCGCGGGGTCCTACCCCAGCAGCACCGCCCCGAGGAACAGCAGCGACACGTACCCGTTGAGGTCGAAGAAGGCCTTGTCGATGCGGGAGAGGTCGCCCGGTCGCACGAGCCAGTGCTCGTACGCGAGCACCGCCACGATGACGGCGTACCCGACCCAGTAGGGCCAGCCCAACGCGACCTGCGCGGGCAACGCGGCCAGCAGCGCCGCCGTCCCGACGTGGAGCCCGCCGCTGACCCACATCGCGCCCACCTGGCCGAGCGCGACGGGGATGCTCTTGAGCCCCTGCCCGCGGTCGAATTCCTCGTCCTGCAGCGAGTACAGGATGTCGAAGCCGGCGACCCAGGTGGCGACGGCCCCGGCGAGCAGCAGCGCCGCCGGCGACACGGTCCCCGTCAGCGCGATCCACGCGGCCACCGGCGCGAGCCCGAGGGCCACGCCCAGCCACAGGTGCACGAGCGCCGTGAAGCGCTTCGCGTAGCTGTACCCGCAGATGACCGCGAGGGCGATCGGCGACAACCAGCCACACAGCGGGTTGAGCGCGAACGCCGCCGCCACGAAGCCGACCGCGGCCGCGGCCGTGAACGCCTTCGCCGCGCCCACCGAGATCTGCCCGGACGGGATCTCGCGGATGGCCGTCCGCGGGTTCTTCGCGTCGAACTCCCGGTCCACAATTCGGTTGAAGCCCATCGCACAGCTGCGGGCGAGCACCATGCAGGTCACGACGAGCAGCCCCTGCGCCCACGTGATGCCCGCGGAGCGCGCGGCGAGCGCCGCGGACGCGAGCGCGAACGGCATCGCGAAGATGCTGTGGGAGAGCTTGATCATCCGGCCGAACGTCAGGACGCGGGACACGAGATCCACCTCCGGCGCCAGCGGGTGCCGTCGAAGAGCCGCTCGAGCGGGTCGTCCCCCGCGGGCACGTCCACGAGCAGGAGCCCGGGGGCCTCGCCCTCGCGGATGCGCCCGAGCGGCAGGTCCAGCGCGTCGGCGCCGCCCTCGGTCAGCGCGCGCATCCACACGGCCAGCGGCACGTCGGCGAACGCGCGGCGCAGCGCGACCGCCTCGGCGACGAGATCGAGGTCGGGGGACGACGAGAGCGAGTCCGTGCCGATCGCGAGCGGGACCTCGCGGGCGAGCAGGCCCCGCACGTCCGGGAGCCACCCGGTGATGTGCAGGTTGGACCGCACGCACAGACACACCCGCGCGACGGCGACGCGGTCGAGGTCCTCGCCGCGCGTGCACGTGGCGTGCACGAGCAGGGCGCGGCGATCGAGCACCCCGAGGCCCGCGAGGTACTCCGCCGGCGAGCACCCCGGCACGCGGAACGACGCGAGGTTGCGGCCCATGCGGCGCATCGCCACGGGCCAGGGTCCGCCGCCGGTGCGGAGGAACACGGCCTCCTCGGGGTCCTCGTCGAAGTGGATCGACCAGGGCGTGCCTCGCGCGGCGGCCGCGCGGATGACGTTGGGGTGGGTGGTGTGCGGCGCGTGCGGCGTGAGCGCGGCGAGCTTGGGAGGGTCCTCGACGTCGATGCCGTAGACCTCGTGGAACACGCGCGCCGGCATCTTCCCGGCGGCGAGGGCGCCCGCGGACAGGCCGCCGTTGGTGATCTCGCCGACCGCCGCCGTGCCCGCCTTGATGGACTGGAACACGCCGCGGCCCGCCTGCGCCGCGCTGGGAGGCTCGCCGGCGCGGATCTGCGCCAGCCAATTCAGGAAGCCGCCCTCGCGCGCGGTGGGCGTGGGCCCGAACTCGAGGTGGGTGTGCGCGTTGACGAGGCCGGGGAGCAGGAGGCCCGGGACGTCCTCGACGGGGAGGCCCTCGGAGGGCACGATTCGCCCGGCGTCGTCGACGGCGACGACCGGCGCGCGGACGAGGCCGTCCGGCGTCCAGGCCCAGGTGGGGCGAAGCGCCCTCACGCGTGTACCTCCCCTCCCCGCACCTCGAGGTGGTCGTACCGCATGTTGCGACGCACGGGCACGAACCCCGCCGCGCGGATGTGGTGCTCGACGTCGTCGACGGTCATGCGGAACGTGCTGCCGGCGGCGCTGACCACGTTCTCCTCCAGCATCACGCTACCAAAGTCGTTGCAGCCCATGTGGAGGCTCGCCTGCGCGACGCCCGGGCCCTGCGTCACCCAGCTCGCCTGCACGTTGTCGAAGTTGTCGAGCAACAGTCGCGACGTCGCGCTGGTGCGGAGGTAGTGCGCGGCGGTGTTCTCGCCGGGCGTGACGAACGTGTTGTCGGGCACGAAGGTCCAGCAGATGAAGGCGGTGAAGCCGCCGTGCTCGTCCTGGAGATCGCGCAGCCGGAAGAGGTGCTCGACGCGGTGCGCGGCGGTCTCGCCGACGCCGAACATCATGGTCGCGGAGCTGCGCAGGCCCTTCGCGTGCGCGCGGCGCATGACCTCGAGCCACTCGTCCGTCGTGCACTTGAGCGGCGCGATCTTCTTGCGCACCTCGTCGACGAGCACCTCGGCGCCGCCGCCCGGGATGCTGTCGAGCCCGGCGGCGACCAGCCGGTCGAGCGTCTCGTCCATCGAGAGGTTCGACACGCCCATGACGTGGAAGATCTCCTCGGGCGAGAGCGCGTGCAGCGCGATCGGGAAGTTCGCCTTGATCCAGCGGAAGAGGTCCTCGTAGTACTCGATGCCCAGCGCCGGGTTGAGCCCGCCCTGGAGCAGCGTCTCGATGCCGCCGACCGACACGAGCTCCTCGATCTTGGCGCGGATCTGGTCCTTCGTGAGCGTGTAGGCCTCGCCGTGGCTCTTCGGGCGGTAGAACGCGCAGAACTTGCACGCGGTGACACACACGTTCGTGTAGTTGATGTTGCGCGAGACGATGTAGGTCACGTGGCGCGTGGGGTGGAGCGCCATGCGGCGCAGGTGCGCGGCGGCGCCGAGGTCCTCCATCGGCGCGGCGTCGTAGAGCCGCAGCCCCTCGTCGAACGTGAGGCGCTCGCCGTCGGCGCCCTTCTGGAGCAGCGTGTCCACGTCGACGCGCCGGCGCTCCACGCGCGGCGGCGTGTAGAGCGAGAAGTCCTCGCGGGCGAGCAAGCCCGCGCGCTTGCCCAGCGCGGCGAAGCGGCGGAGCCCCATCAGCGCGCGGTCGTCGAGCTCGTAGCGCATGTGGCGCGTGAGGTAGGTGCGGTCCTCGGCGGGCGCCTCGTCGCGCGAGGCGAGGCCCTTGCGCGCGGCGTCGCGCAGCGCGGCGATCGCGTCGGGATCGAGGTCCGGGCGGCCGGCCCACACCGCGAACACGAACGGGAGCCCGGTCCAGTCCTTCCAGACGCGCCCGAGGTCGATGCGCGTGACGAGCCGGTCGGGCAGGTTGCGCGCGGCGTCGCCGATGACGACGGCGCCGGTCTTCCCCTGCGCGTGGAAGGCGCCGGTGCCGGCGTCCACGTCGTACGTCCGCAGGCCGGGTCGCCCGAGCGGGCCACCCAGCAGGATCTGCGCGAGGAGCACGCTCGTGCGGCTGGCCCCGTCGAGCGCGACGGCCTCCCACTCCTCGAGCGGGGTCTCGCCCACGAGGAGCACGCTCGTGACGTCGCCGTCGCAGCCGAGGCAGTAGCCGGGCACCACGCGCAGGTCGACCTCGTCGGACAACAGCGCGCCGACGGGGATGAGCGCCACGTCCACCTCGCCGGTGCGCATCATCCGCGCGGCCTCGCTGGGCACGCCGGGCATGAGCTCGAAGCGCGCGCGGTCGAGGTGGCGGACGAGGGGCCAGGTGTTGGTGTAACCAACGGGAGCGACGCGCCACATTCAGGCCTCCGCGACGACGTTGTAGAGGGTGTCCCGCTCGACGGGCACGCGCCCCGCGGCGCGGATGAGCGCGACCAATTCGGCCCGCGTGAGCTCCTGCGGCGTGCGCGCGCCGGCCATGTGGTAGATGCGCTCCTCGCGCACGGTGCCGTCGAGGTCGTCCACGCCCCAGCCGAGCGACACCTGGGCGAGCTTGATGCCCAGCATGACCCAGTACGCCTTCACGTGGTCGACGTTGTCGAGCATCAGGCGGGACACGGCGAACGTGCGCAACGTGTCGTGCCCCGTGGGCTCCTTGACGCGCCGGAGCCGGTTGTTCTCGTGGTGGAAGCGCAGCGGGATGAAGGTCTGGAAGCCGCCCGTCTCGTCCTGGAGCGCGCGCAGCCGCACGAGGTGGTCGACGCGCTCCTCGATGGTCTCGATGCTGCCGAAGAGCATCGTGCAGTTGGACCGCAGCCCCATGCGGTGGGCGACCCGGTGGACCTCGAGCCAGCCGTCGGCGTCCACCTTGTCGTGACAGAGCTTCTTGCGGGCGCGGGGGTGGAAGATCTCCGCGCCGCCGCCCGGGAGCGAGCCGAGCCCGGCGTCGACGAGCTCGCCGAGGACCTGCTCGTAGGTCTTGCCGTACTTCTCCGCGAAGTAGTGGATCTCGACCGCGGTGAAGGCCTTGAGGTGCAGATCGGGGCGCTCGGCCTTGATCGCGCGGAGCAGGTCCACGTAGTACTGCCAGGGCAAGTCCGGGTTGAGCCCGTTCACGATGTGGACCTCGGTGACGAGCTCGTCGCGGAGCGCCCGGACGCGCGCGACGGCCTCGTCGACCGCCATCGTCCAGCTCCCCGGGTCGCCGGTCTTCACGCGCGCGAAGCTGCAGAAGATGCAGCTCGCCTCGCACACGTTGGTCGCGTTGACGTGGACGTTGCGGTTGAAGAAGGTGAGGTCGCCCCAGCGGCGCTCGCGGTCGCGGTTGGCGAGCGCGGCGAGCGCGGCGAGCTCGGTCGTGCGGAACAGCCGCACGCCGTCCTCCACGTCGAGGCGCACGCCGGCGTCGAGCTTCTCGCGGACCTCGCCGAGGCCGGCGGCGTCGATCGCGCGGGTGGTGACAGGGGAAAGGTCCATCATGGTTGGCTCCCGGGCAGCCCGCTCCAGCGCGTGACCAGCTCGTTGGGGACGCCGAGCCGGTCGAGCGCGCGGGCGACCACCGTGTCGAGCACCTGCTCGACCGTGGTGGGCCTGCCGTAGAAAGAGGGCGACGCCGGCATCACGTACGCGCCGGCCTCGACGAGGGTCTGCGCGTTGCGCAGCTGGATGAGCGAGAGCGGCGTCTCGCGGAGCACCACCACGAGCGGGCGGCGCTCCTTCAGCATGACGTCCGCGGCGCGCCCGACCAGATCGAAGCTCACGCCGGTGGCGACGCGCGCCATCGTGCCCGCGGAGCACGGCAGGATCAGCATCCCGTCGTAGCGAGCCGAGCCCGACGCGAAGGGCGCGGTCATGTCGCCGGCGCCCCAGAGGGGGAAGTCGGTCGGGATCTCGCCCACCTCGTGTTGCCACACGAGCCGCCCGTTCTTCGTGAACACCAGGTCGACGTGGATCTCGCGGTGCTGGCGGAAGAACACGAGCGCGCGCGCCGCGTAGGCCGCGCCCGTCGCGCCGGTGACGCCGAGGACGAGCTTCATCGGTGCGCCACCACGAGCGCGGCCACGGGCGGGAAGAGGTCGCGCCCCTCCGCGCGGGCGAACCCGGCCGCGACACAGGCGCGCTCGAACCCGGCGCGGTCGGTCCACGCGCCCATCGAGGCCGCGAGGTAGCGGTAGGCGGAGGCGTCGCCGGTGACGAGCCCGCCCACCATCGGCAACACCACGCGGTTGTAGGTGCCCGCGAAGAACCGCTGGGCCAGCGTGACGGGCCGGAAGAAGTCCACCACCACGAGGCGGCCGCCCGGGGCCAGCACCCGGACGCACTCGGCGAGCGCTTTTTCGTACTCGGGCACGTTGCGGATGCCGAAGCCGGCGACGACGCCGTCGACGGAGGCATCGCCGAGCGGCAGATCGCGGGCGTCGGCGCAGATCGTCCGCGCGCGGGGCGCCTTCGCCCTGCCCGCCTCGAGCATCTCGGCGCAGAAGTCGACGGCGACGACCTCGCGGTCGCCGAGCATCGCGGAGAAGTCCATCGTGCCGGCGCAGAGGTCGAGCACGCGCGGGGCGGGGCCCAGCTCGCGGAGCGCGACGCGGCGCCACCACGTGTCGATGCCGAACGACATCCACCGGTTCGCCCGGTCGTACCCGGGCGCGATCCGCGCGAACATGTCGCGGACCGCGGGGGCGCGGGTGGGATCGCCGGCGATGGGGGTCACGACACCCGCTCCACCAGGTGCCAGCCGAGCACGACCAGCGCCTCCTTGTGGACGGAGTCGGGCAGGGCGTCCAGCGCGGCGACCGCGTCGCCGACGCGGCGGCGGGCCTCGGCGAGCGCGTCGTCGAGCGCGCCGCACTCGCGCACGGCCGCCATGAGCGAGGCGACGTCCTCGCCCGCCTCGACTCGCGCGCGCAGGCCGGGGACGCGCTCCATCGCGTAGAGCAGCGGCAAGGTGAGCTTCTTCTCGCGGAGGTCCTGGCCGGGCGGCTTGCCGGTGCCCTCGGCGTAGTCCAGCACGTCGTCCGTGATCTGGAAGGCCACGCCCACCTGCCGCCCGAAGCGCGCGAGCGCCGTGGCGGCGGGGGCGTCGCCGGCGGCGAGCGCGCCGGCCTGCGCGCACCACGCGATGAGCGCGGCGCTCTTCTTGTCGACGGTCTCGACGTACTCGGCGAGCGTCGTGTCGAGGTTGCCCGCGCGCTGGAGCTGGAGGACCTCGCCCTCCGCCATCGCGGTGACCGCCTCGGCGAGCGCGGTGACGGCGCCGTGCCCGCCGGACGTGGCCGCGAGGAGCACGGCGCGGGCGAGGCAGAAGTCCCCGGTGAGGATGACGCCGGCGTTGCCGTAGACGCGCTGCGCGGCGGGACGGCCGCGGCGGACGTCGCCCTCGTCCACCACGTCGTCGTGCAGGAGCGAGCCGAGGTGGATCATCTCGCCCACGCACATGAGCCCGGCGACGTCGCCGGCGAAGCCGACCGCGCCGGCGCCCAGCGCGGTGAGCAGCGGGCGGAGGCGTTTGCCGCCCGACTCCGCGAGGTACGCGCCGATGGCGTGCACCACGTCCACCTCGGACGCGACCAGCGACCGCAGGCGCTCCTCGGCCGCGCGCATCTCGCCCGCGGCGAGCGCGAAGGCGTCGGCGGGGCCCTCCACGCGCGAGAGCGGCGCGCCGGCGTGGAGGCCGTCCGCCCGCGCTCTCCGGACCACCGTGCCGGGGTCGACCCCGGGGGTC
>JBMOQZ010000085.1:0-28269 GCA_049322475.1 Myxococcota bacterium | reverse complement strand
CGCGGCGACCCCCGCGCCGGCGACGAGCGCCGCGCCGGACGCGCGCACCGCGTCGAGCGGGACCGTCCCCGACGCGCCCACCGTCACGGTCGTCGGCTCGCCCGCGCGGCGGGGCTCGCAGAGCGGGGGTACCACCTCCGCGGCCCAGTCCTCGAGCGCCTCGCCGGGGAGCGTGGGCGCGAGGTCCCCGAGCGTGCGCGCGACCTCGCGGGGTGTCGGACGCCGGGCCGGGTCGGGGGCGAGCATCCGCGCGACGAGCGACGCGAGCGCCGGCGACGTCTCCGCGATCGCCGACCACGCGTGCGCGAGCGCCCGGCCCGGCGGCTGGCGGTCGGGGTCGCCCGGGGTGGTGCCCGGCCGCGCGCCCGCGAGCATCTCGAACAGCGTCACCCCGAGCGCGTAGACGTCGCCGGCCTGCGAGTCGCGCCCCTCGAAGCGCTCGGGCGCCATGTACGGCAGCGTGCCGTAGGCGGTGCCCGACGTCGCCGCCTCGCGCGCCGAGAAGTCCGCGCGCGCGACGCCGAAGTCGAGCAGCTTCACGTCGCCGAGCGCGGTCAGGCGCACGTTCCCGGGCTTGATGTCGCGGTGAACGAGGCGCAGCGCCTGCCCGTCCGGCCCGCGCGCGGTGAACGCCGCGTGCAGCGCGTTGGCGACCTCCGCGGCGATGGCGCACGCCGCCCGCGCCGGGACGGGCCCGCGCCGGACGAGCGCGGCCACGTCGCAGCCCTCGACGTACTCCATCACGACGGACCAGCCGCCCTCGAGCTCGACGAGCTCGTCCACGCGGACGATCGCGCGGTGGCGGATGAGCGCGAGGAGCCGCGCCTCGTCGCGCAGCCGCCCCACCACGCCCGGCTGGGCCGCCGCGTCGGGCTTGAGGACCTTGATGGCGACGGGCTTTCGCAGCCCGCCCGCCGTCGCCTCCGCGAGCCAGACGGAGCCGAACGCGCCCTCGCCGAGGAGCCCGCGCAGCTCGTACCGGCGGGGGTTCACCACGGCCACGCGAAGGCGACGGCGAGCCCGGCCGTCGCCGCGCCCGCCGCCACCCACCCGACGGTGAGGGCGTTCGTGCGCGTCCGCAGCGCCGCGAGCTCGGCCTCGTCGCGCTCGATCGACCGGTCGGCGAACGCGGCCTGCGAGCCCGCCGCGGCGAGGTAGAGCCCGCCCGCCGCCACCAGCGAGGCCCCCGCCGCGACGGCGACCGGCGCCCGCGACCGCCGCGCCGCCACCGGGACGGCCTCGCCCGTCCAGCCGCCGACCGGGTCCTCGGGCCGGGCGTAGCGCGTCTCCACCACGCGCCCCTGCGCGTCGATCTGCTGCAGCACGGCCGCGCGCGTCGCCGGGACGGACGTGGACGCGCTCCCGTCGACCTCGATCCACCCCTCGACCAGCGCGGGGAGCGGCCGCGCGCGGGAGTCCCGGAGGAGCTCCTTCGCCGGGCCGAACGCCGCGCGGATGGGGTGGCCCTCCGGCACGAGCGAGGCGGGGAGCTGGTACCCCGGGTCGGCGGCGAGCAGGCCGGCGAGCGCGACGGCGGGCGGGTCGCCGTCGAGGAAGGCCCCCATGGCCTCGACGCGGTGCACCGCCCCGATCGTGGCGCCCGACAGGGGCTCGCCGACGCAGGCGAGGCGGTCGCGGACGGCGGCGCGGGCGGCCTCGAACCCCGCGGCGTCCAGCGCGACGAAGCGCACGTCGGCGGACCGGACGGCCTCGAGCAGATCCGCGGCGTCGAACCGGCGTTCGCAATCCCCCAGCGGCGCGGCGGCCGTGTGGGCGACCAGCGAGAGCAGGAGCCCGACCACGACAGAATCCTACTATACTGGTCGTCGTGTGGTCCTACTTTTTAGCAGGATGTACCTGGATAACAGACGCGGAATGGGACGCGCGTCTTCGGTGGGGATCCGCGGAGACCACCGCGCCCGTGATCGACGGCGACGCGCTCGTCGGGCCCCCCGAGTACGACCCGGATGACGACGGCGACGGCTTCCTGCCCCCCGAGGACTGCGACGACCACGATCCCGCCGTGAACCCGAGCGCCGAGGAGGTGTGCGCGACCGCCGCGGACGACGACTGCTCCGGGACCACGAACGACGACGACGCGCGGGGTTGCGAGCCCTTCTACGGCGACGGCGACGGCGACGGCGCGGGCGAGCTCAACGACACGCGCTGCCTCTGCGAGCCCGACGGCGCCTGGTCGGCCGCGGCCGGCGACGACTGCGACGACGACGACGCGACCGTGGGCGCGCCCTCCGCCTGGTACCGCGACGGCGACGCCGACGGCTACGGCGCCGGCGAGCCCACCGCCGCGTGCGAGGCGCCCGAGGGCCTCGTCGGCGACGCCTCCGACTGCGACGACGACGACCCCGACGTCCACCCCGGCGCCGCCGAGGTCTGCGACGGCGTCGACGCCGACTGCGACGGCACCACCGACGACGAGGCCGGCCTCGCCGCCTTCTGGGACGGCGTCGCCTGGACCGACGTGACCGCTTCGGTGGCCGGCGCGTCGCCCGAGGCGCCGGCGAGCTACGCGCTGCCGTCGCTCGGCACGCTCCGGCTGTGCGACGGCACCTTCCACGCGCGGCTCGTCGCCACGAGCGACAACGTCACGATCGAGAGCGCGAACGGCGCGGAGGCCACGACGCTGGAGGCGACCGGCAGCGTCCTGACCGTGACCGACGGCAGCGTGCTCGTGCGCGGGCTCACGATCACCGGAGGGACGGGCACTGGCAGCACGACCACGTACGGCGGCGGCGTGCTGGCGGCCTCGGTGAGCGCGCTGCCGCTGACCACCGCGAACCTCACGCTGGACACGTGCGTCGTCACCGGCAACGCCGCCACGCGCGGCGGGGGCGTCGCCGTCTACACCACCGCCTACGTGCGGCTGGTCGACACCGCCGTGTACGGCAACGCGGCGACGCTCGGCGGCGGCGCCTGGGTCGACGAGGGCACGCTCACGTGCGAGGGCGACGCCACCGTCGCCGCCGGCCTCTGGGCCAACACGGCCTCGAGCGCCGGCGGCGGCGCCTGGCTCGCGGCGGACGCCTCCCTCAACTCCTTCACCTGCGACTGGGGCGACGGCGCCGACGACAACGCGCCCGACGACGTCAGCGAGGAGGGGGCCGCGGCGTTCTTCGAGGCGGACGCGACGTTCGCGTACTGAAGGGGCGCGATCTCGGGCGCCCCTCACCCGGCCTCCGGCCACCCTCTCCCCGCAAGCGGGGAGAGGGGCATGGGAAACACGCCTGCGTGCTCCCCTCGCCCCGCGAGGCGGGGAGAGGGGCATTGGAATCACGCCGGCATGCTCCCCTCGCCCCGCGCAGCGGGGAGAGGGGTTGGGGGTGAGGGGTGCCGGAGATCAGCCCCGCTTCCGCCGCAGCACCCACGCCGCGCCGACGAGCCCGACGAACGCCGTCGCGGGGCGGCCGCCGCCGGGGCGATCGCTGTCGCCGCAGCAGCCGCCGCCGCCGGGCTTGTCGCCGGTGTCGTCGCCGCCGCCGTCGCCGGCCGGGTCGCAGTTGGGGGCGCCGGGGGTCAGCTCGGCGCAGGGGACCCAGTCGCTCGCGGAGTTGGTGTCCTCGCCGTCCGGCGAGCGCGCGAAGCTCACGTCCTCCTGCACCTCGGGCACCACTTCGGTGCTGCCCTCGTCGCCGACGAGGTCGTCCTCGAGCTCCTCGCCGTAGAGCACCGTGTCGATCGCGCTGCCCTCGCAGTCCACGAGGCGCAGGCCGTCGCCGCCGGTCCCGTTGCCGATCGAGAAGCCGTCGGCCACGAAGTCGACCTCGGGCGCGTCCTCGCCGCCGACGACGAGGAACTCGCCCGGGCCGATCTCCGTGCCGTTCTCGAACGTGTACTCGTCCTTGAACTCGGAGGTCGCCGTCTGGATGGTCCAGCCGTCCAGCCGGAAGGCCTCGCTGCCCGCGTTGTAGAGCTCGACCCACTCCAGATCGGTGTCGCTGCCGCCCGGGTTGGGGATGAACTCGTTGAGCCGGACGAAGTCGCGCCCGCCGAGGTCGCAGACGGGCGCCGCGCAGTAGGGGTTCGCCGCGCCGGGCGTCTGCTCGCCGAGGCAGAAGTCGTCGCCGCTCACGTCGGTGTCGAGGCCGTCGGTGCCGCGGGACGTGGCGACGCCGGCCACGTCCGGTTCCTCGGCGAGGTCGCTGGCCGTCTCGCCGCTGTCCTCGGCGAACCCGCCGGAGTTCGAGCTGCCGTACACGACGGTGTCGTACACGACGTCGTTGCAGGCGAGCTGGATGGCGCCGCTGGAGTTCCCGAGGTCGAGGCGGGTCTCCTGGTCCTGGTAGCTCCCGCCCGAGCCCACCACGAACCAGGCGCCCGGCGCGAGCGTGAAGGCCCCGATCGCCTCGTCCTTGTTGATGGACGAGGTCCCCCACTGGATCACCCAGCCCTCGAGGGCCACCTCCGCGCTGCCCGCGTTGTAGAGCTCGACGTACTCGACGTTGGACGCCGCGCAGAACTCGTTGAGCTTCACGTCCGCCGCGCCGGTGCAGTCGGCCTCGCCGGCGGGGGGCCCGGTGTCGTCGCCGCCGCCGCCGGGCTCGGGGTTCTCCGCGCCGGGGGAGGGCGACGTGTACTCGGCCCAGTCGGTCGCGGCGGCGTCGGTGTCGGCGCAGTCCGGCCACCGCGCGAGCGACTCGCCCTCGCCCACCTCGGGCGCGAGGGACGTGGTGCCGCCTGCGTCGTCGGTGAGGGCGTCGTCGTTCGGCGAGCCGTAGAGCAGCGTGTCGACGACCTCGCCGCTGGCGTTCTTGAGGCGGACGCCGTCGGTGTCGCTGGAGACGTTGCCGAGGTTGGGGTCGAAGGCGCCCGGGTGGGTGGACGAGCCGGCGCCGACGAGGAGGTAGTCGCCCGCGGACATCGAGCCGCTGGTGAACGCGTAGGCCTCGCTCCACGTCCCGCTCGTCGCGACCTCGATCGTGTAGCCGGTCAAGTCCGTCGAGGTGGTGGCGCAGAGCTCGATCCACTCGTTGCCGTCGTCGGCGCTGTCGGGGTTGTAGACGACCTCGTTGAGGAGCACGGCGGCGAGGGCGGGGGCGGCGAGCGCGACGAGCATCGGTCCTCCGTGGGGCGCGACCGCCTATCATGCCCCAGATAAGACGGCGGGATGGACGAGATCGTGGTGGTGGGCGGCGGGCTGCTCGGCTGCGCGGTGGCCTGGGAGCTCGCGAAGGCGGGCGCGCGCGTCGAGGTGCTGGAGCGCGCGGTGCCGGGCGCGGAGGCGTCGAGCGCGGCGGCGGGCATCCTCGCGCCGCGCATGGAGGCGCACGGGCGCGAGCCCATGCGCGCGACGGGCATCGAGAGCCTCGGGATGTACCCGGGCTGGGTGGCGGAGCTCGGCGCGGACGTGGGCTTCCGCGTCTGCGGGCTCGTGACCGCCTACGCGGACGCGCCGGACCGCGACGCGCTCCGGCTCGCGGACGTGCGCGAGGCCGACCCGCTCCTCGCCGGGGGCCCCGGCTGGTGGCTCCCCGAGGAGGGCGTGGTGGACCCGCGGCGGCTCGTGACGGCGGTGCACGCCGCGGCGGCGCGGGCCGGCGTGCGGTTCCGCACCGGCGTGGAGGTGAGCCGCGTCGAGGCCGACGCCGTCGTGCTCGCGGACGGGCACATCGCCCGTGGGCGCGTGGTCGTGTGCGCCGGCGCGTGGACCGGGAAGGTCCCGGGGCTCGCCAGGCTCCCGGTGCGGCCCGTGCGCGGGCAGATCCTCGCGCTCGAGGGCGCGGCGCCGCGCGGGGTGGTGTTCGGCGCCGGCGGCTACCTCGTCCCCCGCGGCGATCGCGTGATCTGCGGCGCCACGGCCGAGGAGGTGGGGTTCGAGCGCGGGGTCACCGCGGGCGGGATCCTGCAGATCCTGACCAGCGCCGTGACGATGGCCCCGGGGCTCGCCGGCGCGCGGTTCGTGGAGGCGTGGAGCGGCTTCCGGCCCGGCACGCCCGACGACCTGCCGATCCTCGGCGAGGTCGACGGCGTCTGGGTCGCGAGCGGGCACTTCCGCAACGGCATCCTGCTGGCGCCCGTGACGGCGCGGTGGATGGCGGACGCCCTGCTCGAGGGCGCCCCGCTGCCCGCCGCCTTCGGGCCGGGGCGCTTCGCGGGGTAGCATCCGCGGATGTTGCTGCTCGCCGCCTGCTCGCCCGACCTGGAGCCCGCCGCCGACCCGCCGGCGGAGGGCACTGCGCGCGTGCTCTCCTACAACGTCCACGGCTTCCCCTCCGCGCTCACGGGCGACGACACGCCCGCGCGGATGTACGCGATCGGGCCCCTGCTCGACGGCTACGACCTCGTCGGGCTGCAGGAGGTGTGGGACGAGGAGGAGGCGATCGCGCCGCTCGAGGAGACCGTCACGCTCGAGGAGGTCGCGACCTGGGACGAGCCGCTTGACGACACGAAGGTCTACGGCACGGGCCTCGTGTCCTACGCGCGCGCCGGCGCGGTCGAGGCCGGCGGCGGCTGGTACTCCGCCTGCTACGGCACGTTCGAGAACGCGAGCGACTGCTTCGCGTCGAAGGGCTGGACCTGGGCGCGGGTGGAGCTCGCCGAGGGCGCCGCCGTCGACCTCTGGGACACCCACATGGACGCCGGCAACGACCAGGCCGACGACACCGCGCGCGCCGTGCAGGTCGACGAGCTGCTCGCCGCGATCGACGACGTCTCGGCGGACCACGCGGTCGTGCTCGTCGGCGACTTCAACATGGCGATCGACGACCCCGAGGACGTGCCGCTGCTCGAGGAGATCGCCGCCGCGGGGCTCGCCGACGCCTGCGACCTCGTCGGTTGCCCCGAGCCCGCGCGCATCGACCACGTCTACGTCCGCGACGGCGGCGGGATCGCGCTGGCGGTCGACGCGTGGGAGGTGGACGCCGCCTTCGTGGACGCGGAAGGGGTCCCGCTCTCGGACCACGACGCGATCGGCGTCTCCGTCACGTGGTCAAGGAAGTGACGCGGAAAATCCGTTAGCATCGCGGCGCCCGAGGAGCCCCATGTCGCTCATCCAGCCCGCGCCCACCTCCGCCGAGGACGCCCCCCGCCCGCTCGACGTCTCGCCGGACAAGGTCCTCGAGATGGACGAGGAGGAGTGGTACCAGAAGGTGTACCAGGGCGCGGACGCCCCGCAGCTCACGCTGCGCGCGGTGGCGATGGGGAGCGCGCTCGGGTTCCTGCTCGCGTTCACCAACCTCTACGTCGGGCTCAAGACCGGCTGGGGCCTCGGCGTCGCGATCACGGCGGCCATCCTCGCGTTCGGCATCTGGACGTCGATGCTCAAGGTCGGGCTCGCGCGCTCGCCGATGACGATCCTCGAGACGAACTGCATGCAGTCGACGGCGTCGTCCGCCGGCTACGCGACGGTCGGCACCATCGTGTCCGCCATCTGCGCGCTGCTCATGCTGTCGGCGACGGAGGAGAACCCGAAGGGCGAGCACCTGCCGTGGATCGTGCTCGGCGCGTGGACCCTGTTCCAGGCGGCGCTCGGGACCGTGCTGGCGATCCCGATGAAGCGCAACCTCATCAACCGCGAGAAGCTGAAGTTCCCGTCGGGCACGGCCGCGGCGGTGACGTTGTACTCGCTCTACTCGCACGGCGAGTCCGCGCTGAAGAAGGCGAAGCTGCTCGTGTGGACGATGCTGGGCGCGTCCGTCTTCCCGCTGCTCATCGACCTGCAGGTCAAGCAGACGCCCGAGGGCAGGACCGGCCTCATCCCCGCCGACTCGAAGATCTTCGACTGGCTCCCCGCGCGGGGCCAGCACGCCGGCGAGGGCGGCGCGATGGTCGCCAACAAGCCGAGCGACTGGACGATGGTCATGGACCACAACCCCGTGATGATCGGCGCCGGCATGATCGTGGGGCTGCGCGTCACGATCTCGATGCTGCTCTCCGGGATCGTGCTCGCCTACCTCGTCGGGCCGTTCGGGGCCGAGGCCTCGTGGGTGAGCCCGGTGACGGGCAAGACGGTGCTCGCGACGAGCGCGCCGTACAAGGCGTGGAAGGAGATCGGGCTCTGGCTCGGCGTGCCGATCATGGTGTCGTCGGGCCTGCTCGCCTTCGCGATGCAGTGGCGCACGATCCTGCGCGCGTTCAAGGGCATCGGCGGCGGCGAGAAGGGCGCCACCGAACACGAGAAGCGCGTCGCGGAGACCGAGGTGCCGTTCCAGTGGTTCGCGATCGGCACGGTGGTGTCGGGCGCGGGCTGCATCGCCATCGCGGCGTGGTCGTTCGGCGTGCCCTGGTACTACGGCGTGCTCGCCGTGCTCATGACCTTCGTGCTCTCGCTCGTGGCGTGCCGCGCCACCGGCGAGAGCGACATCACGCCGGTCGGCGCGATGGGCAAGATCATGCAGCTCACCTACGGCGTGCTGATCCCGCAGTCGACCACCGCGAACCTCATGACCGCCTCCATCACCGCGAGCGCGGCGGGCTCGGCGGCCGACCTGCTGAACGACCTGAAGAGCGGCTACCTGCTCGGCGCCAACCCGCGCCGCCAGTTCATCGCGCAGTTCTCCGGCATCTTCGCCGGCACGATCGCGACGGTGGGCGGCTTCTACCTGCTCGTCCCCGACGCCACCGCGCTGACCGGCGTCGGCGGGCAGGCCCCCGCGTTCCCGGCGCCCGCGGCGCAGACGTGGAAGGCGGTGGCCGAGGTGTTCAAGTACGGCTTCGCGAACATGCACCCGATGCACCAGCAGGCCATCGGCGTCGGGCTCGTCATCGGCGCCGTGCTGCTCGTGCTCGAGTCGATCGCGCCGAAGAACGTGCGCGGCTGGCTCCCGTCGGCGACCGGCGTGGGCCTCGGGCTCATCCTGCCGTTCCAGTACCCGCTCTCGATGTTCCTCGGCGCGCTGCTCGCGTGGGTCTGGACGAAGGGCTCGCCGAAGTCCGCGGAGGACTACCTCGTGCCCGCGTCCGCGGGGATCATCGCGGGCGTCAGCATCATGGGGGTGCTGGTGGCGTTCCTGAACAACGTGGTGCTCGGGTAGCAGAGCCCCCCCGACTGGGACGATGTCGGACCAGAGCCCCGCCGACTGCGACTCCCGTCACGTCGCCTCGGCGAAAACGGGCGTCCATTCGTGGCGCGCACCCCCCGCCACCCCGTCCCGAGGGGGATCCAGTCCCAGTCGGACCGGCTGTGCTCCGGATCCGTCTCGTTCACCCGGGCTTTGCTTCCGCTGCCACCGCCACCACGTTCCCATCCCGATCCGCGAAGTACGCGACCGTCTCCTCCCACGGCCGCGCGGCCGCGGGCGACAGCGCGCGGGCGCCGGCCGCGGTCAGGCGAGCGCACGCGCCGGCGAGGTCCGGCACGCGCAGGTAGAGCTCCGTCGCGGCGACGGGCCAGGCCCGCGGGGGGAGGACACCCACGTTCCGCGCGTAGCCCTCGCGCGCGTAGAGCCCCACGTTGCAGCCGCCGGCGGCGAGCTCGACGTACACGGGCGTCTCGACCACGGGCGCCCACCCGAACGCGGCCCGGTAGAACGCGACGGCGCGGGCGAGGTCGTCGACCGCGAGGATGACGATGGAGAGCATGCCGGATGGTAGATTGCGCGGCGTGGACTGGGCGTCGCTCCTTCGGGCCGGACGGTGGGAGGAGGCCCTCGCGGACGCCGATCCCGTCGAGCGCGCCCTGCTTTTGCGCCGCCTCGGCCGAGAGGAGGAGGCCCTCCGCGTCCCGCTGCCCGAGGGCCCGGGCGGGTTGCGCGTCCTCGCGTCGCTCGCCGCCGACGAGGGCGACCACGCCCGCGCCTGCGCGCTGCTCGCCCGCGCGGCGGCGCGCTCCGCGGAGGTCGGCGACCGCCTCGGCGAGGCCCGGGCGCTGATCGAGGGCGGCGAGGCCGCCGCGAACGCCGGCGCGATGGTGCGCGCCGAAGAAGGCTTCATGCGCGCGCTCGCGCTCGCCGAGGGCGACGTCACCGTCGACGCCCTCAACGGCCTCGCCGCGGTGATGCGCTACACCGGCCGCCTCGAGGACGCCGAGGACACCCACGCCCGCGCGACCGCCCTCGCCCGCGCGCTGGACTACCCGCTGGGCGAGCACGTCGGCCTCCGCGGCCTCGGCGCCGTCGCGCTCGCCCGCGGCGACGCGGAGACCACGCGCGAGCGCTGCGAACGCGCGCTGGCGATCGCCGAGGCGCTCGGGTTCCGCGACGGCGTGTCGTGGTGCTGCGTGGGCCTCGGCGAGGCCGCCCGCCACACCGGCGATCTCGACGCGGCCGAGCGCTGGTACCGCGCCGCCCTGCGCCCCGGGCTCTCCGGCACCAAACGCGTCGCCGTGCTCGCCAACCTCGCGCTCGTCGCGCAGCGCCGCGGGGACCTGCGCGCGTCGCGCGTGCTCCTCGAGGAGGCGCTGGGCTACGCGGAGGGCCCGAGCGGCATCGGCTGGCGCGCCGTGCTGCACGGCACGATCGTCGCCTGCTGCGAGGCCGCGGACGACGAGGCCGCCTGGGTCGACCACTACACCCGCGCCGTCGCGCTCCTCGCCGAGACGGGCGAGGTCGAGGCCGACCTCGGGACGAGCCTCGACCTCGCCGGCGCGCTCGCGGAGGCGAAAGGAGCGCTCGGGCGAGCCACCCGCGCGCGCGCCCTCGCGCTCGCCCAGTGGGAGGCGCTCGGGCGGGAGGCGGAGGCCGGGGCGGATCGCGCCACGCTCGACCGCCTCGCCGCCGCGGGCGCGCCCATCCCGCTCGGTCCCTTCGACCTCGTCGAGCGCATCGGCGCCGGCGCGGTCGGCGAGGTGTGGCGAGGCGCGCACCACGCGCTCGGCACGCCCGTGGCGGTCAAGGTGCTCGCCGCGGCCTCCGCGCGCCTCCCCCAGCGTCAGGCGGCCTTCCGCGCGGAGGTGCGCTCCGTCGCGGCCCTCGACCACCCCCACGTCGTCGCCGTGCTCGACCACGGCCTCGTCGACGCCGCCGCCGCGCGCCTCTCCGGCGGACGCCTCGTCGCGAAGAGCCCGTTCCTCGTCATGGAGCTCGCCGAGGGCGGCACGCTCGACGCCTGGTGCGGCCGCCTCGCCTGGGACACCTGCCGCGACGCGCTGCTGCAGCTCCTCGACGGGCTCGCCCACGCCCACGCGCGCGGGGTCGTCCACCGCGATCTGAAGCCCGCGAACGTGCTCGTCGACACCGTCTCGCCGCTCGCGGTGCGCATCTCGGACTTCGGCCTCTCCCACGCCGTCGGCGAGGTGGCGGGAACACCCGAGACGATGGCGCCGGAGCAGTTCGTCCGCGGCGCCGCCCACGGGCCCTGGACCGATCTGTACGCGGTGGGGTGCGTCGCGACCGCGCTCGTGTCCGGGCGGTGGCCCTACGACGCCGCCGACCTCGCGGGCTGGCGCCGCGCCCACCTCGCCGGCGTGCCCGCCCCGCTCGCGCCGGCGATCGCGGTGCCGCCGGGGCTCGAGGCGTGGATCGCGCGGCTGTTGCGCAAGGACCCGGCCGAGCGCTTCCGCAACGCCGCCGACGCCGCCTTCGCGCTCCGCCGGCTCGGGCCCCCCACGCGACCGCCGGCGGTGGCCGCGCCCAGGCCCCGGGCGAGCGTGTCGAACGCCACGATGACCGGCGACGACCTCGACGCCGACGCGCTCCCCGTCGAGGTGGGCTCGCCCGCGATCGCCCCCTGCCCGGTCGAGCCGGCGCCCGTGCCCGACGACCCGGGCGCGGTGGCGGGCGGGCGGTGGTGGCTCCCGGGCGCCGGGCTCGGCCTGCTCGCGCTGCGGGCGCCCCCGTGGGTGGGGCGGGCGCGCGAGCGCGCGGCGCTGTGGGAGGCGCTCCTGGAGGTCCGGCGCACGGGCCGCGCGAAGGTGGTCACGCTCTCGGGCGAGCCCGGGGTCGGCCGCACGCGGCTCTTGACCTGGCTGGCCGAGCGCGCCCGCGAGACGGGCGCGGCCGAGGTCGTCGGCGACCCGGCCGTCGCGACGGGGCCCGCGCTCCTGTGCGTCGACGCGGGCGAGCCCCTCCCCCCCATCCCGCCGGGCGCGCCCGTGCTCGCCGTCGTCGCCGGGGAGGGCGGGCTCGCCGTCCCGCCGCTCTCCGACGCCGAGATCGAGGGCCTCGCGCGCGACCACCTCGGGCTCGGCCCCGAGCTCGCCGGGCGCCTCGCCCGGGCCGCGGCGGGCCGCCCGCAGCTCGTCGTCCAGGTCGTCGGCGACTGGCTCGCGCGCGGGCAGCTCGTCGCCGGCGAGCACGGGTTCCTCCTGCGCGGCGGGGTGGAGCCCGCGATCCCGGGCGACCTCGGCGAGGCCTGGCGCGCGCGCTTCGCCCCGTTCCGCGCCGGCCCCGCGCTGGCGATCGCCGCCCGCGCGCCGCTCGTCGACGACGCCGCGTGGCGCGCCGCCTGCGGGGCCGAGGGCGTCGAGGTCCCCGCGGGGCTGGTGGAGCGCCTGATCGACGCGGGGCTCGCCGCCGCCGCGCCCGGCGGCTGGCGGTTCACGTCCGCGTCGGCGCGCGCCGCCCTCTACGCGGGCTGATCGGGAATCCGACCGACCTCCCGTCCGCGCAGCCGCTCCGACCGCCACGCCCCCCACAGGGCCGCGCCGATCGCGCCGGCGTGCACCGACAGCGGGTGGCTCCGCACCTCGATCTTCCCGCCCGGCTCCTTGTCGAGGGTCTCCTGCAGCGCGTAGAGGAGCCCCTCGTCGGCGGCGAGCCCGCCCGTCGCCAGCACGACGCCCTGCACCTTGAGCGCGCGCAGCAGCTTGGACAGGCGTCCCGCCATCGACAGGTGGATGCCCCGCAGGATGTCCGGGGTGGAGATGCCGCGGCTCACCATGTTGATCACGTCGGTCTCCGCGAGCACCGCGCAGATCGAGCTCACCTTCTCGGGCGACTGCCCCTGCCGCGAGAGCGTGCCCACCTCGTCGAGCGAGACGCCGAGGTAACGCGCGATGTTCTCGAGGAACTGGCCCGAGCCCGACGCGCACTGCGACGTCATCTTGTAGGCGAGCACCTTCGCCCGGCCGTCCATCGAGACGGCCCGCGCGTGCAGCGCGCCCACGTCCACGACCGCGCGGGCGTCGGGCTCGAGGAAGAGCCCTCCGCGCGCGTGGGTCGTCATGCCGTAGAAGTGGCCCGTCGTGAACGAGATGTCCTCGCCCTCGCCGGTGGATGCGACGTAGTCGAGATCGTCCTGCCTCAGCCCCGCCTCGTGCAGCACGGTGTGGAAGGCCTCCTCCACCACGGCGTGCGGCTCGCGCCGGCGGATTCGCTCCACCCAGTGGGCGATCACCTCCCCGCGCTCGCCGGCGTCCGAGCGCACGATCACGGCCTTCACGGCCCCGGTGCCGATGTCGATCCCGGCGGTCAGGCTCACGCGGCCTCCGACTTCTGCGCGTCGCGCAGCGCGAAGAGGGCGGCGCCCAGCGCGCCGGTGAAGATGCTGTCGGTCGAGATGTTCAGCGTCCGCGCGCCGTAGTTCTCCTCGACGAGCTCGCGCAGCGCGCGGACCGCGGCGCTGTTTCGGGCGACGCCGCCGGTGAACGTGAACTGGTCGTTCACGCCGCCGGAGCGCGCGAGCAGGCTCATCGCGCGGAGCATGATCGCGCGGTGCAGCCCGGCGAGGATGTCCTCGCGCTTCTCACCCATGCCGATGCGGTCGCGCAGCTCCGCGCCGGCGAACACCGTACAGGTCGAGTTCACGCGCACCGGGCGCGTGGCCTTGTCGGCGAGGGGCCCGAGCTCGTGCAGCCCGAGGTTCATCTCGTCGGCGATGTACCCGAGGTAGCGCCCGCAGCCGGCCGCGCAGCGGTCGTTCATCTGGAAGCTGGTGACGATGCCGGCGGCGTCCACCTGGATGGCCTTCGTGTCCTGGCCGCCGATGTCGAGCACCGTGCGGGTGTCGGGAAACATCGCGTGGGCGCCGAGGCCGTGACACAGGATCTCGGAGCGGATCTGCTCCTTCGGGAACGGCAGGCGGGCGCGGCCGTAGCCCGTGCCCGCCTGCCCGGCCGGCGTCAGCTCCGTCGCGAGCACCCGGTGCACGGCCTCGCGCACGTCGCCGCCGCCGAGGCGGGCGAGGGCGCGGAGGATGTTCCCCTCGAACGACAGGTCCAGTTCGGCGTTCTCGACGCGCAGGATCGCGCGGTCGTACACCCCGAGCAGCACGTCGAAGCTGATGCCCTTGCGGTCGGCGCGGCGCTCGGCGACCCGCGCGTAGTCGGCGCCGGCGCGGTCGCGGAAGAAGTTCGAGGCGGGCTCCTCCCCGGCGGCGAACCGGGCGAGCTCGGCCTCCTCCATCGTGACGAGGATCTCCTCGACGCGGGCGGACAGATCCCGGTGGGTCCGCTTCGCCGCCTCCTCCAGCATCACCTCCCGCAGGTGGGCGAGCTGCGCGAGGTACTGCTCGAGGCGGAACGCCCGCTCCAGCTCGGCGGGCGACGCGCCGCCCAGCTCGCGCTCGAGCAGCGAGAAGCGCGCGTGGATCGTGGCTTCGGTGCCCGCGATCTTCGCCGCCACCGAGTAGTTGGATCGGGAGTTGGTGATGCCGCGGCCGAGCACCTCGCCGCCCTCGTCGAGGATCACGGCCTTCGTGGTGGTCGATCCCAGGTCGATGCCGACGTAGACGTTCACGGGTGCACCTCCGCGGGGCCGGCGCGGCGGGCCTCGAGCATCTGGAAGTAGGACTCGAGGCGGTTCTTGATGTTGGCGGCGGAGAAGTAGCGGGGGTCGACGAGATCGCTCTCGACGAATGCGCCCGGGCGACCCGTGCGGCGCTCCACCTCGCGGAGGATCATGAGCTGGCCGGCGGAAAAACTGTTGCAGCTCTTCACGGAGTTGATGAGGAAGCCGTCCGCGCCGTAGTCCTCGACGTACTTCGCGATCATGTCGATGCGCGTCGGGAGGTTGCGGTTGGTGTAGCAGGCGGAGCAGTACTCCGCGAGCGACTCCAGCGGCCGCGTCGGGTCGTGGCGGAACCCGAGGTCGTACTGCCCGCCCACCTTCGTGTACGTGCTGGCCACGCACACCGCGCCGTCGTCCGTGAACATCTTCCAGAACTCGCGGAAGCTCGTCCAGTTGGGCGGGCCCTCGACCACGAGCCTGTAACGTTCGTTCTTCAGCTCGCCGTCCGGCGTGATGGGCCCCTGCCCGAGCCGCACGCGCTCCTCGATCTCGGCGCGCAGCCGCCGATAGTACTCCACCCCCTCGGGCGTCCCGCGGAACGCCGTGAACATGGGGCCGATGTAGTACACACCCCCGAACCAGGCGTCGATCGGGCTGGGGCGGTGCTTCGCGCTCTCGAGCACGGCGACGAGGTCGTCCTCGGCCTTCACCGAGAGCTTCAGCATCTCCGAGAGCCGGTCCTCGTCGTAGCGCTTCCCGGTCAGCTCCTCCAGCGCCGGGATCAGCTTCTCGCGGATCTGCGCCACGACGTAGTCGCGGTGCACCGTCGTCATGCGCCCCTCGCCCTGGTAGGGCACGTGCAGCATCACGGTGGGGACGTCGTACTCCTCGCGGAGGAGCTCGAACCACTTCATGAAGGTGTAGCAGCCGGTGTAGGACAAGAGCAGCAGGTCCGGCTTCGGCAGCGGCTTGCCGGTGGGGCCGATGTTGCCCGCCCGCAACATGCCGATGTCCGCCTTGACGTACGTGCACACGTCCTCGGAGTGGCCGTGTTTCTCGGCGTCGGTGATGAACGCGCCGGTCTTCTGGCGCATGCCCCACTGCAACGCGTTGATTTCGGGGAGCACCGGCAAGACGTCGAACGCGCGCAAGAGCTCGGTGAGGTTGCCGGGCACGAAGGTGTAGACCACCTTCCGCCCATCCTCCTTCGCCGTGGCGAGGGCGTCGAAGTGACCGGAGATGAGCTCCTTCTGGAGGTCCTGGGAGCTGTCACGCATTCGGGTTCCCCCAGAGCTTGATCGCGTCGCTGAACGTGCCGGCCTGCTCGCGGAACTGCTGGAACTGGCCGGTGTTCTCCGCGTACTTGAACGAGATGTAGGCGATGCGCTCCCGGTCGGCGCCGGCCTGGAGCATGGGCCGATCCAGCAGCGCGGGGTCGCAGAAGCTCGGCGCCGAGAAGATCACGCCCTCCGCCCGCGCCGCGCGCAGGCGCTCGCCGACCAGCTTCTTCTTTGCGGCGGGGTCGCGCTCGAACACCACCGGGTTCTGCACGGTGTGGTGGAGGAACGTGCGGGCGAGGGCGTCGATCGGGTCGCCGGCGGCGAGGGGCACGTCGGCGGTGAGGAAGCGGTTCCCCACGAGGAAGTCGTCGTCGACGACGTAGCAGCCCGCGCGCTCGATGGTGCGGATGAGGCCCAGCGGCGGCTGCTCGCAGAACGAGCCGATCACCACCACCCGCGCGTTGTCGCGAGGGCGGCGCCCGTCCGTGTCGCACACCGCGAGATACGCGCGGGCCATCTCGGTGAACTCCTCGAGCGGGACCACCTCGCCGGCGCGCATCAGGAGGTACAGCTCGTCGGTCGGGACGTTGTGGGGCTCGTCGCGGCGCTTCGCGTACAACGCGCGGACGAGCGCGCGGCGGGCGTTCCAGTCGGCGATGCCCGCGCGGATCTCGTCGGGGGTCACGGGCCGGCCGCGCAGCTCCCCGAGGTCGTGCACCAGCTCGCGCAGCTCCCGCGCCCAGAACACCCCGCCGACCTCGGGCGAGAAGTCCTGGGGCAGGTCCACGTACCGCGTGTAGCGGTCGGGGAAGAGCACCTTCCACATGCCGGAGAGGTTGCGGATGACGTCGCAGGTGGAGGGGAACAGGGCGCCGGCGAGGAAGTCGAGCCGGCCGGACACCGCGAGCTCCACCACCGAGCGCGGGAGGTGACAGATGTAGCTCTGGTAATAGGCGTCGCCCTTGATGATGTCGACCTGGTCGCCGCCGCCGTGGATGCCCACGGGCAACATGCCGGCGGCGTGGATCAGCTCGACGGGCGCGTACACCGGCAGGTACCCGACGGCCTTCTTCCCCTCGGCGACCCACGCGCGGGCGCGACCGAACTGGAGGTCCCGATACTGGGCTTCGGCCCACTCGACGATGGTCGCGCGGTTCATGGGGGTGTCACCGGTGGATGAAGTGGGGGGCGCGCTTCTCGATGAAGGCCGAGATGCCCTCGCGCGCGTCGTGGGTCTGCATGAGCGACTCGAGGTAGATCGACTCGAGCCGCGGCAGGTCGTTCGTCAGGCGGTCGATGAGCGGCATGCGCGCGGCGCGCCACGCGTAGCGGATCGACGAGGCGGACAGTTGGGAGAGGTGGGTCTGGTACCACTCGTCCACCGCGGCGGACGGATCCTGCGCGAGCTCGTCGACGAGCCCGATGCGCTCGGCCTCGTTGGCGTTGATCGCGCCCCCGGTCACGATCATCTCGGTGGCCCGCGGCCCGCCGACCCGCCAGGCGAGCGCCAGCGCGCCCATCGGCGGGAACACGCCGAGGCGAACCTCCGGCACGGCGAACGAGGCGTTGGGCGACGCGACGATCCGCCCGCACCAGGCCGCCAGCTCCAGGCCGCCGCCGAGGCAGCGTCCCCGCACGGCGGCCGCGGTGGGCACGCCGAGGGCCTCGAGCTCCCGGAACATCGCGTGGAAGTCGCCGAGCATCTGGCGGACCATGTGCGCCTGGTGCTCCTCGACCGAGGCGCCGAACGAGAACTCGGGGCCGCTCCCCTCGAACACGATGAGCTTGACCCCGACGGCGCGCGTCAGGCCCCCGATCTCCGCGCGGATCGCGGCGATCATCGCGGCGTCGAGGATGTTCCCGCGCGGGCGGTCGAGCTGGATCCGGACGACGCCCTTGTCGCGCTGGGTGCGGATGCTCATTTGGCACCTCGGTACTGGGGGCTCACGGCGCGCACGAGGTCCTCGCCCCACCGCTCGCCGCGGGCGAGGCGGACGCGCAGGTCCACGAAGTCGATCTCGCGCTGGCCCTTCGGGCCCTCGTTGAAGGCGCGGAAGCCGCAGAGCGCCTCCGTCATCATGTTGCCGGCGAGCCACGCCCGGTTGGTCTCGCGGTTCTTGTCCCAGTGGGCGAGCTTGTGCTTGCGCACCGACTCGATCGTCTTCGTGGTGCAGTCCGGAAACGTCATCGTCAGCTTCGTGACGATGCGGTCGACCGCCTCGTCGAGGAGCGAGAGGTCCACGGCGCCCTTTCCGAGCTGGTCGCGGGCGGCGGCGGCATCGGCGCCGGACTTCCGCTCCCCGTGGACCACGCGGCCCATGTCGTCGAGGTACCGGTCGGTGATCGCGAGCGGGTTGGGGACCCACACGCCGTCCACCTTCAGGCCGGGGACGATCTCGGTGAGGAGCCCGAGGCGCATCGCCTTGTGCGCGGTCCACGTCTCGCAGAACGTGCAGGACTCCATCGCGCGCTCGACGCCGACGTACAGGGGCAGGAAGTCGGTGGAGCCGCCGTCCGGCGCGCTGCCGTGCTTGGGCCCGGCCTGGCCGAACACGGCGAGGTCCTGCGCCACGGAGTAGTCGCAGGCCATGCCGATCTCCTGCCCGCCCGCGACGCGCATCCCGTTGACACGACAAATCACGGGCTTGTCGCAGTGGAGGATCGCCGTCACCATGTCGTTGAAGAGCCGCATGTACTGGCGGTACTCGTGGGGCTGGCCGGCGTAGTACTCGGCATACTCCTTCGTGTTGCCGCCGGTGCAGAAGGCGGAGGTGCCGGTGCCGGTGAACACGACGGCGACCGCGGCGCGGTCGCAGGAGGCCCGCCGGAACCCGAGGATGACCTCCTTCACCATGTCGGTGGTGTAGGAGTTGAACTGCTTCGGGTTGTCGAGCGAGATCTGGATGGCGTGGAGCCCCTCCACCACGCCCCCGCGGGGGTCCTTCACGGGGCGCTCCTCGTAGCGGACCATGCCGGAGGGCGAGCGCGAGTCGAGGGTGTGGTCGTTCAAGGGGACTCCGGGGTGAGGACGACGCGGCGGCTGACGAGCCCGTGGTGGACGGCGTGGAACACGCCGGGGAGCTCGCCGAGCGACCGGGTCTCGGTGTGGGAGCGGACGTCGATGCGGCCGTCGAGCACCAGCGCGAGGATGTCGGGGTAGTGCCGGGGCAGGCAGCCCCAGGTGCCCCGCGCGGTGGCGTCGAAGGCCATGAGGTTGGACAGGCGGATCGGGCTCGCGTCGCGCGTGTAGCCGACGACGCCGAGGTGGGCGCCGGGGACGAGCAGCTCCCACGCGGTCTGCTGGCCGGCCGCCTTGCCCGAGGTCTCGAAGATCTTCCAGCGGGCGTCGGGCCAGCCGCGCTCCTTCACGAGGGCGCGCACGCGCTTCTTCACGTCGGGCTCGCGCGCATCCACGGGGATCGCGCCGTGCCGGGCCGCGGCCTCGAGCCGCGCCGCGTTCACGTCGATGGCGATGGTGTGGGCGCCCTTCGCCAGCGCGATCTGCGCGGCGTACCCGCCCACGCCCCCCGCCCCGACGACCACGGCGACGTCGCCGGCCTTCACGTCGGCGTGGACCGCGGCCTGCCAGGGGGTGGACACCGCGTCGGCGATGACGGCGAGCTCGGGCAACGTGACACCCGACGCGCCCAACGCCTGGTCGGCCCGCTCGCAGCCGGGCACCACGCAGAGCCCGCGCGCCGGCACGACCACGTGCGAGGCGAACCCGCCGTGCACGTCGTTCCCCGGGAAGATCTGCCTCGTGCAGATGCCGCCCTGCCCGTCGCGGCAGTAGACGCACTCCCCGCAGGGGATGACCGCGGGGACCAGCACCGCCTTGCCCACGAGGTCGGCGGGCCCCGCCTCCACGAAGCCGGCGATCTCGTGCCCGAGCGTGAGCGGCAGGGGGTGTCGGGTGCGCACGCCTTCGTAGAAGAACCCGAGATCGGTGTGACACACCCCGCAGCCCGCGACCCGCACGAGCGCCTCGCCCGCGGCGAGCTCGCCGATGGGCTCCTCGACTCGTGTCATCTGGCCCGGCGCGACCATCTGCCAGCCTTTTCGCGTGACCATCGGGCCTCCCGCGGGTCTCCCTACAAGAACCGTGCCGCCGCTACCATGCCCTTCCCCGGCCCGATCGTGCGGTCTCGCACGGGGGGGCGTGCGCGACCCAACATCGGCCGTCGGGCCAGTCGGGCGAACGACCGAGCTTCAGTAGCGCGCTCCCAACTCCAGCCATCCGAAGGTCGAGGGATCCGAGCCGTCGCCCGGGAGGAACGCCGCCGCCCCCGCCACGAGGCGGAGGTGTTTCCCGTACGTCTGGGTCCACCAGAGGTCGACCTCCTCGCCGAGGTGACCGTCGGTCCCGGCGGCGGCGAGGAACACGTGGACGTCGAGGTTCACCTGCCCGTCGGCCACCGGCGCGGCCTGGAGCTTGAGCGCGGCGTCGTGCAGACCTCGGCCGGTGGCGTCCGCCGGGGTCGGGTAGAACAGGTCCATGCGCCCGTAGAACTTGTGGCCGGTCTGGAACAGCGTGTCGAACGTGGTGACGTCCGTGTCGGCGAGGTCCGCGTCGCCGGAGAGGCGGTCGAACCAGAGCGTGATCTTCGGCTGGAGCTTCGATTTGGGCGTGAGCGTGCCGGACACGCCGATCATGTGCGCGGCGATCGCTCCGCTCCCAACGGTGCCGCCCTGGAAGTAGCCCTCGACGCGGCCGGAGAAGAGCTCGCCGCCGCCCTTCGCGTAGAGCCCCCCCGTGTGGCGGACGCGGCCGATCGCCTCGTCGGCGTCGTAGACGTAGAGCGCGTCGGCGACGACGGCGGGCCTCGGCGACCAGCCCCCGCGCGCGACGATCGCGAAGGCGTCGTCGGGCCAGAGCCCGGTGTCCGGCTCGGCGAGCACGGCGCCGGCGACATCCGCCGAGAGCGCGTCGTGGGCGAGGGACACGCGCGCCGCGTCGAAGTGGCGTCCCTGCGGGGCCCAGTCCACCTGCCCCACGAGGCGCTCCTCGTGGAAGGCGAGGCCCTGGCGGCCCACCGTGAGCCCGAAGGCCTTCGACGGCGTCCACCGGACGGCGGCCGCGTGCACGTCGACGCCGCCGGCCGAGTAGTCGGTGAGCGTGTGGGCCTCCTCGCCCCACACCCGCACGTCCTGCAGCACCACCTCCGCCGCGACGTTCGGCCCGACGGAGACGACGCCGCCGAGGCGCGTGCGCTGGTTGACCCCCATCGCCGGGTCCGAGCCGTCGAGCGTCGCGCGCACCTCCGCGCGGGGGCGGACCTCGGCGACGGGCACGAGCCGGACGGGGGCGTCCTCCTCGGCGAGCGCGACGGGAACGAGCAACATGGGTCCTCCGATCCGGGGTCAGGTGTCCTTCGGGGCCATCGGGCAGGCGAGGCAAGCGTCGTCCTCGGGGGGCAAAGGCCCGTCGAGCGGGTCGGCGCTCCAGCCGTGCTCGTCGAGGTCGCGGGCGACCCACGCGGCGAGCAGGCGAGACGCATGTTGGTAGAAAGGGTGGGTGGTGGACGCGTGGAGGCGCTCGGCGAAGGCCGGGATCCAGCGGCCGAGGTGCTCACGGGCGAACACGCCGTGGACGTCGCGGGCGATCGCCGTGCGCTCTTCGTCGCGCGCGTGCGCGGCGAGGGCCTCCTTGAGGCAGACGAGCGCGGCGAACTCCAACTCGGTGCCGACGTGGTCGGCGTTCTCGCGCTCCTCGCCGCCGGTGCGCGCCCCGAACGCGTCGTAGAGCGCGGCGAGCTGGCCGAGGCGCGACCCCTTGTCCGCGCGCATGTACGAGGTCTCGTAGGGCGGCACCACGACCGTCTGGGCGAAGAGACGGTTGTGCTCGCCGGCGACGTCGTCGTCGACGAGGTACGCGAGCGAGGCCAGCTCCGAGACCGGGGCGGGCGCGGCCTCGGCGCCGCGCAGCTCCTCGAGGAGGCGCTCGGGGTCGGGGTAGCCGAAGCACGCGCCGAGGATGCGGTACCCCTCCGCGCGGACGAGCTCGGGCGTCACGGGAGCACCAGCTCGTTCAGCGCCGACCAGTGCTTGCGGCCGCCCACGTTGCCCGCGCCGCCGTCCCACACCGCGAAGCCGACGGCGGTGTTCGACCCGGGCACGAGCGCGGGGTTGGAGGGGTCGTCGTGCATGCGCGGGGCGGCGAGCACCACCACCCAGGTCCCGTTGGTGTGGACCCCCCACCCGCTCGCGTCCTGCAGGCGGTGGCTCGCCAGGGTGCCGAAACCCTCCGCGAGCAGCTCCTCGACGGGCCAGCGCCGATGCAGCTTGGCCATCGGGTTCCCGGCGGAGGTGGCGACGAGGTAACGGCGTGCGTCCGAGGTCTCGAAGGACTCCTCCACCGGGTACGGGTACTCGCCCGTCGCGAAGGGGTAGGCGTCCGTGTAGAAGCCGGGATGGTAGTCCTGGACGTCGGCGTGGCCGTGCTCGGCGTCGTTCTGCCACACCGCCTTCCAATTCACGATGTACATGGGCTGGCCCTTCATGCCCATCATCGGGTTGGCGGTGGCGGCGTCGCCGAGCGGGATCTCGAGCGCCACGCCGTCGGTGAAGTCGGAGACCTCGACGCGGTCGTCCTTCGAGGGGTCGCTCCACTCGATGCGCACCGCCACCCAGTCGTCGTCGGCGAGCGCGCGGACGCGCACGCTCGCGACGGTGGGCTTCGGGTTGGTCGGGTAGGCCACCTGCTGGGCCATCAGCGGCACGTCGACGGACTTCGCCTTCTGCCACTCGGCCGCGTTCGGGTCCTTCACCGGGACCGACGCCACCTTCACCGCCTCGATGGTGGCGGCGAGCGCGGCGCTCGCGAGGATGGGGAACATGGCGGGCCTCTCCTACGGGGTGTTGTGGCGGTAGGCTTCGCGCTTGGCGTCGAAGAAGTCGCGCGCGAAGAAGGGTTCGGTGAAGGGGACGCGGACCGCCTCCTTGCCGTCGCCGTCGAAGCCGACGGCCTCCTCGCCCGCGTTCGCGAAGCGGTGCAGCGTGCGGGGGGTGTTCCCGAAGAGCAGGAGCGCGGACAGGAGCTCCTTGTCGTTGGGCGCCGAGCGGTAGGTCTTGATGGCGGCCTCGACGCCGGGCCCGTACATCTGCGCGAGGAACTCGCGCGGCACGTGCACGGGCGGGATGTAGTACACGTTGGGCTCGGTGCCGTACTGGGGGTACAGCGGGAGCGCGATCTTGCGGATGCGGACGAGGTAGTCGATAGGGTTGTCGGCCTTCTCCTCGCCCGGTTTGGACAGGAAGCCCTGGAGGCGGATCTTGCCGATGCAGGTCTGCACGCAGCGCGGCTGCTCGCCCTGCTCGATCAGCGGGTAGCACCCGATGCACTTCTCGCTCGTGCGGGTGATCATGTTGTAGAAGATCTTCTTGTACGGGCAGGCCTTCAGGCACTCGCGGTACCCGCGGCAGCGCGACTCGTCGATGAGCACGATGCCGTCCTCGGGCCGCTTGTAGATCGCCTTGCGGGGGCAGGCGGCGAGGCAGCCCGGGTACGTGCAGTGGTTACAGATGCGCGCGAGGTAGAACATCCACGCCTCGTGGATGCCCGTGAAGAACGTGCCGCCGGGGACGTCGCCCGCGACGACGTCCTCGCCGAGGTTGGGGTGGGCGTAGTCCTCCTCCTCCGGCAGCCACCCGAGCACCCGCTCGGGGGCCTCCGCCGCCTCGAAGACGGTCTTCCCCGCGTAGACGTCCTTCTTCCACTCGTTGGACCCGAGCATGTCGAGGAGCTTGACGTCCCAGGCCTGCGGGTAGAACCCGTAGGGCTTGGTCTCCACGTTGTTGTAGAAGATCGCCTCCTGCCCCTTCCCGCTCGTCCACGTGGTCTTGCAGGCGATGGTGCAGGTCTGACACGCGATGCACTTGTTGGTGTCGAAGATGTAGGCGATCTGCCGATCGGGGCGGCTCCCCTCGTAGGGGTAGGCCATGTCGCGCTTCAGGTGCCAGTTGAACACGTCTGCCATGGGTGCTCCCGCTACTTGGTCTTCGTGAAGGCGCCGGCGAGGTACCGCTTCATCGCCGCGTTCTCGTTGCCGGGGGTGAGGCCCGCGTTCACCGGGCGCCAGGTGCCCTTGCCGTCCAGCCCGCCGGCCTCGGCCTTCGTGATGCGCACGAACGACTCGCGCGGCGCGCCGACCGTGCAGTGGACGTCGGGCTCGAAGCCCTGGCCGATGGACTGGCCGGCGGTGTCCTTGCGGACCATCGTGTCGGTCATGAGCGTCGGCTTGAGCCAGGCGCGCGTGGCGCTCTGGTGGCTGCCCGACCGGAACATCGACTGGTACCCGGTGAGCGGGTTGCGGGCGAGCCCCTCGGCGTGGGTCTCGGCGCCCCGCACGGAGCCGGGGGTCGCCCCGTACATGTTGTAGAACATGCGGGTGATGCCGCGCGGCGTGCCCGGGTAGTACCGCAGCCGGCAGAGCAGCCGCGAGTACTTCATCTCCTCGGGGCGGCCCTCCCAGCCGCGGAACGGCCGGTCCTCGGGGTCGGCGTCCACCCACACGTAGTCGCCGTCGGCCACACCCAGCTCGCGGGCGTCCTCGGGGTTGACCTCGACGTACCCCTCGGTGATGTACGGCGAGCGCTTGTCGTGCCGCATCATGTCGCCGAACGGGCCGAACCAGACGGCGACGATGTCGGTGTCGACGGGCGTGGTGTGGGTGCCGTGGCGGTACTTGGGGCTGTGGAAGATGAAGCGGAACGACGGGTCCTTCGCCTTGAGCGGGTGCACCGACCTCGCCACCTCCGCCCAGGGCTTCACCACGTGCCGCGCCTGCCGCTCCTCCACGCGCTGGTCGCCGGTGGCGGAGCCGTAGTCCTCGGGCGACTTGGGCTTGATCGCGACGTGGGGCTTGGCCACGATCACGTTGGGCTCGTAGAACGTGGCGTCGACCGGTTCGCGGAAGACGGGGAGGTTCTCGCCGCTGTCACGGAATTCGGGCTCGTCGCGGTAGAACTCGAGGCGCCCGGTCTTGGTGTACCAGGGGCGGTCCTCGTAGGCCTGCTCGTAGCCGACGTACTTCGGGTAGGTCCGCGACTGCATGAGCGTCGGGACGCCGCGCTTGGCCTTCGCCTCCACGTCGAGCACGTCGAGGCCCGCCATCATGTTGGACGCGTCGAAGATGCGCTGCAGGTAGACGTCCGAGCGCCCCTCGTCGACGAACTTCCAGAGCTGGGCGAAGCGGTCGTCGCCCGTCAGCCGCGCGAGCGCCTTGCCCACCCCCGCGCCGGTCTCCATGTCCGCCTCGGTCTGGTGGATCCGGGCGAGCGGCGTCCGCGGGAACATGTAGAGGAACGGGTTGGTGACGCTGATGGTGGCGTCGGTGTGCTTGAGCTCCGCCCAGGAGTCGACCGCGAGCACGATGTCCGCGTGCTCGCAGGAGGCCGTCCACCACCAGTCGCTCACCACCACCATGTCCTGCTTGGGCAGGGTGTTGGCGACGAGCTCGTAGTGTCCCTTGGCGTTGCCGATGAGGGAATTGCCGTTGGACACCCACACCACCTTCGTGGGCGTGGGCATGTGCGTCTTGCCGGTGATCATCGCCTTGCCCTTCCGGAGCGGGCGATCGCCGTAGTTCCAGTAGTGCGCGGACTCGGCCTTGAGCTTCTTGTTCACCTTCGCCGGCTTCTTCGGGTCGAGCTCGGGCGCGAACGGGTCCTCCATCGTCCACTGCCCGATCCCGTTGAAGTTGGCCGCGCGGTAGTTGCCGGCGTACGAGCCGACGTTGCCGCCGATGAAGCCGACGTTCCGGGTGAGCGCGGCCAAGAGGAAGATGTCCCGGTCCTTCAGGTCGTTGTTGAAGAACTGGTTGGGGCCCATGCCCACGCCGAACAGCGTCTTCTCCGGGTTCGCCGCGATGAGACGGGCGATGGTCCGGATGCCCTCCACCGGCGCCCAGGTCATCTGCGACACGCTCTTCGGATCGAAGTTGGCGAGCACGTACTCCTGGAGCAGGTCGAAGACCGGCCGGCACTCGACGACCTTCCCGTCCTTCAGCTGGACCTTCACCGTGCCGGTGAGCGCGGGGTCCACGCCGCGATCGCGGAAGCGCTTGCCGACCTCGTCGCGGGCCACGCCGGCGGGCGTGCCCTTCTTCGCGTCCCACACCACGTACGGACCGAATTGGCCCAGCAGCGCCTCGGGGATGTACATCTCCTTCTGCTTGGCCGCGACCGGCGCCTTCTCCCCCTTCTTCAGCACCACCGCGCCGAGGCCGCCGGCCGGCGGCGCCGCGCCCTGCACGTCGTCGGCGCGCAGCCGCTCCATCGTGTCGAGCCGCACCAGCGCGGGGAGATCGGTGTACGCCTTCACGTAGGCGGCGTCCCAGAGCTTCTCCGAGAGGATGACGTGACAGAACCCGAGCGCCAGCGCGGGGGTGGTGCCGGGCCGAACGACGAGGCCGTAGTCGGCCTTGTTCATCGTCGACTGGTACTCGCAGGCGATGACGACCACCTTCGTGCCCTTGAGCCGCGCCTCGGTGAGCCAGTGCGAGTCCGGCATCTTCGTGGAGATCCAGTTCATGCCCCACGCGATCACCACGTTGGCGTGCTCGACGAGGGCGAGGTCCCACTCCACGGTCTGCTGGCCGGTCACCATCGGGTGGCCCGGGGGCAGGTCGGTGTGCCACGAGTAGCTGTCCCAGTAGCGGGAACCAACCGACTCCTCGGGTGACACCCCCCGGACCTTCTGGTCGAGGAGCGCCAGCGAATTGGCGACCCGGTACAGCGCCATGATGCGCGTCGCGCCGAGGGCGGGCATGCCGCCGCGCACCTTGATGGTCTGCACCCCGGCGTGGTGCATGGCCTCGACCATCGCGGGGTCGTAGCCCTGCGCGAGGAGCTTCTTGGACCCCTCCTCGCCCGAGTAGGTCTTCGCGACGTCCTCCATGCCCCGGGCGATGAGGTCGTAGACCTCGGTCCACGTCACGCGCAGGAACGGCTCGCGGGCGCGCCGGAGGTACTTCGGGTCGACCTTCCCGTCCTCGCCGCGGGGGAAGCCCGCCTTCGCCCACTCGTACCAGCCCTTCCGGACCATCGGGTACTTCACGCGCCGATCGCCGTAGAAGCGCCGCACGAGCGCGAGGCCCTTCTGGCAGCAGCGGGGATCCCACCGGTGCGTCGCCTTGCGCCCCTCGAGGTCGGTGGCCTCGCCGAACCCGAAGCTGGGGCCGATGCGCACCATCGTGCCGTTGCGCACGTACGCGGTGAGCAGGCAGTTGTGCGTGTCGTTGGGCGCGCACAGGAACGTGAACGTGGAGTCGTACGCGTAGAGGTCGCGGTAGACCCGCTCCCAATCCCGGTTGGGGTAGGCCTTCAGCGGGTTCTCCACCTCGACGGGCTCGAGGAAGTTGAACGCCCAGGCGCGGCTCGGGGCGGCGGCGGCGCCGGCGCCGAGCAGGGCGAGGAGCGAGCGGCGGGAGAGCGACGGCACGTGGACACCTCCGGCGGGCGCAACCCGGGGGGCGCCGGGCGCGCTTCATGGACCCGCACGTCCAGCAAGGGATGTACCGGCAGAATTCGCGGCGTTCTTCCGTTCCGCTCCGCGGTTCGTCGTGCCAAATCCTCCGATCCGCGTGTCAATGGACACATGGGTCGATTGATGGATTGCCCGATTTGCTCGGATCTATTGCTCGATGTCCTCCGGCGACCAAGGCGGGTCCAGCTCCACCTCCACGATCGGCTCCAGCGCTTGCTCCCGGAGCACCCGCTCCACCTCCTCCACGAGGAACGGCCCGTACGGGCACCCGGCGGTCGACAACGTCATCCGCACGCGCGCCTTCGACCCGTCGAGCGCGACGGCGCGGACGAGCCCCATCTTCACGATGTCCATGTCGAGCTCCGGGTCGCGCACCGCCCGAAGCGACTCGCGCACTCGGCGGGCGCCCTCCGTCTCCTCGGGTGGTGGCTTCGGCGGCGCGCCGCGGCCGAAGAGCGCGTCGAAGATCCCCATTCAGGCCTCCGTGCCGGCGAGCGCCTGCCGGCGGTGGGTGTGGCGGGCGACCCGGGCGATCGCCACGGCGAGCACGGCGAGGTGCAGGAGCGCGCCGGCGAGCAGGGCTCCCGCGGCGGCTCCCGCGAGCCCCGGATGGTCGAGGCGGGTCGCGACGAGGAGCGCCCCGCCCGCGACCGACGCGATCGCCTGCGCGCGGGCGAGCCCCGCGGGCACGAGCGACGCGACCGGCGGTGCGTGGCGGGGGCGGGCGCCGAACGCGTGGGTCCAGGCGAAGAACGGGACGATGCGCTGCGCGACCCCGCGGAGCACGGGCAGCGCGGCGAGGGCGAGCGCGGCGGCCCCGGCGGCGTCGATGCGCCCGGCGAATTCGTCCTCGCCCTTGTAGAGCAGGACCATGACCTGCTTCAGCTCGAGCTCGTTGGGGCCGACGCGCGAGGCCGTGGCATGGATCACCGACTGGCCGCTCTGG
>JBMOQZ010000084.1:0-3082 GCA_049322475.1 Myxococcota bacterium | reverse complement strand
CCACCAGCACCGCGAGGTGGGCGGCGAGCGACGCCCCCGCGAACACACGCGCCGAACGGCCGATTGCGGAGAGGAGCGAGGCCTGGAGCGTGACCAGCCACGCCCCCGGCGTCTTCCACAGGTACGCGATCGTCGGGCGTTCGCCCGCGCGGATCTTCCAGTAGACGTCCGCGAGGTCGACGTAGAAGCGCTCGCCGTCCGACGGCGCGCGCACGTCCCGGAGGCGGAACGCGACCTCGGCGATCGCGGCCGCCACGATCACCGCGACGAGCACGAGGGTCGCGGCGCGCGCGCTTCCCCGGGCGCCCCCCTCGGTCACGATCGCCTACCTTCGCCCTCGATCGTTCCGCGGTCGGGCGTGGGGCGGGACCGGAGCATCGCGGCGGAGGGGTGCACGGGGGCCCCGGAGTATCGCAGCCGAGGCCCCTCGTCGGGCCCACCCGGCCGAAATTAGCCCCCCACCGTGACGATTGAAGACAAGTCCAGAAAATCTATGCACGGGTGTGGACTACCGAGACGACTTCTGTAATATTGCTTGCACAGCTACCGGAGTACCGATGCGCCGGGTTTCTATCTACATGCTCGCGCCCACCCTCTTCGCTCTCGCCAGCTGCGAGAACGGCGGCGACACCCCTGACAAGACGGACGACACGGGCGAGCCCCCTCCCTCCCTGAACGTCGACGGCGACGACTGCGACGCCGACCGCGACTGCGACGACAACGACCCCACGCGTTGCGAAGACTACGCCGAGGAGTGCGACGGCATCGACAACGACTGCGACGAGTCGGTCGACGAGGAGGTCACCACCCAGCTCTACGCCGACAACGACGGCGACAGCTTCGGCGACGGTGCCCCGGTCGAGGGCTGCGAGGGCTCCTCGGGCTACGTCACCAACTCCGACGACTGCGACGACACGAACGCGGACGTGAACCCCGACGCGGCCGAGCAGTGCGACGGCATCGACAACGACTGCAACGGGCAGATCGACGACGGCACCGCCGACAGCGTCTGGTACTACGACGCGGACCAAGACGGCTACGGCGATCCCGACAACTACGTCGAGGACTGCATCCAGCCCGAGGGCTACGTCGACAACGCGCTCGACTGCGACGACACCGACGCGCTCGAGCCGGTCCACGTCATGGAAGGCGGCTACGTCGACACGGGCTGGGGCTGGGACACCGCCGACACCGGCGGCTACGGCACCGAGGCCATGCCCTACGGCTCCGTGCAGGACGGCATCCTCGCCGCGAACTCCTGCGTGCACGTCCACGCCGGCGAGTACTACGAAGACGTCGACTTCTTCGGCAAGGACGTCGCCGTCATCGGCGTCGACGGCGCGGAGAACACCTTCATCACCGGCTCCGGCACCACCTCGGTCGTCACCTTCGCCTCCGGCGAGGACTCCGACGCGATGCTGTCGGGCTTCACGATCACGGGCGGCGGCGGCACCTGGTCCGAGGAGGTCCTCTCCGAGGAGTGCGGCTCGGGCGTGACCTGCACGAGCTACTACGTGTCGTACCGCGGCGGCGGCATCTACATCGACGGCGCCTCCCCCACGCTGTCCGACCTGATCGTCACCGGCAACGTGCTCCCGTCCTACTCCTTCTCGGAGTCCGGCAGCGTCCGTACGTACATCTCGTCGCAGGGCGGCGGCATCTACGTCACGAACACCGACCTCCCGACGGCCATGGGCATCGCGGTCACGTCGAACTCCGCCGACATCGGCGGCGGCGTGTACGTGAACACCGGCTCGGTCACGGACTGGGGCTGGGCCTGGGTCGAGGGCAACGCGGCGGCGGCCGGCGGCGGCTTCTACACGAGCGGCCAGGTCACGATGGGCAACTCGGTGTTCGCGAACAACACCTCCAGCGGCCGGGACACCGTCACCGGCGGCGCGGCGGCGGACGTGAGCGACTCCGGCGGCTCGTTCTCCATCGTCAACGTGGCCATGTACAACAACGTGGGCGTCGCGATGATCTACGCCACGTCCGAGTCCTCGGTCGCGATCGCGAACAGCATCCTGTTCGAGAACGCGGACGGGCCCTGCCTCGACGGCGAGACGGACTCGTCGCTGTCCATCACGTACAGCGACGTGTACGGCTGCACCGACGACCCGTACGGCGCCTGGAGCGACGAGACCGGCAACAACGGCAACCTCGCCTCCGACCCGCTCTTCGTGGACGCCGGCGGCGGTGACTTCCACCTCATGCCGCGCAGCCCCGCCGTGGACGCGGGCGACCCGGCGCCGGAGTACAACGACACCGACGGCACGCGCAACGACATGGGCGCGTACGGCGGTGAGAACGGGAGCTGGTAGTCCAGCCCTCTCGGCGAGACAGTCGCGGGGGGGGCCAGGCCGCCCCGCTGCTTTGGGGGGTGACCGCCCACGCGGCCGAGCCCGCGGCGCCCGCGCCGGCCGCGGCGCCCGCGCCGGAGCAGGCCGCGACGTTGATCGTCCGCGTGGACGGGCGACGCACGCGCGCGGTCACGCGCCCCTGGGCCCGCGTGGTCCTCGACGGCGGCGAGCGCGTCGAGGTCCCGTGCCTCGACGACGGCACCGACCCCTTCGACAGCCACGTCGGCGATCGCCTCTACGTCTGCCGCCTCACGCTCGCGACGGGCGGCGAGGGGCGCGTGTGGGTGACCGACGGCCCCGCGACCGGCGGGCGCATCGTCCACGTCGGCAAGGTCCGCCTCCGCGACGGCGCCGTCTCCAACCTCCGCGTGCTCGCGAAGGTGGTGGAGGAGGACGGCCGCAAGGCCAGCGAGTCCCCCGCCGCCACGGCCACGGAGGCGCTCGGGCCCTTCGACCCCCGCTTCGGCGAGGAGGTGGCGGCCCCGCTCGACGGCCGCCCCCTCGCCGACCGCGACGAGCTCGCGGTCGGGCGCTGGCCGACGGGCTGGCGGATCGCCTTCTTCACGGTCGGGGTCGCGGTCCTCGGCCTCGTGCTCGCCCGTCGCCGGCGCCCCGCGCCAGCAGCGTGCCGGCGCCCGCGGCCCCGCGCGTCCCGTGGACATCGGTGCGGAAGGTGACCTCGACGCGCAGCGCGTCCGGCTCGAGCAGGTCTGCGGCGTGGA
>JBMOQZ010000083.1:0-28364 GCA_049322475.1 Myxococcota bacterium | reverse complement strand
GCGGGACGGCGGGAGCCGGGAGGGCTCCTCCGCGACCCCGCGACCCCCGTTCTTTCGCCGTCGTCGGGGGAGGAGAAGGGCCCGAGGATGTCGTGGGCGAGCCCATCCTCAGCTATGAGGAGTACCATCCGTACGGGACGACGGCGTGGTGGGCGGGCACCTCTGACACCGAGGTGAGCGCGAAGCGTTACCGCTACACCGGGAAGGAGAGGGACGAAGAAACGGGGTTGTCCTACCACGGGGCGCGGTACTACGCGCCATGGCTGGGAAGATGGCTGTCCCCAGACCCAACCGGCCTCGAGGACGGATTGGGGCCATTCACTTATGTCGGCGGTTCGCCGATTTCATTTCGAGACACAAATGGCCTTCTAAGGGACGTGGAGGGGGCGGAGGCTTCTCCAAGCACAAAGGCGGTGCTGGCAGCTCACGGGCTGGCGGAAGTGGTGGAGGCGTCACCCACTCTCCGGCCGTTAGACGTTCAGCGGGCAGCTCAATCGGGACGTCTGACACGCTTTGATCTGCATCCTGGCAGCACGTTCCTGGGGACCGTTGGAGAGGGGGTCGCCGCCAAGCGGTTGGAGGCCGCCACGGCGGGAGGCTGGTTGCCAAGGGTGCTAACTCAACGCGTCGTTCATCAGCCGGGGCAGGAGTGGCTTTCCGACGAAACACGCGCGATCTTTGGTGAAACGCTCCCGGATCTCTTGGTCATGCAAGCGGGCTTCCACAACCCAGTATACAGGATCGGCCAGGGTGTACGCTGGAAAAATGCGATTGGGCGCGAGACTGGAGGACGTGTGGGCACGGTGGATTTCGGAACACGTTCCGTAGTCAGCTGGTGGGAGGTGACCACCTCCTCCAACCCTATTCGCATCCTAGAGCGGGCTGAGAAGGTAGCCGCTTGGGCGCAAGGACTGCGCGCCACACAGGTCAACCCGCAAGTGCGCGTCACCGCCGTACTCGCCCTTGACCGTGGCGCGTATTTCCAGCTATCGGAAGTCGAGCGGCAGGAGGTCTCCAAGCTTGTTACTGCCGCCGGCGGGTACATCATGCTCTTCGACAACCTGACCTCAGAGTCAATTGAGACGACTAGGCAGGTGAACCAGGAAATCAACTCTTCGGCATTGGTGCCCTGATGGCGTTCAAGCTTCGGCTCATCGACGTCGTCTGCTACCAAATACTGGCACAGGAGCTTGGCCTCGTAGAGTCCGGTGACCGCGCGGCATGTGATCGGCTGGCGGACCAGTGCCAGGCCGAGCTCGAGAGAGGGGATTTCCAGCGACGCAACCCTCGTCACTGGATCGTCCGACACTTCAGCCGGTCAGTAGATGAGGCCAGAGCTCGAGGGGGGGCCGATGCGGTCGCGCTGTTAGCAGGGCCCGCCTTGGCCCTTCTATGCATGCCGGACTTTCGCCAGATGCTACTCCCCGTCGGGCACCCAGATCCCGCTATTGATAGCTTGTGCCAGTTGGGCGATTCCGACGGAGGCCTCTACGCCTGGATGGTGCATATAGACCCTGCAATCCCCGAGATTTTCGATATAGGGTTTAGTAGCCGTTCGGAGCGGCACGAATTGGAGGGCAGGATGTTCCTGCTCTCGCGCGAGGAAGTGGCCCGCCTGCTGCGCTTGGCAGAACAAGGGGTGTCGGACGCGCCGGATGCGGCGCGCGGAGCCTCTGAGCGTTTGCGCCAGCTATGCCTAAGGGCCCTAGCCAATACTCGGTGGACGGTTGCGGTCACGGGAGATTGAGGCCCTGCTCGCTACCATGCGCATATCACGATCGGCTGCGGGTACTGTCCCGTGAACACCGGCGAGAGCGTGAAGTTCGTCCGCCCCTGCGCGATCTGCTCGCTGATCCACCCCGCCTGCGCCTCGAGGGACTGCGCGGGCACGCCGCTGTAGGCGGCCGGCAGCTTTTCCGGCTTCACGCCCGTCGTGCAGACCGCCTGGCGGGGGGCCTGAGCGCGCGCGGGTGCGGCCAGCCCGGCTCCCACCATACCACCGACGAGGCACACGGCCAGAAGGACGAGCACCGGCTTCATGCGAAAGGTCGACATCCTGCCTCCAGAACAGGCACGCTACCACGCGCATGGCGGCCCGGCGCAGGGCTCGGCCGTCCGGCAGGCGGGGCCACGAGGTCGCTGCATCCATTCCCACCTCCCCCTCCTGCATCCCTGTCGCCATCGCCCGATCGCCCGCCCGGCCTCTTCGGCCTGGCGGGCGCGGGTTCTGCAGGTGGTGGCTTCGGTGTGACTTGAACACACGACACCGCGGGTATGAACGGCGTGCCTGGACAGCCATCGTCTCGCGACGGTGTGTGTTGCCAGGAAGGCGCTCAGACCGCTGAGGGATGGCGGACACTCGTGCACCCCGCCGCCCACGTGGTCATCACCGCACTCGTGCGCTCGATGTCCAGCAGGTGGCTCGCGACCACCTCTCGCGCCGCCGCAGGCGGGAGCATCTGGAGGAAGCGGCTTACCGGAACGATGGGGAGCGAGCCAACGATAACGTCCCAGATCCCATCCCAGAACTCCGGCTGCGTCATGTCGATGAGCCGGCTCATCGCTTCGTCGGCCCGGACCCGCTCCATCGAGATCGCGAAGTTCGTCGCCATCACGTTCCACCCGCACATGTGCCGGAACGCGTACTTGAGGGTCTGATTGACGCGTCCGCCCGCGTAGTTGACCCACGCGACGAAGTCCGGCGCGACGACCAAGCCTCCGGCGCGAAGCAGCGATCCCTCGCCCTCGCGCAGCCGCTCCAGCGACTCGGCAGCGCGCTCGTCGTGGTAGGCAAACCGGTCCGAGCCGAGGAGGATGGACTTCATCCGGTCGCACACCTCGAACCCGAGGAGCATGGGGGAGTCCGCGCGCCAGTCCGGTGGCCCCGCCTTCTTCGTGCCCGCAACCGTCACCACGTGCGCGTGTTCGTCGACCGAGCGCACGATCCAGGCTCGCCCCCCGAGGAGGAACGTGTCGTTGCAGGCGAGCGAGAACGCGTAGCTGCCGTCGAGGGTCCCGACCTCGTCCCCGGCGGTGGACACGACACGCCAGGGCACCCGCGTCAGGAACACCGAGCAGAAGTCACGGAACGAGCGCCTTCCCCACGTCCGCTCCGCGGCGTCGCCCACGGAGAGCGTGCCCTCCGAGTGGAAGAGGTAGCCGTGGGCCACGAGATCGCGGAGGACAGCGGCGAACTCGCCGGGCGTCACGTCGCGAAAGGCGTGCACACCACGGATCCGCTCCCACACGGCGCGCGGCTCGATGGTGCCGTGGTGGACGGCCATCGCCACGATCTGGTGCGCGAGCACGGGCCAGCACCGTGTGTCGAGCCGAATGGGCTCGATCCACCCTTCGCGGGCAAGCTCCACGAGCGCCGTCGCCTGCAGGACGGAGGGTCCGCCGTGGCAGAGGAACGTCATGTTCGGCCGCTGCCCGGGGCGCCGGCCGGCCCGGCCTCCGCGCTGCCAGAACGACGACACGGTCGCGGGGGCGTCCTCGTGCGCGACGTGGTCGAGGTCCCCGATGTCCAGTCCCAGCTCGAGCGTGGACGTGCACACGATCGCCGCGGGGCCGTCCTGGCGAAATCGCGCCTCGGCCGCGGCCCGGCCCTCGCGCGACACGGACCCGTGGTGGACGAACGCCCGCGCACCGGCTTGTCGCAGGCCCCGCGCCATGTCCTCGGCTCCCATGCGGCTCTGGCAGAAGACCAGGGTCTTCTTCCCGGAGGTCTTCGCGGCAGCCTCGGAGGCGAGCGCGACCGCGTCTGCGCAGCAAACGACGGCGACGTCGATGCGTGGGGGTTCCAGCTCAGGTGCGACGACCACCCTTCGCCTCGGTGACGTCCCCGCGAGCCAGGCCAACAGGGCCTCCGGCTCGGCGACGGTCGCCGAAAGCCCGACCCTCTGGGGCATGCTCCCGGACGCGGACACGAGCCGCTCGAGAAGACCCGTGAGGTGCGCACCACGGTCGGTACCCGCAAATGCATGCACCTCGTCCACGACCACCACGCGCAGGTCCGCGAACACCGTCTCGACGGCGACCCGGCGGGAGAGGAACATCGCCTCGATCGCCTCCGGCGTCGTCAGCAGGATGTCCGCGGGCTCGGCGAGGAACCGTTCCCTCTCGGTAGCGGGTGTCTCGCCGTGCCACACGAAGGCCCGCATCCCCACCATCTCGGCGTACGAGATCATGCGAACCGACTGGTCGTTGAGCAGCGCCCTGAGCGGGGCGACGTAGAGGATGCCTACTCCGCGTGCGGGGCGCTCGATCAGCAGGGACAGCGCCGGAAACGTGGCGGCCTCGGACTTCCCGGACGCCGTGGAGGCGACGATGACCACGTCGTTCCCGTCGAGGATGGCCCCCGCGGCCTGCTCCTGCACCGGCCTGAGGGCGGTCCACCGGAGCCGGTGCGCGATCGCCTTCCTCAGCGGACGGGCGAACCGATGAAACGCGGTCACGGGAGCGCCAAAGGACGTGGCGCCGTCTCGGCACGGTCCATGAGCTCGACCAGGCGGCGAAGGAACTCGCGTGGAACAACCCCCATGTCGCTCCAGGTTGCGCTCGACAGGTCGGCGATGAGCGTGTCGATCCCGTCCGCGCTCACACGGTGCTCGAGCCACGGGCGGTCGTCGGTAGGGTACAGGTCGCGGAGGGCGAGACCTACGCTTCGGAGACGCTCGGCATCGAAGGGCTGGAGCTCGATGCGCGGCTGCCGGAGGCTGGCGTCGCCGTCGTGGCCGACGAGGCGGATTCGGCTGTGGAGGGAGGGGTGACCCGCGACCCCGCGGTGGGAGTCGAAGAACTCGTCGGTCCCCGCGAAGATCCAGTACAGACCCGGAAACGCGGGCGCTTCGTCGACCAGCAGCCGAAGGCCGTCCAGGGCCGCTCGCCGGGCGTTCGCGCGCGCGTGGAGGAGGCGCTGGAGCTCGTCGACCACGACGACGATCCCACGGTACCGTGCAGCCCGGGCGAGGTGGAGCATGCCACGCAGGTACGCGAGCGCGTCCTCGCTCGCGATCTCGCCCTTCAGGCCCGCCGCTCGCTTGAACGCGCCGGCGACGTTGGCGCTCCCGCCGAGCCAGGAGAGAAGCGCGCTCGCCTCCGCGTACTGGCCCGCCTGCTTGCTGTCGAAGATGGCGAGCACGCATCGCGTGAAGTCCCTCGGCGCCTCCGCGAGGCGGCCGGACCCCAGCTCGTCCTCGATGCGCCTGCGCACGCGGCGGTCGAAGTCCGGCGCGTCAGGATCGGCGCCCGCGCTCTGAGCGGCCAGTTCCTGGCCGGCGAACCACCGGTCCAGGATGTCGCCCAGCGCCGACGGGAGTGCCGTGGCCGTCGAGAGGTTGGCGCAGACGTCGTGGAGGAGACCGGCGTGAGCGCCCAGGTTTCGTTCGCCGACCTCGATGCAGCTTGTCGCGAAGCCGAGCCGCCGCGCGTCGACACAGGCGAGGCGTGCGAGGAAGGTCTTGCCGACGCCGGTGGGCCCGCTCAGGAACTTCACGAGGCCCTCGCCGGTCGCCACCATCGTTAGCTGGCGCTCGATCTCCTCGCGTTGCGCTTCCACGCCCACGGCGAAGGCCTCGAGCCCTCGATCGGGCACCGCGCCCACGCGCAGGCGCTCGAACACATGGAGCACGACGTCGCGGGGGAGCCTCACGGTCGTGCTCCGCCGCGCACGTAGCGCTTGCCCGATGGGCCCTGCTCGACGAACACGGTAAACGGCGTGAGCTCGGACCAGTCGTCGACGCGTAGGGTGAACGCGCGGAGCGCCCGCGGTCCGCCGAGAAGGTGGGCGGCCTCGTCCTCGGAGACGCTGCCGAAGTCGTGGAGATGCTGGAACACGGCCCGTGCGCCGGAGTCCGGGATGCCCGCGAGCCAGCCGGGCGTGTCCGGGACCGTGGTCGCGGAGGGTGCTGTGGGGAGCGCGGACGCGAGGAGACCCCGCAGGGAGACCATCGGGAGGCCCAAGTGCCTGGCCATCCGTCGGACGTGGTTCCGAAGTACGCTCGGGGAGGTCGAGGAGAGGAGGCAGTCCGAAGACGTCGCCCGGGGTCCGAGGGCCTGGGCGACGTCCTCGGGGATCGGCACCCCGAGGACCGTGCGGTTCTCGATGTCCACGTCTCGCTCCCGCAGCCGCAACACCCTGCTGACACGCAGACCGCATCGCAGCACGAGGAGCAGAGGCAGGTAGAGGTCGGAGCGCTGCTGCTTTGTCGAAGCCAGAAACCGGGCTATTTGGCTTCGATTCCACCGAGCGCGGGTGGGGCGCGTCACGGGGAGGTAGGAGACGGTGGCGGCGACGTTGCGCGAGATCACGCCCTCTCGCACACCCTCGTTCAGGATCGCGACGAGCACGCCCAGATGGTTGTTGAGTGTCTTCGGCAGTAGCCCGGCAGCGCGTTGGCGCTCGCGGTAGGCGACGACGTCGCCCGTCGTCAGCCCGTGCACGTCACGGTTGGCGAAGAACGGGAGGAGGTGGCGGTGGATGATGCGTTCAGCCGTGCGGCGACCGGCCCCACGCCCGTAGTGGACGACGAGCGTGCGCTCGGCCAGCGAGGCGAAGGCGAGCTTCCGGCGACGCGGCGGGGAGCGCGGGGGGGGCGTTGGTGCGCCGTCACGTGGGCGCGCCGACGAGCGGGAGGCGTCCGGAGCGCCGACCACGCGCCTGCGCGGGGCGCGGGGATCGGAACGAGCTTCGCCCGGCCCGCCTCCCGCCGGATGGTGGGTCGGAGAGGGCATGAGCTCTTCTAGACCTGAGCCTGACCCGCAACAACGACATATGGTATTGGCCGTCGCAACCGTGCATCTGCTGTTCCACCCAGAGTGGAACTCGCTCACTCAATTCTGCGCCTTGAATGGTGGCGTGCGATGGGGAGCGGTAGCGGCCCTTACGAAATCAACGAAGGTCGATGTGGCCACACCCTCCTGGCACGAGGAGGTGTTCTCCTGTCAATGTCTACAATGGATCGTGAAATCTGTTGGGGCGATGAGACTTTTCGGCGTGCCGCGTGGCGGCAGAGGGCGCATGCCCTCTGCCGGAAACGTGAAGAAGCGGCCTTTGATTTGATCAATCTGTGGTCGCGACCGCCTGGAATCGACACCCCACTCAGTCCCGAGAACCGATGGCGATCCGACAACGCCACGTCGCGAATAGCGCTGTGCCGGCTTTGAACTCCATCCGCACGGAGCCGTGTGCCGGTAATGGGAGGAGCGGTGCGACGGATGCAAGCCATGCGTGGAGTTCGGCCTCGCCTCGATCGCGCGGTCTGGTGTCGATGAGGCCGATGGCGGCCCTAACCAGGCGTTTGCCGCCAGGAACGTAGACCTCCACGCGGGCGATGGCCGTGGACAGAGGAGATCCCCTGAACGCCCGCGCGATGGGCAGGCGGGCCTCCGCGAAGAGGGTGCCCCAGTCAGGACAGCGGAGTCTGGAGTCCAAGATTACGCGCGTCTCTCAGCTTCTTCGGGTGTCAGGCGGTAAGTCTGGCGCGGTGAGCGGGAAGCCTCGCAGGTGGGCTCCGCGCGCCCCGCCGCGACCAACCGCCGCATGGACGCACGCACCGTCGGCGCTGGCATCATGAGCGCGCTCGCGATGGACGAAATGCTCGCCTCGGACGCCCGGGCGAGGTGGTCGAGGATGCGCTCTGCGCGCACGTCCTCGGGCTGACGCTGCCGGACGCGGTCGGGGGAATGCTCCCACGACTCAGGATGCGCGATCACGTCGACGACGACCTCGCCGTCAGCTGCGAGCAGGGCCAGCCGGTACCCGGCGTCCCGCGCCAGGCGCGGCGCCATCACGAGGCCCCGGCCCTGCTGGTGAACGAGCCCGAATGCTCCCAAGCCGGCCATCAGGCGCGGATTCCGGGACCAGCGACCCACGATCGACCCGTCGTTGCGCAGCACCCGCTCCGGCGGCATGCCCGGGCTGCGGACCCGCACTCGGTCGGTGTAATCCTCGACGATCACGGGTACTTCGACCCACTGCGGGGCATAGCTCCTGTGGCCGACCCCGTTGGCGATCACCTCGGTCAGCACTCGTTCGAGAAGGTCGGGCGCGCGGTCGTGGCGGACGAGCACCTCGCTGACCACGGCTCCGACGCTGGCGTGGAGGGGTGCGGGGATCGCTCGGGCGTGCACGGGCGCGATCGCGTGGGCGTGAGCTTCGCCGATGCCGGTATCGTAGCGGGCATACCAGACGGTCAGACATCCGGGTACCGGAGCGGCGGGCCAGCCGTTCAAAGCTCCTTCGAGCCAGGCGAGCTCGAACGACCCGCATCCGGCCACATCGTCGAGCAGAGCTCTTTCCTCTGGGGTGGCCGTCGTCGTTGTGGGCATGGTCTTGATAATATCATGGTATGTTGTATTGATATTGAGAAACCTGTAGGATGTTGAGGAGGTCACGATCGTCGATGCTCGTCGTGCCGGATTGGGCGGCCCTGGTAGACGCCATCGCGGACGAGGTTCGCGACGGATGGGAGAGCATGAACGCGTGGTCCGGGGGCCGTCGCATCCTTAGGGTTCAGGCGAAGCGTGCCGATGCTGTCGTCGGAACGTGGGAGGCGGTCGTCGACGCCGATGCCCCGGATGGGGGGGAGAGGGTCATGCTCGCCGCGGTGCGGCGCCTCGTGCCGAGGGCCGGCTATCCGTTCGAGGGCACCATCGAGGTTCTCGCTGACGACGTCGTCATCGCGGTAAAGTCCGCCAAGGTATCGCGAGCGTCGGCGCCTGCGACGGTCCGCGTGGCTGAGCTGCATGCCCAGCGAGACCTGCTGCGTACCAGCGACCGGAGGACGCGCGAGATGCTGGAAATGCACAAGGCCGCCCCGGAGGTGCTCTTCGCGGCGGCGGCGGTCCTCAAGGAGAGCAGGGAGTTGCGCGTCGAGCCACCGAAGCCCGCACGAAAGCTTAGCAAGGAGGCGGAAGAACGCTTGGCCGAGATCGTGAGGGGACTCCTGAAGGTCGTGGTCGGAGGGGGCGAGGGGCCCGGTTCTGGCCACGCGGGCGAGGGACCATCTGGCCCGGTTAGAGGGGGACAGGGCCCCTCGAATACCGTCGGAGAGACCGTGGCGGGCCCCGCGCCCGCACGAGGGCAGTTTGATGCCTGGGCCGGCCTCGTCGCTGGTGATCCAAAGAAGGGCCGCGACCCGGGAACGTGACCGCCAAGAGAGAGGGTGCGAGCGGACCCATCTGTCCGACGCCCTGGCGGCGGGGTACCGTGGCGCATGCCAGATACAGGCGACGCCCTCGCAGCCGTCGAGCATCTCCTCGGACACGCCCCGGACGCGGAGGTCGCGGCCCGGGTGGGCGTCTCCGTTGAGACCGTGAAGTCTCGACGGCGCGAGCTCGGCATCGGCCCCTTCTTGCGTCCGCCACCCGGCGCGGCACACCCGGCCCCGATGGCCCCCACTCAGCCACCCGCTGCGTCCGCGGGTGGCGTCGTCCTTCGTCGCAGGGCGGGGGCGACTACCGGCGGCGAACGGCGCGTGCTGGAGAACCCGCTCGACCGCCACGCCCACCTTTTCCGCGAGGGCCACTCCGACGCCGAGATCGTCGACATGACGGATCAGCCGCTGTCGGCCGTCCGGACCTACCGCGCGACGCTGCCTCCGACCGCGCCGCCGAAGCCCGTGGAGCCGGTCCCGCCGCGGCGGAGGGGCCGGGCGTCGTCGCTGGAGTCGTTCGCTCCCGAGCTCGGCAAGGTGTCCGACGCCGAGATCGCCGCTCGTGCCGGCGTGTCCCGCTCGGCGGTGACGAAGTTCCGGACCCGGCGGGGGATCGCCGGCGACGCCGCCCGGCCGCCGCGAAAGCCCATCGCCACCGAGCGCCCGACCTCCGCCCCTCGCCGCCGGCGGTCGAAGATGGACGAGGTCCTCCACCTGATCGGCGTGCGATCGGACACCGAGGTGGCAGCGCTCGCCGGCGTCACCCCGGACAACGTGCGCAACTACCGGCGCCGCCATGGGATCGCCGCCGCGGGCAGGTCGGTCGACGTCACCGTCCCCGCGGCGGCCCCGCCGGCCGAGGCCGTGGAGGCCCCCCGTCCGCGGCGGAAGCCCGGTCGGAAGACCCCGATCGACGCGTACGCGCATCTCCTCGGCACGGTCCCCGACGCCGAGGTCGCGCGGCTCGCCGGCGCGTCGGTCGCGGCCGTGGCAACGTACCGGATGCGGAGGAAGGTCCCGCCGTTCCGGGCGACCGTACCCCCGGAGAGGCCGACCCCGGCGCCCGCGCCACCGCAAGCGCCGGTGTCTGAAGCGCACGCGCCCCCGCCGCCGGTGGTGGCCGCGCCGCCCGCCCGCGAGGAGCCCCCAGCGGTGCCTGCCTCCCTGGCCTACAAGGTGCTCGCCGCCAACGCCGCGGAGCGCAAGGTCTTCCTCGTCGTCGCCGGCGACGTGGTCGAGGGGATGACCGCGGCCGTCCGCGGGCTCGCCGCGCGGGGGGACGGCCCCTGGCGGATCCTGGGCATTCGTGCCGCGGGCGAGGGGCTCCGGTGAGCGAGCGCGTCGAGACGCGCCTCCGCTTTCGGCGTCGCCCGCGGCCCGACCTCGCGTCGGTGTCCGCCGACGAGGTCCGCGCCGCCGTGCTCCGGAACGCGGCGGACCTCTACCTGCTCGCCGGCAGGGCCTCGCCCATCGTGCGTTTCTACGGGGCGGGGTGGGAGGAGGAGCTCGACCTCTCCGACGAGCTCGAGGAGGGAGGCCGCGAGGAGGCCTGCGCCGCGGTGCTCCTGCAGCTCGCCGCGCGCCCCGGCGTGCTCCACCGCTTCCGCGAGGGCGAGGTCGCGATCGACCGCCGGCGCGTGCTCGCCGTGGTCGAGCTCCTCGACCCCGCGACGCTCCGATGGCGCCTGCACCGTCGCCGGGTCGGCGAGGGCGAGGCGGGGTGCGGTGTGCTGCTGGACGACTGGTCCGCCGTCGAGGGCGAGGGTCTGGAAGGCCTGCCCGAGCCCATCCGGGAGTGGCTCGACGTGGGCGACGCGAAGATGCTCGAGTTCCACACGGACGAGAAGCGGACGGGTCCGCCCGTCCCGTGGATCCGCGCCGCGGTGCTCGAGGTCGGCGGCGAGGTCCCCGCCGGCGCCGTGGGGATGGCCGCGATCGTCGGACAGGCGACGGACGGCGAGCTGCTCGCGCGCTGGCTGGACTGCGCGCCGTTCTTCGTGCTGCGCGGGCGAACGCTCGAGCGGTGGGAGGTCCGCGGCGAGGCCGCGTGCACGCAGGACGATCTCATCCGCGAGCTGCCGGCTCCACGGTCTCGACCCTTGGGAGTACCTTCACGCGGTGTTCGGGGCCATCGACGACCAGCCCGTCAGCCGCGTCGGCGCGCTTGCCCCGGTCCACGCGGCGCGAGCGCCGGTCATCCGTAAGAGGGGATCGCAGAGGGCTTACGAGTTCGCCGACTGCGCCCTCGAGCGAGCTCGCACTGTCCACCCTGATGTACACTTGGGCCGGTTGGCTGGCGGCGAGGCCCAACTCTGCTGTTGCATCAGAAAGCGGAATCACTATCGGCTTGCGCCCGCAGGTGGCCTCACTACTAACGACCGCGTTAGCCTCCCTTGCCTCTGCTCGAATCCTTCACGAATGTAGAACTCGCGGACGTCCTCGCGTACCCGATCTGCCTCGCCGGAGGTCGAGCTCCCCGCCTGTCGGAGTTCGACCTCCATGCGGACAACCTCCGGAGACCGGTTCTGGATTGACTTCACGAGCGCCCGAAGAAAGGCGCGTCCAGCGCCAGCACCCCAGAGGCCAAGCAGAACTCTAAAGTCATCACTTGCCCATCTGGCCACGGCAAGCCCGTCTGCCTGGAGGTAGGTTAGAGATAGCGCACCAACTGCAACGTGCCATGCCTTCTCCTCGTGTGCGAGCTCGATCTCGAAAAGCACAGTCCGATCTCCCTTTGGGATCCAATCCCCCCCAAACAGGCGTAGCGCGCCCTTCGCCACCTCCCCCTCTCCGACTTCCCGCACACGCCCGCGGTCAAGCGCATCACGGGAGGTCCCGAGGCGAAACCTCTCCTCAGCAAAACGCCTAAAACCAGTCCCCCAGATCGGACGTACGATGGGCCACCACATGCGGAAAGTCGGCGACGCGCACCACCTATGGAAATAGTTCATCCATCCAATATTCATTGGGTGATCGGCGTGGGCATCGAGGTCACATGCCAACCAGACATCTTCCATGAGCTGTCCAACCTGAACCACAAGATGCAGCGATGCGCGCCAGTCCTCCTTGCTGCGCTGATCTACCGGGAGTGGGGAGTGACCGATTACCTGTGAAAGCTCAGGATACACCTCCTGCGCCAACCACAAAGGTGCGCTCTCACGAATCTCCCTTCCGATCTCGTGGCAGCGTTCCGTCAGGTTGAGGAAATGCTCCGACATGCTTGGCAGCATTGGATACCATTCATGCCAAGCAAGCGCAAAAATTCGTGCCAAGTCGGCCTGCGCCTCTGGAGACCAAGGAAGACGGGCCTCGAAGCGCTCCCGTGCAACGAACTTGAACGACGTGGCCGCCACATGCTCGCCGAGCCTCCGGTAGGACTCCCACTGCGCCTGATCGTAAAACTGATCTGCCGTCGGCTCCTGTGGGAACCGCTTGTTGGCCCTGCTGTACTGCAGGACGTCGTCAGGCTCATCATCGCAGAGCACAGGCTTGAGTAGCACCAGAGTCCCCTTCTCTCCATCTGGATACTCGATATGACCAACAGCCACGGACCGCTTGGCACGTCCGTTCTCATCCGGGCGAAGCGCGTCAACATCGATTCGGACCTCCGCGCCGAAATCTTGACGCACGAGGCGAATCGCATTGGCCAAGTCCTCGAACTGATAGTCGGGGTCGCATCCGCAGTCGGATACAACGATGTACCGACAGTGGCGGCGAACGAGCTCGTAGAGACCTAAGTTTTCAAAGTGTCCACCATCCGTTAGGTGCACAACGCACGAGGACCCGTCCGCACGACAATAGCCGAACATTTCCGCAAGAAAAAGCGTTCCGGGCAAGGCAGCAGACAACCAGTCCGGCACCGTGAGCGGCGCACTGGCATGCCATCGGACGTCACGATCATTGGTGGGCGTACGCCTCACCCAAAGCCCGAGTCTAAGGTTCAGGGCCGCCATCAGAAAGGTGACCGCGGGACCAAGGGACAGCGAGAGTGGTCCCATAACCGGATTTAGTGCAGCGGCAGAGGCGGTGACCCCCGAAGCGAGTGTCAGGGGCGGGCCCTTGATTTTCGAAAGTGTGCTGAATTGGTCTCCGATCGAAAGTCCGAACCGGCTGAGCACCGCACTTCGCGCACCGCGTCCGAGCGTGGCCAGTCGGTCGCTGGCCGAGTCCGCGGCGGCACAGCAGATTAGGTGGATGGGAAGCTGTCCCTCCGACAAGGACGAAAGTGGCGCATCATCAGTCGCGCGCTCGTCCGATCGCACAGAAGACGTGTGGCATTCCATCTGTGGCGCACCCAGGTACGCGCGAGCAATACGTGCTCGGTAGGCGCCATGCAGACTTACGCCCCACGGGTCGAAAAGCCAAAGAACACCAACGAAGGAGAGCAACGAGGCCCAGAAGGCGATTGCTCCGAAGCCGAGATGCAGGAGGTGCGCACTTACGCCAAATGCCCCTACAAGGACCACTCCGATCGTTAGATACGCGAGAATCTTTGCCGCCAAGGGGCCCCATTGTAGAGTGGGGGACTTTTCGTCGCGGTCTCGAAGCGCCTTCTCCACTGATCGAGTCACCCACGAAAACGCAGATCCCGAGGTAACCGATACCAGGATCGAGGCGAGCACACCGGGCTTGGTCACCGCATCCGCGGCAATTTGTCCGGCGATCCACACGACAGTCAATCCGGCCCAGCCTGCTGCGAGGAGCAGGAGGCGAGCCGAAAGGCGGTCCACAGCGCCACGAACCGTTCGATGGCCATGGTCCACTACGAATCGCGATCCTGCCACCCGGAGGAAGAACCACAAAAGGGCGCCGCTCACCCAAGCCACCGTAGGTGCGAATTCCCACACATGTGGATTGGACAGGAGCCACCCCCACTCCTTCGAGCGGATTGTACCCAAATTCGAAATCAGCGCCAGCGCCCCGCCTGCGGCAGCCGCGGCGAGGACGGATACGAGGGAATAGACGAACGGGCGACGGTCCTCCGGATCGGCCTTCCCCTCGCGTCGCCACCACCACTCAAGTACACCCACGCAGAGCAGGGTGAATGCTGCGAGATTGGTTTCCCCGCCTTCCCGGAAGGCACCACTTAGTTGCTGGTAGGCACATCCGACCGCAAGAAACAGCACCAGCGTCGCTCCCATGGTGGCCAGGAGGGGCGCAAGCACCGTGACGACCGTCGTGCCGGTTTCGCTACTCAGGAGTCCAATTCTCGGAATGAGAAACCGACTGAACTGACGAAGGTGCCGTACTTCGGTCGGCTCTGGGTTGCCCGGTCCAGGCGGGGGCATCCGGGGACGCGCCTTCCCCTCAGTGAGGTCGTCGCCAAATTCGCGCCGACTCCTTTCGAGCCATCGGGTCCACCAAGCGCCAATGTATCCACCACCAGAAACCGTAGAGAGGTAGTCCACGCGGGCAAGTACGCCGAGTCTTTCGAGTGCCGTCAGCACGCCCAGGTTGAAGGTGGCACTTCGGATTCCGCCGCCTGAAAATGCTAGCCCGAAAAGGCCGTCACCCAGCGTACGCACATACGGCTCCCCGGTCACTTCGGAGAACCCATCCACGTCAATGCGGTCCGGGTCGGGACCGGGCATTGACGCCAGCTCCGTTTCAAAGAGTTCCCGGAAGCTCCCAGGACGCTTGCTGACCATGCGGTTCCTGCCCTCGCAGTCCATCGTCATAGCACATTCACGCGTGCGGGTGTATGGGCCGGCACTCCGTCGAGGCAACCGGGAGGACGACGGAGGGCTGGTATTCGCGTTCTCATGGCAAGATCCGCGCATTCGCGTTCGCTATCGACCCACCTATGCATATGGTCCGCCGTTGACGTCCTTCGTTGACCACCTCGCAGGGAGATGGCACAATGTCTTGCAGGACCGCTGGTGTTGCTGCGCAGAGCGGGGCTTGGGGCCCAGTCGGTGCAGAAGCTGCGTTCGTGCACCACTTGGAGGAACCAGGGGTGTGGAGATCCGCTCATCCGCGACCGCGTCCCAAAGCGCGACCGCCGGGTGGGCGGCATTTTGCGTCCGGCGCGCGCAGTGCTGCGCGGCGCTGCCGTACCGTCTGCCCGCCGAACCCGTGGACCGGCACCCTGGCTTCACTATTGCCCGTTCTCTCAATGACATCCGCAGCCCGCGCCTCCAGAAGTCCCCGCCCTGGCGGCAGGCGGACCTCGCCTGGCGCGTCGGCTGCACGCAGGGCGTCATCTCTGCCTCCGAGGGAGGCAGGGTGGTCCCCGACCTCGCGAAGGCTATCGAGATCGCCACCGCCCTCGGCGTGCGCGTCGAGCAGGTGTTCTTCGAGCTGGTCGACCGGGCGAGCTCCCGCCCGCCGCGAGTCGCACCTCGAGGATGGCGGGCGCGGATGACCGCGCGCGGAAGGTGATCGCGCCGAACGCCGTCCAGTCGGCGGGCACGCGCCGCGACCGCACGCGCGAGCCCGGCTCCGGCCGGACGCTGAGGCACCAGCCGGACTCGCACGCGGCGCGCGAGGCGGTGCCGCCGCGGTCCATCGTCCACTGGCCGGCGAGGCCCGGCGTCTCGAAGTCGAAGAGGGGCACGGCCACAGCCTACTCCACCCCCTCGAACCCGACGGACAAGGTGCGGTGCCGCTCGTCGGTGAGGTGCACGGTCAGCGTCTGGACCCCCGGCTCCACCTCGTCGACGGTGAACATGTGCTCCACGGTTCCGCCCGCGGGGATCTCCCACCGCTCGACCCCCTCCGGGCAGAGGTCGTCCCAGCCGACGCCCTGCCCGGTGGTCTCATTTTCGAGCTCGCCGCTCGTCACGAGGCACAGCCCGGTCTCGACCACGCCGTCCTCGTCGGTCGGGTTGTGGATCAGGACCGCGAACTCGAGGCCGGCGAGCGCGCAGACGGTGCAGGCCTCGACGCCGTTCCGCGCCTCGAGCGTGAACTCGGGCGCGTCGAGTACGGGCACTCCCGAGCAGGCGAGCAGTGTGAGCAAGCGCGCTACCCCACGATCGATAGGTAACGCGCATGCATCACGACGTAGCGGTGCTCGATCGCGAGCCCCTCGCGGTCGCGCCACTTCCGCTTGACCCGCTCGCGCCAGCGGCGAACACGCTCTTCGTACGCGGCGTCCTCGGCCGCGAAGGGAACGTCGACGGCGTCGCTCATGAACGCATGGTACAACGCCGCGATGGCGACGAAGCCCGAGCTCCCGGAACGACGGCCTGTTCACGATCCAGAGCTCGGCCTGCCCTCTCACGCCCCCGAGACTCGCGTGAGCTCCCCACGAAGCCGCGCGAGAGCGTCGAGCGCGCCCTCGCGCAGCACCCTCTCGCAATACCGGCGCCAGATGATCGCCTCCACGACGGTGGCCCTCGCCTCCTCGCCGAGTCCGGGGCCGAAGATTCGCAGGTCCTCGTGCCCGTCGGCGTGCCACCTGTCGAACACGGAGGCGAGCGCCCGATTGCGCTCCGCGCCCTGCAACCAGAGCGACACCTCCCCGACCGAACCCAGGTCCGCCGCTAGGTACGCCGCCAGTTTCAATAAGGCGTCGCCCGCCTGGGCGTCGCGCCGCCATCGAGACCAGTCGAGGACGGGGAGATCGAGGGTGTCGAGGGCTGCGGCGCAGGCGCGCGCGTCCGCGTCACGACGGCGCCAAGCGGCACCGGTACGGACGACGTCGACCATCCCCGGAAGCGAGACGGTCACCGTGCTTTCCCATTGACCGTCCGCGCGCTCGCGACGCCGAAAATCCGTCTCGTCGTCGAGCGTCCGCCCGACCTTCTCGAGCGTCTCCTTCAAACGGGTCTTCGCGCTCACGTCGACCCCGACGTGCGGAAGCACTCCCGGTACCGTTCCCACGCCTCCGACCGCCGGATCACGTCCTCGCCATCCACCCGCGTGAACCGCACGCGCGGCCCCTTCACGAGCCCCTCCCACACCCGATCGACCCGCCCACCCCCGAGCGCCGGGGGTACGGTCGCCAACAGATCCGCGTTGCCCTCCGGGAGGACGTGCACCACCACCGCCCGGTCCGCGCCACGCTCGCGGGCGCGGACCATGCCCTCGGCGAGGAGCACCAGCCGCAGGAGCTGGTAGTGCGGCTCGTGGAAGAATGCCTCGATGGGCGGCCTCTCGGAGAAGGCCTCGCTCGCCTCGTAGCGGGCCCGGTAGATCTCGCGGCGGTCGCGACCCCCGGGCCCGCGGAGCGGCACCGGGCGGTCGTAGTGCTCCGTGAACTTCCACTCGACGAGGACGGCCGTAACGCCGTCGCGGCGCCGCGCGAGCAGGTACGCGTCCGCGCTCGTCGCGAACCGGCCCCGCGTCCGCGCCTCGCCGAGGTGGCCCGCGTCGCCGATCCACTCGAACGCCACGGGGCTTTCGTCCTCTACGTCGAGGAGCGCGACGGCCTCCGGCTCGAACGTGCGGACCCACGCGAGCAGGTCCATCGTCAGGAGCACGTTCACGCACTGGACCTGCGAGTCGAGCAGGTGCGTGGTGGGCCCCTGCGCGGGCGTGCCGTTGTGCCACGGGATGCCGTGGCGCTCGAAGCGGGCCAGGGCGGCTTCGCGCACGGAGGCAAGCAGGTTCAGGCGGGCGTGGGGCTCCGGCAACGCGATCGGGTAGGGCCCGGCCGGCTCGGGTCCCCGCGGGGTGTCGACCCACACCCTACCCGGCGCGCGAGCCTCCGGCGGCAGCGCCTCCCGCTTCCAGCGCTCCTGCGCGAGGCGACAACGCGTGTACCAGGCCGTGTGGCTCACGGACGCCGCTCCTCGAGGATCTCGCCCCCGCCGCCGAGCCGCCACAACCTGACGCCCGCGGCGAGGTCGGGGCGCAGGGGACACCACGTGGCCGGGAGGTCGGGCGCCGCGACGATCGGCACGAGCCGGGGAGGAACGGCGACCACTGGCGCGTACGGCAGCAGGCCGAGCGCCCGCTTCGCTTCGGCGAGGGCGCCGAGCCCGCGGACCTCCCACCCGGCGGGCAGCCGGGAGAAGCGGTGCACGTGCGAGGCCGCCTGCGCGACGGCGACGTGGAGGTCCCCGCCCGGGGCCTTCAGCTCGACCAGCGCGACCGACCCGTCGGCGAGCACCCCGACCACGTCGAGCTCGCGATGGACGTCGCGGAGCTGCAGATCCGCGCGGAGGCTGGCCTCGTACCGGTCGCGGTCCGGCCGGCTGTCGAACCCGATGACGACCTCGCTGTCGAGCGCCACGAATGGGTCTCCGGCACGGGCGAGCGGACCGTACCGCCGCAGGAGGCCCACCTGGGCGACCGCCTCGCCGTCGGTGAAGCTCGCGGCCGCGGTGCGCTGGACGCCCCGCACGAACGCCTCGAGGCGTGGCCGGAGGCCGCCGACCTCGCCGTACGTCCGGTCGCGGGCGAAGAGCTCCGGGTCGAGGACGGCGTAGGTGCGATGCGTCCCGAGGCGGAACAGGCCGGCCGACGCAGCGACGACCTCCAGCGGGCTCGTGCGCCCGAGGTAGAGCTGGACGCTGCCGCGCGCGCGTCCGCCCCGCGAGCGGCGGAGCTGGAGGTGCATCCCCGGCTCGGCGACCGCGAGATCGACGAGCCACCGGATCGGACCGCCGGGGTGGAGCAGAGCGAGGAGCTCGGGGACGGGGACGCGGTCGTAGTACATGCCGATGTCCGTAGCCTACGCTTCCAGGGTGCTCCCCCCGATCACCGTCGTGATCGACACATTCCGCGCGCCACGACCGCGTGCCACGTCCTCGCCCGTGGGCCGCGCGACTGCTTCCTCGTCCACGCCAGTACCGCCGCGGCGCGGGTCGCTAAGGCCCACCCGTACGCGCAGCTCATGGGGAAGCCCGAGATCTGCGCCGACCTCGCGTACCGCTGGCTCGGCGGATGCGATGCGTCGGCGTTGAAAGCTGGAAGCCGTCAAGCCCATGGGGCCGGATCGGGCGGCCGCGCTCCGGCACGCCTGTTCGCGCCAGCACGAACATCGTAGCTCTGAACGGCACCCTGGATGGCGGCCAAGCGCGGCCAAGCAGACCGATTATTCCTCTCCCATGCCGTTCGCCCGCCAGCGTCCTTTACTCGACCTCCCCCCTGATGTCCGGCGCCAGCTGGGCGAGGTGGCTTGGGGGTCTGGATCCGCCAGTCAGCGGGCTCGCGTCCTTCTTCACTACGCTGATGGCGCGTCCATCTACTTCTGCAGCAAGGCCGAAGGTGTCAGCCGGCCCACAGTCGAGCGGTGGATCGACCGGGCCCTCATGAAAGGAGCTCTCGCGGCACTCGAGGATGCTCCTGGTAGGGGTCGACCGGCGGCGATCTCGGACGCCGCCCAGGAGTGGGTTCGTCAGGTCGCCACCTCGGGGCGCCTCGGGCAAGCTCCGTGGACAATCGACTCGTTGGCTGACTTCCTTCGCAGCAATTGCCGGGATGTCGGTCACCCGGAGCTCGAGCGCGTGGCAACGTCTGTCGTTCAACGAGTCGTCGGCCAGCTTGATGCCCTCCCGGCGGAGGGGCCAAGGCGGCTTCCGGTCGTCGTCCCGGTGGTCCAGGACGATCGGGTGGAGGTCTTCGTGCTCGAACCGCGCGACGGGGTGGTCTTGACGCGTTTCATGGCCGACACGTCCGAGGAGGCGTGGCGCAAGGTCAGGCGTACCCGCAGGGGGGCCGAGCTGCTCGTCGAAGACCCCAAGAAGTGGCCGGGCGACGTCGCAAAGGATGACGCTCCCCGTCGAGCAGATCCGTGGTGTCGTGCCCTCGCTATCGGGTTCCGATCCGGGTACCGCACCCATAAACATGATTGACAACGATTTATGGGACGGGTAAGCCGGAAGGCCACGCTCCCTCGTGGGGGCATCTCATCGGAGGTACCCATGGACAGGTTTGCCAAGGTCCCGTCGGCGCGCATGCGCATCGAGTTCCTGAACGAGCGGCAGACTCGCATCCTGGCTCCGTTCCTGCAGGGAACGCCTGACGGCGTCACGATCCGTGGACGAGACCTGGACCCGGGCGAGAGTGCACAGGTGGAGTACGAGGGGAAGCCGCAGTCCGGGTGGAAGGTCTGGTTGGAAAATCCGGATGACCCGCACCCTGAAGGCACCTACACCGACCTCATCTTCCCGAGCGATGGCTCGGACCTTCGGATCCGAATCAGGGAGTACTCCTGCCAGATCGAGGGGACGTTCTCGGCGGTGCGAGAGACCTCCAGCATCGTCCCGATGGCGATCTCTCCAACTCGCGACGGAGACCCGAAGAAGGGCGGGGGCGCAATCGGGTAGGTGGCGCGCAAGGCCAGACAGGCCGGTCAGGGCCGGCCCGCCGTCCTTCTCCGCGGCGAACTCCGCCCTTGGCACGGTAGGGGTCCCCGTCCTCCCCAACTTCGGAGGCGCGCCCGGCCGAGCCGGACCCCGCACCGTCGACCTGCGCGCAGGTGGTCCTCAAGCCGGGGGACTGACCGGCCCCTCCGCGAACAAGGCGATGATGGCCTCCGCGAGGCCCTCGTCGTCGATGCCCCATAGGTCCTCCAGCGTCGTGATCGGGTCCGGGCTTGCCCACATGGCCTTCGGCCCCTCGACTCCCACCCGTGATTCCGCCCAGCCGCACACCAGCGCGGCGCCGACGTAGCTCTGTGCGATCCGTCGAAGTCCGGCAATCGGCGAAGCGACCGCGCGTCGACGTGCACGGGCCTCGTCCGAACATCCAGGTCGCCGTTGCGACACATCGCGAGGCCCTCGTCCATCATCGTCGTGGCGGGCTTGCCCAAGTGCGCGTGAAGCAGAACGTGGGCGAGCTCGTGCCCGCGGGTGCTGCCCACGAGCTGGTGGAGGCCAGCGCGAAGCTCAGCGAACCGGTGCCGAGCGAGTCCGCCTCCGCCTGGATCGCGTAGAGGAACACTTCAATCGGCGACTCTGTCGGGCCGTCGAAGCCGGCCTATGCGCCAAGATCTCGGACGTTCCTGTTCATCGCCACGGCGAGCTCCGTGGCGCCCGGTTCGGTCAACTTCGGCGACCAGTGCAGCGTGATCGGCCCCCGCGGCAGCGACTCCGCCTTCCGGCGCTCCTCGGGCGTCTCCGTCGCAGCGTCGAGGAGCGCGATCCGGTCCTCGTTCTCCGGAATCATGCGCTCGCCAGCATGTTTCTGGTGCGCCCCTTGCTCGTCGTGGCGTGGCTATGGCCCCTAGCGCTCCGCCTCCGCCACCATCCGCCTGATCTCCGCCAGAGTCTCGACCGCGCCGAGATCCTCTGCCGATGCCGCCAGCTGCGCGATCGCGATCTCCCTCGGCGAGCCCCGCTCGATGCGGGCGCGGAGCACGGGCACGAGCTCCTCCGGCGCCGCACGCGCGAGCAGCTCCCACGCGGGGGAGGGCCAGTCCCGCGTGACACGGATCGCGTCCTCGCGCAGGTCGAGTTCCCCTCGCCGCATCAGCTCCCAGGCCGCGCGCCGTCGAAAGAGCTCGTCCGTCACGAGGTTGGCCTTCAGCTCCGCGGTCGGCGCGTGCGCGGTCCACCACGCGTCCAGCCAGTTGCGCAGGCTCTCGGCGCGCGTCCAGTTGGGCAGCGAGCCCTCACCGTCGGGCGGGTGGCGCCAGCCGTCGAGGACCACGTCGGCGCGCCCGCGGGCGACGAGCGCGTCGGCGAGCGGCGCGAGGGGCCACGGCGTCTCGTCGCCCCACGCGCGGAGACGGACGCGGTCGGGTGTCCTCCCGATCTCGTCGGTGTCGCCCCCGATGGGCAGGGCCAGCGCCAGCCGAAACAGGCGGGCGAGCCCGTCGGCGACCCAGGCGTCCCCGGCCGCCACCGCGGCCGCGAGGAGCGACCACGTCCCGCCGAGCGAGCGCCACCCCTCCCGATGCCAGTCCTTTCCGCCCGACCACGGGTCCGGGTCGTCGTGGAGCCAGGCGCGGAGCGCGTCGCCGACCTCGCGGGCGCCGGGCTGGTGCCGCGCGATCTCCAGTGCCCAGAAGGCCTGTGTCCGCGCGTCGGGCGCGAAGCGGTGGCGCCGACGGGCGACCGGCAGCCATGCGGCCCGCCGACCGTTTTCCCGTGTCAGCGAGGCGACCTCGCCCGGGTCGTCGGACGCGAGCCCGAGCGCCACGACGAAGGGCAGCGGGTGGTCCGGCCGGTCGTCGCCTTCGCGCGGCGCCGACCCCGCGGTCTTCAGGGCGTCACGGTCCCAGCGGGCGCGGTTCGCGTCACGCGAGCCGCCGCCGACGCGCTCGTAGACCGCCCAGGCACGGGCGAGCACGCTGTCGTCCTCCTTCGTCGTCTCCTCGACGGCGCGGGCCGCGGCGCGGTCCGCGAACGTCGCGCCCTCGCCGAGGTGATCGCCGCGCGCCCAGGTCTCGATGGGGCCATCTTCACCGAGCTGCAGGAGCAGCCGTGCCGCGCTGATTCGCCGCTCGGCGTCGCGGTCGTATTGGCCGACGATCCGCACGCGCCCCGAGAGGCTCGCGAGCCCCTCGAGCGCGGCGTCGAGCGCCTCCGGGAGGTCGTCGGGCAGGGTGTGCAGGAGGGTCCGCAGCCCATTCAGCGCGCGGGCGAGGCGCGGCTGGAGGTCGTCGGGGTGCACGTCGAAGGGCCAGGCCCTGGGGTGGGCGAGCCCGAGGGCCTCGAAGCGGAACCAGCCGTGTGCTTCGGCCGGCGACTCGACGGCGAGCGCGCCGAGCGCGTCGAACGGGACCTCGTAGTGGCGCCACCACGAGGTGGGGTTCGCCGCGAGCCACAGGAGGCCGTCGATGCGCGCGAGGACCTTCTCCGCGCGCTCGGAGAGCGCCGGGCCGGGCGCGAGCCAGCGGGCGCGCAGCGCGTCCGGCTTCCCGAGGCGGTGAAGGGCGACCGCCGCGCGTTCGGCGACCGCGTCGAGCTCGGCGAGGCGCACGTGCAGGGGCAGGCGGGGCGCGCGCTTCTCGTCTCCCACGGGCCGCATGCCGAAGCCTCCGACGAGGATCCACCCGTCGCGGAGGACGGGGACGGCCTCCTGCGCCCACTCCGTCGGCCACGCCGCCACCTCCTCGAGGAGCCCGACGAGCCGCAGGCGCTCGGCCACCGCGAGGGCGAACTCGACGGAGAGGGCCCCGCCGAAGAAGGGATGGAGGAGGACCTGCCGGCAGACCTCCTCGAGCGGCTCGACGCCAACGCGGACGGCGAGGTCGACGAGGCGAGGATCGCCAGCCGACTTCGCCTCGTCGAGCAGCGCGCTCAGGACCCGGTACCCGGGGGTGCCGCGCGGGCCGGCGCGGACCGCCCAGTCGACGCGCAAGCTCCACGGGACTTCGCGCCAGAACGTGCCTGCCGCGTCCTGCTCCTCGCCCCGCTCTCGCGACGCCCAGGCCTCGCCCGAGAGCATGGCGCCGCACAGGGCGTCGCCCCGCTCGGCTTCCTCCACCACCCGCGCCACCGGGCCACGCCAGGCACGCGCCCGCATGGGGGTGTCCGCCACGAACTGCGCGCGTGCGAGATGGCGGAGGTCGAAGGACAGGGTCCGGCGGGACCCCCGGTCGAAGAAGACGCTGAACCCCTGGACCACCCTCTCCCGGAGCGACTCCCCCTCGCCGGTCGGCGCGCACCGCCAGCGGGCGACGAGCGCGCGCGCCGGCTCCGGGACCAGCACCTCGACGGTGGCCACAGGGTCGTCCCCCATCCGGGGGAGCACGAAACGGTACCGACGCGACACGACCGCGAGCACCGCCGAGGCGCGGGCGGACCAGCCCCACGGCTCGGGGCCCGGCGACTTCTGGAGGAACCCCAGCGCCACGAACCACAGCACGGTGGCCCACGACGGGACCAGGCGGGGGTCCCGAACAGGGGCCGGCGCCGCGGCCGCGTGGTGGAGGAGGACCAGCGCGGCGTCGACCGCGAGCTCCGCGGGCGCGCCGGCGAGGGCGTCGGCGAGCGCTGCGAAGGACAGGCCTCCTCGCGCCTGCTCGCCGACGATGCGCGACCACGCCGGATCGCAGAGGCGCGACCAGACACCGCCGATCGCCGGGCGCGCCCCGATCCCTCGCGCGGCCCAGACAGCGGCGAGGACGGGGTCGGCGGCGCGGAGACGTGGCCCGCTCACGGAGGACTCCTCGGCGAGCACGTCGCCGACGACGAGCTCGGCGAGGAGGGCCTCGGCCGGGTCGGCGAGGATGGCGAGCCGCAGCTTCTCCAACGCCGCCGAACGTGCGGCGGGCCGCTTCTCCTCGACCACCTCGCCCACCAGCGCGAGGAGCGGCCTCCCGGCCGCGACGCCACCCAACTCGCGGGCGACACCCCCCAGGATCTCGGCCACGACGCCCCGCGGCGCGGACAGCCACCCTCCCGTCTCGCCGGTGCCGGGCGACCGCGTGGCGAGCGCGGCGAACAGCTTCTCGAGCAGCCGCTCGTCGAACGCCGCCAGCCGCTCCGCACCCTGCGACGCGCGACGCCAGGCCGCGGCGGTCAGCAGCGCCCGGATCCCCGCGACGTCCGCGGGGCAGCCGCGCCTCGCCACCTCGGCGCAGAGGCGGATGTGGAGGTCCGCGGGGAGTGTCAGCGCGTCGTCGTCGTCGGTGGCGACCACCCGGGCGGCGTACTCCCGGAGACGAGCGTGCGCGTCCGGCGAGGTGCTCTCGCTGGCGGCGAGGCGGAGGGCGAGCGCGTGGGCCTCCCGGGCGCGCCAGGGTCCGAGTCGCGCCGTCCGGTAGACGCGCTCGGGTGAACCCGTCGCGACCACGATGCGCCAGACGGCGTCCTCCTCCTTCGGGGCTCCCTCGACCACGCGGACGTCGGCGTCGGGGACGAGCGCGAGCACCGCGTCCCGGACCTGACGCGCGGCGACGTCGCGGGAGGCCCCAGCGGGCCCGATGAGCCCGAGGGGGTGTGGCTTGCCGGGCGTCCGCGTCCGCACGTCCTCGACCCAGGACCGCGCGATGGCCTCGGGGTTGTCTCCTTCCCGCGCTTCGAGCGGGGCCGGGATCTCGGCCTCGGCGAAGGCGACGTCGGGGAACGCCGGGTGCCACGCGGCCACGGGCGACGTGCCGTCGCGGATCTGCTCGAACTGGCGCCTCAGGTCGTCCGGCTTCAGTCGGCCCATGCGCCCCGCGAGGACCGCAAGCCAGTCGTCGCGGAGCGTGAACCAGGTCTCGACCTCCGCGGCCTCACCCTTGACGAAGCGGTTGAGCTGGCTGCGCTTGCTGGTCCCTTCGAGCTCCTCGAGCTCGGCGGCGACGGTGCTCTGGAGGTTTCCCGCCTCGGCGAGCCTCCGCTTGATCCACGCGGTCCAGTCCGCCTTGCGGCTCACCAGATCCCAGCTCATGCGACCTCCATCACGACGGCAGGGAGCGGCTCCCACAGGTGGATCGACGACCAGGGCCAGCTCCGCCCGAGGCGGATGCCGAACCGCTCGGGCGTCGCGGCGAGCGGCGCCCGGCGCTCCACCTGCAGCCGGTTCCGCTCCACGTGGACGCGCGCCCCCGGGTGGTGCGCGACCGCCTCCGCGAGCGCGATCCGCTCGGCGTCGGCCTCGGCCTCGGTCTGCCCCGGGAAGCCACACATCGTGTTCAGCACCAGCGTGACGTCGAGCCCTTCCGCGTCCCGGAGCAGGTCCTCGACGAGCGCCGGCGGCTGGGCCTTCCGAAGCCGCGCGAGGTGCGCGGGCTCCAGCGACTCCACGCCCACCTCCAGCGTCCGGAGGCCCGCGTCGACGAGCCGGGCGAGTCGCGCGCGCCCGAGCCGGGGAACGAGCCGCGTGCATGCCGCCCAGCGGACGCGGCCCCGCACCACGTTGGCGATGGCGTCGAGCCGGGCCGGGGTCGCGAGCGCGTCCTTCACGGCGACCTCCGCACCCCGGGCTTCGGCCTCGGCGACCACGGCGGCGAGCGCCGCGAGGTCGAGGTCGCGCGCTGCGCCCTCGATGGCCGGGTAGGTGCAGAACGCGCACTTCGCGTAGGCGCACCCTCGGCCCGTCTGAGCGGGCAGCGTCAGGCGCGGGCGCCCGTAGGCCGCTAGATCGCCGAAGGCCGGCACGACGCCGCGCTCCTCGACGGCGCGCACCGCGCGACCCTCGCCGGCGACGAAGACGCCTTCGCGCCCGCCGCAGAGGAGCGAGCGGAATGTCCCCTCCGCGTAGCCGGCCACGAAGCCGTCGACGTGCCGACCGTAGCGCGGGTCGCGGACGATCTCCGGAACCAGCGCCGCGACGTGCGCGCCGCCCCAGATCACGGGCACGCCCGTCCAGGTCCGCTTCGCCAGCACGCTCGCGACGAGGCCGCCGAGCACCTGGCCGCTCCAGAGCACCGACACGCCCACGAGGTCGGGGCGCTCCCCGTCCAGGCGCCAGTCCAGCGCGCGGGCCATCCGGTCGACGGCCGCCTCGATCCGATCGTGCTCGTAGCAGAGGGCGAGGGCGGGGTCGTCCCCCTGCGGCACGTACCCGACGGGCTCGCCGAGCGCCCACGCCGAGAGGTCGCGCCACGCCCGCGCCGCCACTGCGAACCCGCCCATCGGCCGCGCGTGGTCGCCGACCGGCCCGCCCGCGTCGTCGCCCACCGGGAAAGCGCGCAACCACGCCGCGTTCAGGTCGGCGATCCGGAAAGCGATGCCCTCCGAGGCAGCCACTCCCGCGAGGAGGCTCGGCCCCGCGAGCGGCCCCGCGAGGTACTTCAGGAGCGGAGGCACCACGAGCAGCGCGCCGCTCACCGGCGAATCCGGGAAGGGCGGCGGTTGCGCCAGATCGTGCGGATCGTGCCGTCGGGAGTGACCACCACGGTGACGCCCTCGTAGGCGTCCAGACGGACGCCGTCGCGAGCGGCCAGCCGAACGCTCCGGCGGTCGAGGCGGAAGACCTCGTCCGCGTGCGAACGGTACGCCCGCCCCCAGGAGAGGGCGGCGTCGATCGCGGCGGCCGGGATGCGGCGGGCGGAGGCACGGCGGATCGCGTGGCGGGAGAGCGGGATTTCGGGTTCGTTCATGTGCGTTCGCTCCGGGAGAGAACGCAGTGTCGAGCGTGAACCTATCGCCATTCCGGGAATCCGATCCCAGGAATCCCGGGACGTCGTTTCTGGGCCGGATCGGCATGGGACGGGGCCCTATCTCCGCCGTCGGGAGGGGCGCGAGGAGTGGCTTCAGAATCCGAGGCCGGGGATCAGCCAGACGGACGGACTGGACGTCCCGTTCGTCGTGGTGACGAGGAGGTCGTCGAGCCCATCCCCGGTCGCGTCCGCTGCGAAGTCCGGCGCGAACGGGGTCCCAACAGCGCCGCCGGAGATCTGCAGAGGCGCGTCGTCGGGAGTGTGGGAACCCGTGACCGAGCCGTACCAGACCACGAGGGCGTACTCGGACCAAGGATCGCCAAGCGTACCCACGCTCACGACGTCGTTTCGGCCGTCTCCATCGACGTCGCCGCACACTTCAGGCTGTCCCGCCACGGCGCGCTCGTCCTCGGCGACGAAGGAGGCCGACGCTTCATCCACGGTGTGCACGCCAGTTACGACCGATCCCGAGATGAGCCAGGCTACGGACTGCACATAGTACGAGGTGCCCCCGTCGACGCTCGCGCTCCTAAGCGTGAAGTCATCGCGGCCATCGGCATCGACGTCACCACCCTGGCGCTCCGGTGGGAAAAACCCCGCGCCGTAGCGGGCCGCGTCACCCGTGAGCGCCCATCTTGCGTCGGCATCGTCGAAAGAGTCGGACACCGGCGCGCCGCTCCAGATGTAGGTGAGGGAGGCGCCCGACACCGTCGCATACCAGTCGGCGAGCCCATCCCCGTCGGCATCCCCGATGGCCCCGACACCGTCCGCGGAGTTCCACCCGCAGGCGTCGCAACGGATTGCGAAGTCGGGTTCGTCGGTCCAGCGATCTCCGGTGAAGGGGCCGCTGAAGATTGCGATCTTCGCGTCACTGGCGCTGCTGCTGGTTGAGCCCACGACGACATCGGCAGCACCATCTCCGTCCAGGTCCCCAGGGGCCGCCACCCCGTACCCGACCCACCCGTTACCCAACGCGCCGACGATGCTCGCGAGGCTGTCGCCGAGGGGCTCGGCGGAGCCCGGGATGCCGCTGACCAGGTAGACTTTGCCTGAGTTCTCGGCGCCGTCGTCGTTCTGGTAGGCGCCCACGAGCAAGTCGTCGACGCCGTCCCCGCCCAAATCCGCGGAAGCCGTGAGTGTCGAGCCCGCAGCATCCCCGGCGAGCTCGCCGGCGAGCGATCCGTCCGCGTCGGAAACGGACAGGGCGCCGGCGGCGAGCGGCCCGCGGAACACAAGTACGCCCCCGGAGGAGTTCTCCCCGCCGTCCATCGAGG
>JBMOQZ010000082.1:0-28380 GCA_049322475.1 Myxococcota bacterium | reverse complement strand
CGCTCGCGCTCGCGCGGGAGGACGGGGGGTTGGTCGGGATGTGATCGGGACGGTCGAAAAGGAATCGCCCCGCCAGTTGTTCACCGGCGGGGCGAGATGGCGCACCCAGCTGGACGAGTACCGAACTTTCTGGGCCGAAGGGGGGCGGGTGGAGATCGGGCCGTTGACGGCGTTGGTGGCCGTTGACGAGCCCGCCAAGCCGATGTCCGACGACGCCAGCGCTTCGGGTATGGCCAGCCGACGCGCCCTCGATCGGCTCGTCCGCCGTGATGTGGCAGGCGGCCGGCCCCCCATGACTGCGGCGGCTCCTTCCCGCGATGTCGGGTGACCCGGGATGTCGAGGTCTGTAGCGTGTTCGGGGCGGACGATCCTCTCCGGCCCCCACCTGCTCGATGGCGAGTAGATCGCGCGCAGGAGGGCGTCGTGATTCGAAAGATGCTTCGCGCTGCCTCTTACGGCCTGATCGTCGTGTCGGTCCTTGCTGTCGCCGGCGTCCGTACGGCGAGCGCCGGGGCTGCGGAGAATGGCTTCACGTTCCCCTTGGACTCCTTGGAGGAGTGGCGCGATACCAACTACGGCTACTGCGGGTCCTACTACTACGGGGGTCTCTGCCACATCGGGAGCGACCTGCCGGCGCCCGTGGGCACGGAGGTGTACCCCGTGAGCGCCGGGCGGATCGTCCACATCTCCGGCCGCGAGGACGCCGACTGCAGCTCGGGCTGGGGGTGGACGACTTCGCCTTCGGGCGAGACGACCTGCAACCAGGCCGTGATCGTCGAACACTACGATGCAGACGGCAACCGCTTCCACGCGCTCTATGGCCACGTCCAGCGCGATGACGCTCGCGCCGTGGGCGACCTCGTGTTCCCCGATGCCCCGCTCGGGACGGTCGGGGACACCGAGGGCGGACCGCATCTGCACTTCGGCATCTTCCCCGACGGCTACCCGACGGTCGGCCTCGGGCGCACGGACTGCGCGGGCTACCCCGGAACGTCCATTCCGGCGGAGTGCAGCGACAACGGCTCTGTCCCGCCAATGGCCTTCCTCGGCGAGCGCCTGTCCGTCACCCCGCCGGAGGCTCCCACCCTCGTCGGCCCTGTTGGCGGCACGACGGTGGGCTCGCCCGTCACCCTCGAGTGGACCAACGGCTTGGGCGCGTACCGAGTGCACGTGATGGTCTGCGGGGACGAAACCCTCTCGGTCGACTGCATCGACCCGGACGCGGACATGGTGGGCGTCGAGCCGACCGTGCCGTTCACGACTTCCTACACCGTCGAACTGGCCCCCGGGACGTACTTCTGGAGCGTGAGGGGCATCGGCTTCCTCGACTTCGGCCGGTGGGGCGCCTACAGCGAGGTCTGGACCGTGACCGTGGAATGACGCGGGGGACCTCACATGCGTCGGGGTGGGGTCCGAGGCCGTCGCCTTCCCCTGAAGAACCATGAGCGGGTCGCCTACCGGTGGCGGAACTCCCAGACGTACACCTTGAGCAGCGTCTCATAGATCATCTGCGCAGCGTGCGCGCCGGACTGCGGGCGGCTGAGGTAGGCCGGGTTGGCGAGCGTGCGGATGAGTTCGTCGACGCACGGCGGGATGCTGTCCTTGTAGAGCTCGGACGGCCAGATACCCGGCACCCGCCGCCGCGGGAGCATGTGACCGGTCACCATCTCGTAGAGCATCATCCCCAGCGCCCACACGTCGGAGGCAGGACCGGCGATGTGCTTGAACTGCTCCGGCGCGGCGTAGGCGGGGGTGCCGTAGAAGTGCGAGGCGAGCACGATCGGACGGTAGCCGAGCGTGGCGCCGCAGCCCAAGTCGTTGATGCGCAAGCGGTCGGCGTTGTCGACGAGCACGTTCGCGGGTTTCAGGTCGCGGTGCACGATGCCCTGCGCGTGGAGCTCCGAGAGCTGGAGCGCGACGTCGTAGAGCTGCTGGAGCGCGTAGAACGGCGAGTGGACGAAGCCCCCGTCGCGCCAGCTGGCGATGCGGTCGGCAAGGCTGCCCGACGGCATCCACTCCAACAGCACGAAGGGCTGCGCGGCGAGGAGATCGGCGCCGACGACTCGCACCTCCCCGGCGTTCTGCACGCGCTTCTGGCGGAGCACCTCGCGGGCGAACGCCATGCGGGCGGTCGGGTCCCACGCCTCGCGCAAGACCTTGACCGCGAGGTACTCGCCGTCCGTCCAGCGGTAGCCGAGGTACACGTCCGCCTGGCCGCCGTGGCCGAGCGAGCGGAAACAGAAGACGTCAGGGACGACGGGGGGCATGGGCGTCTCCTTCGAGGTGGACGAGCGTGCGGATGATCGCGAGCGGGTCGGGGCCGACCTCGCGGAGCTGGCGCGCGACCTCGGCGGGGGAGGAGCGGTCGAGCGCGTTGGCGACGAGCTGAAGGAGGACGAGGCTGAGCCCGGTCGGCGTGCTGTGCCCCTGCTCCCAGCGGTTCACGGAGACGAACGAGAGCCCGAGCAGGCTCGCGAACGCCTGCTGCGTCAGCTCGAGTCGATTGCGGAGGGCACGGATCTCGGGGGCCTGCATGGCTGCCAGTATAAAGAGCGATATACAGGCAGTCAAGCGCCGACGCGTACGACGGCGAGTTCGGGCGCTACGTCGGGTCTTTTGCCCTGCGCCCGCCCTACCAGTCCCACCCCGGCAGCGGCTCCGTCGACGGGAGGATCCACCTCGCCGGCGCGAGCGACCGAGGCTGCGCCGCGAGGTCCACGTCCGGGTCGATGAGTCGCTGTGGAGGCCGGCCGTTCAGGCGCGCGCGCACGTCCGCGTACACCCGGACGCGCCGGCCCCTGGCGGACGCTTCCCGCGCCAGGTGGTGGGCGTACTGCAGGATCATGTAGGGCTGCGTCACGAGCTGCTCAGCGATGCGCTTCGGCAGCTCGCGCGTGGGCTCGACGACGCGCTCCTCGCCGGTGTCGACGTCGACCACGCGGAACCGGGCGCGGCCGTCCTTCGTGCGGAGCTTCATGCGCCAGGAGAAGTAGTGGCCCTCCTCGGTCCACGCGACGTCCCCCGGGATGAACCAGTGCCGGACGGGGAGCGCCGTCTGCACCCCGAACCAGGTCACGAGCGCGATCGCCACCGCGGTGCGCGCACGCCCTTCCGGCAGCCGCGCGGCCTCGCCCGACGCGGGCGGCAGGAGGCCCACGCTCCGGGGCCACGACGCCGGCAGGAAGAGCAGCGTGGACGCCATCATCAGCCACGGGAAGATGCCGATGTCGAACAGCACCGCATTCGTGCCGTGGAAGCCGAAGGCGGCCACCATCGCCGGCGCGCGGGTGCGCCGCCAGCACAGCGCCGGGCCCACGAGCAGATCGAACGCGAGGCCGCCGTAGCTCATAACCCACGCGGTGGCGTCGTGCGCGAGGAGCGGGCCGACGACGGGGTAGTCCCCGCGCTTCTCGAGCCAGAGGAGCAGCGGCTGCGCTCGCACCCAGTCGGGGTTCAGCTTGGCGATGCCGGCGAACGTGTAGACCTGCACGAACATCGCGCGGAGCAGGAACAGCGCCCAGCCGCTCACCCGGTCGGCGCGGAGACCGGGCGTCAAGCGTGCGTCGAGCGCGTACGCGCGGTGCGCGGGGAGGAACGGCGCGAGGAAGGCCAGCAGGCACACCAGGTAGAGATGGTTCAGGTAGTAGGCCTGTTCCAGGAGGAACATCCACGTGAAGCCGACGAAGTAGAGCGCGGCGGCGAGCCGGTAGCAGAACCCGATCGTGACGCAGGCGCCGAGGACGCCCAGCGCGACGAAGACCTCCGTGGCCCACGCCCCAGGATGGGGGAGCCACTCGAAACCGAAGAAGGGGAAGTGGATCTCCGGCCGGATGTACTTGCGCTCCACCCAGCCCTTCGCGAGGTAGCGGACGGCCTCCACGGTCAGGAGGGTGCCGAACGCAATCCGGAACACGACGAGGCTCGCGACGTCCACGGGCTCGAAGACGATCCGGGACAGGCGCGCCCAGCGCCCCTCCGGTGGCGGCGTGTCAGGGGACATGCACGTCGGCCGACCGCCCAGGCGCCCGCAGCCCGTCGAGCCGCTCGTCGATCCGCTCCAGCAGCCGTCCGTCCCCGGTGAGCGTCCGCGCCCGGAGGTACGCCTCGCGGGCCTCCGCCTCGCGCCCGAGCCGCTCGCGGACGGTGCCGACGTTGAACCAGGTGCCGGCGTGCCGCGGGCTCACCGCGGCGGCGTGCTCGTAGGCTTCCAACGCCTCCTCGTTCTGCCCGAGCGCCAGCCGCGCGGCCCCGAGGTTGCGGTAGATGCGGCGATCCCGGTACCCGAGGGCGATGCCCCTCTCGAAGGCGTCGACGGCGGAGGCGGCCCGGTCCGCGCGGAGGTAGGCGAGCCCGAGGTTGTTGTAGAAGCGGGCGCGCTCCGGGTACAGCCGCACCGCGTCCTCGAAGTACCGCTGCGCCTCGGCGGGCCGGCCTGTCTCAAGGGCCACGTTCCCGAGGTTGAAGTACTGGAACGCGAGCCCCATCTCGACGCGGTCGGCAGGAATGGGCGTGTGCGCCAGGGCGGCACCGCCGAGCCCGACCACGCCGGCGACGGCGAGCCGCCGCCACGCCCGTGCGGCGGCGAGCTCGACCATCGCGCCGACCGCGAACCCCGCGAAGGGCAGGAGCGCGATCACGACGGGGAGGCGGTACCGCATGGAGACGAAGTACGCGACGACCGACGCGGCATAGATCCCGGCGAACGCGAACGGCACGGCGAGCTCGCGGAGCCTGCCGGCGGCGAGCACCATGCCCGCGAGCGCGAGGGGACAGACCAGGCCGTAGCCGACCGTGCCCCAGCGCAGCGTCGCGAACTGGTCGAGCGCCCAGGCGTAGTTGCTCTCCAACGGGGGCTCGTAGGCGTTCACGAAGTGCCCCACCTTGCGCAGCGTGAGCGCGAGCCATTCGGCCGGCTGGTCCAGCGCGAAGGCGACGGCGCGGTCCCGCCACCACCGGCTGGCCTCCCCGGGCGTGAGCGACCGTCCCAGGTCCTCCTCGGCGATCGCGACGGAGCTGGTGACGAGCGACTCCTGCCCGCCGGCAAGCTCGGAGCCGGGCGGCGTCCTGAAGAAGCCGTCGGCGTCGGGGTTGTTGCCGATCCACAGGTTCACGCCACCGTGCGCGGTGACGAGCACCGCTTCGCCGCCGCGCTCCGCGTTCCGTGCGAGGACCGGCCCGAGGACCAGCGCGGCGCCGAGCATCCACGCGACGACGCGGCGTGCTCGCGCCCGCACGGTGTCCTCCGCGATGGCCACCTCGGCGGCCAGCGGCAGCGCGCCCACGAGCAGCAGCAGGTTCGGTCTCCCCATCGCCGCGAGGGCGAGGAGCGCCCCCGCGGCAGCGCGCCCCCACGCGCCGCCACCCGGCGACGTCAGCAACGCCATCGACGCCGACCCGAACAGGAGGCACCAGCCCTCCGCCACCAGATTCGCGCCGACGAAGATCGCGGGTCCGTAGAACCCGGCGAGCGCGAGCGTGGCGATCGCGGGCCGGCGGCCGAAGACGTGGAGTGCCGACCGGTACAGGAAGAAGCAGGTCGCCGTCCCCGCGAGCGCCTGCATGACACGCACCACGAGGAGGTCGCGCCCGAAGAGCGCGTACAGCCCCCCGAGGACGTAGGGCGCCAGCGGGTTCGCCGTGAAGGTCCCCTCGCCGAGCACGTCGCCGGCGGCGATGCGCTGCGCCCAGGCGTCGTAGTTCGCCTCGTCCATCCCGGGGACCAGGTGGTCGAAGAGCGGAGACCCGCGGAACTCCCACACGTACGCGAGTCGCACGGCCAGCGCGGCCGCGAGGAGCACGAGCACGGGCAGCGCCCGCACGACCCGTTCCCGCACGTCGATCACTCGCCGTTCGAGTCCCCGGGCGTCGGCGCCACGCCCGTCTCCCAGTTCCGGGCGCCGTCGGGCACCCGCGCGTTCGACCGGTCGGTCGCGGTGTTCCCGTACTCGACCTTGTTCACCCAGCCCCCCTCGCCGTCCGCGGCGTAGTACAGGCCGATCTCCTCGCCGTTCTTCTCGAGCTGGAAGGACGCGTGCAGCTCGCCCTGCTCGGGCTCGCCGTCGCACCAGACGACCAGGAACTCGCCGGGGCCGATGCCCTGACCGGTCGGCATCGCCCACTTCGTGGGCTCGGCGAAGTCGTCCGTGAGGTAGAGGCCTTCGAGCTGCACCAGGGTGTCGCCCGCGTTGTAGAGCTCCACCCAGTCGTCGAACTCCCCGGGGTCCGCGCTGTCGACCGGGTCGCCGTCCGGGTCCGCGTAGCTCGTGTTGTCGGCGAGGAACTCGTTGATCACGATTTCCGGCAGCGAGGACGCGCCGTCGCCGTCCTTCGTCGTGCCGTCGCCGCTGGCCTCCGCGCAGGCCGCGAGGAGGCCGAACAACCCGCTGTACATTTCTGCCCCCGGTTCGGGTTCTCGCGTCCTGAGTTGCAGAACGCGTGCCAACCCTCACCGGCCGGTTGTGAACCAGAAGGTGGCCCCCTCGCCGGGCGCGCTCGACGCCCAGAGGCGCCCCCCCATCCGCGCGATGGCCTTCTCCGCGAGCGCCAGGCCGAGACCGCGCCCCTCGAGCTCGGGGACCACGTTCAGCCGCTGGAACGGCCGGAACAGCTCCCCCGCGTGCTCCATCGAGAAGCCCGGCCCGTTGTCCCGCACGTAGAGGGTGTCCACGCCGTCGACGCGTTGCCGGCCTACCTCGACTCGCGCGCCTGCCGTTCCGCGAGTGAACTTCCAGGCGTTGTCGAGGAGCTGGTGCACGGCGATGGCCAGGAGCCCGGCATCTCCCTCGACCTCCAGCCCGTCGGCGACCGCGACCTCGACATGGCGGTCGGGCTCCGCCTCGCGCAGCCGACCCAGTGCCTCGCGCGCGACCGACGAGACGTCGACACGCGCGATCCGGACGTCCGCACGCGCGATCTTCGCGAGCTCGAGGATGCCGTCCACGAGCGCGCCGATCTGCCGGGCGTTGGTGGAGATGCGGGTCGCGTAGCCCGCCAGGGGGCCTTCGCCGTGCGCGTGCTCCTCGAGGATGATGCGGCTGTAGGCGTCCAGCGCGCGGATCGGCGAGCGGAAGTCGTGCGCGACCGCGTAAGCGAAGCCTCCCAGCTCACGAATCGCGTACTCGGCCTCGGCCGCGCGTGCGCGGGCGAGGCGCTCGAGGCGGAGGAGCCGGCCGAGCAGGAGCGAGAGCGCGACACCGGCCGCGAGCACGACCTCGGGGAGCGGCGTGCGCAGCACGGCCGCGTGGGCTCGGGTCGGACAGACGACGATCTCCCAGGCCAGACCTTCGAGTTCCAGGGGGCTCGTGCCGCAATGTTCCTCCCGCTCCCGCTCTCGGACGCGGTGGATCGGAACTCCCGCCTCGCGTACCTCGAGGTCGAAGTCCTCGGAGACGCCCACCAGGTCGACGAGCGCGGGCACGTCGAGGAGCATCGCGGCGGCGCCGCCGCCATACAGGGGCCGCCGGGCAAGGACGCCTGCCGCGCCTGCGATGCGGACCGTCCGCAGCGGGGCCGTGCCGAGCGGCGCCCCCGCAGCGAGACCCCCCACGGCTCCTGCCGGCACCTCCCACACGACGTGGTCGGCCTCGTCCAGGCGCGCCATCGCGTGGATGTCGGGGTGGTCCGCGACGGTCTCCGCGGCGTCCGACTCCCACTCCTCCCGTGCGGTGGCCCCCTCGATGTCCCTCCCGAAGCGATCAAGGATGCGCAGGCGCTCGCGCAAGCGGGCGAGAACCGCCTCGACGGCGACGGATGCGTGCGCCTCGGCGTCCTCCACCAGCTCGGCCTCCTCGTCGCGCGCGAGGCCCCGCCAGACCCCGAGGGACACCCCCAGGCCGACGAGCGGGGCCAACCATTCCGCGGTTGCGACGGCAGGTCTTCGGGCCATCCTGTTGGAGTAGTCCCCGGCGCCCGCGGTTCAGTCCCCCGCCTCCCCCATCCGCCGGTACAGCGTCCGCCGGTCGATCCCCAGCCGCCGCGCCGCCTCGGACATGTTCCCGCCGCAGGCGTCCACGACCTTGCGCATGTAGGAGACCTCGACCTCCTCGAGCGGCATCCCGGCCGTGGCGGCCTCGTCCAGCGTGCGCCACCCGGCCACGGGCGCCACGGCGTGCGCGCCGGCGACGTCGTCGAGCGTGATCGTGTCGTGCTCGCCGAGGGCGACCGCGCGCTCCAGCACGTTCTGCAGCTCGCGCACGTTCCCGGGCCAGGGCTGCCCGCGGAGCCAGGCGACGGCCTCCTCCGCGATGCCCATCACCGGCCGGCCGAAGCGCGCGCCGAGCCGATCGAGGAACACGTCGACGAGCGCGTCCACGTCCTCCGGCCGCTCGCGCAGGGGCGGCACTTCGATGCGGATGACGTCGAGCCGGAAGAGGAGGTCCGCACGGAACACGCGTTCGCGCACGGCCTCCGCGAGGTCGCGGTTGGTCGCGGCGACGATGCGCACGTCCACGGTCCGCTCGGCCGCGCCCCCGAGGGGCCGCACCCGGCCGGTCTCGAGCGCGTGCAGGAGCTTCGGCTGGGCGTCGAGCGGAAGCTCCCCGATCTCGTCGAGGAACAGCGTGCCGGCGTTCGCGCGGACGAAGAGGCCGTCGCGGTCCTCGCGCGCGTCGGTGAACGCGCCACGGCGCACCCCGAACAGCTCGCTCTCGACGAGGTTCGTGGGCAGCGCGGCGCAGTTGACCTGCTGGAAGGGCGCCTGCGCGCGGCCGCTGCGCGCGTGCAGGAACCGCGCGAGGGTGCCCTTGCCGACGCCGGTCTCGCCCGTGAGGAGGACCGCGGAGTCCGCGCGGGCGGCCCGGTCCGCGCGGTCGAGCACCCGCTTCATCGCCGCGGAGCGCGCGACGAGCCCGTCAGGGGCCTCGCCCGAGGCCGGCCGGCGGACGCGGACGATCTCGCGACGCATCCGACGCTCCCGCAACGCGCGCTCGATTGCCAGCACGAGCACCTCGATGGCGAACGGCTTCGTCACGAAGTCGCAGGCGCCCGCGCGGACGGCCTGGACGGCGAGCTCCACGCTCCCGAAGGCGGTGATCAGCACGACGAGCTGGCCGGGCTTGCGGCGGTGCATCTCGGCCATCAGGTCGACGCCGCGCAGGCCGGGCATCTCGACGTCTGCGACGACGAGGTCGAAGTCCTCGTCGAGGATGCGGCCGAGCGCATCGGTCGCAATCGTGCACCCCTCGACCGTGTAGCCCTCGTCGCCGAGCTCCTCGACGAGCCAGGCGACGATCTCGGCGTGGTCGTCGACCACGAGCAGGCGCGCGGGCGTCACGACGCGCTCCGCGGCAGCTCGACCGTGAAGCGCGATCCCTCGCCCGGCGCCGACGTGCACGACACGCGGCCGCCGTGCTCCTGCACGATGCCGCGCACGACCGCGAGCCCGAGGCCCGTCCCGCCCTGCTCCCCGCGCGTCGTGAACAGGGGCTCGAACACGCGCGCCCGTACCTCCTCCGTCATCCCCACCCCGTCGTCCTCCACCACGATGCGTACGCCCCCGTCGCCGCCCTCGACCCGCACGAGCACGCTCCCATCCGCCCGCGCGGCGGCCAGCGCGTTCGTCGCGAGGTTGAGCAGCACCTGCTGGATCTGGTCGGGGTCGGCCTGGATGCGGACGGCCCCGAAGGCCTCGACCTCCACGCGCACGCGACGGCGGCGGGCCTCGATCTCGAGGAGCCCGAGCACGTCGCGGGCGGCGGCGGCCACGTCGACCTCCTCGCGGCGCGGCGCGCGGCGTCGCGTCAGCGCGAGGAGCTGCGACACGATGCGCGTGATGCGCTCCGACTCGCGGACCAGCACCTCGGCGTGGCGCCGTGTGCGGTCGGGGTCCTCCGGCCGCTCGGCCAGCGCCCGCGCGCGCCCGTGGAGCACCTGCAGGGGCGAGCCGATCTCGTGGGCCACGGCGGCGGAGAGCTGCCCGACCGTGACGAGGCGGTTCGCGGCCTGCAGCGAGTGCGTCGCATCGCGCCGGGCCTCGGCCTCGTCGGCGGCGGTCTTCCGGGCCGACCGCAGCTCCGCGAGCATCCGGTTGAACTCCGCGGCGAGGCCAGCCACCTCGTCGTCGCCCTGCTCGGGCAAAGAAGGCGCGAAGTCGCCCTCGCGGACCTTCCTCATGGCCCCGGCGAGCCGATCCAGCGGGCGCCCGAGCCAGGTCCGCCCGACGAACAGGCCCAGCGCGGACGCGAGCAGCACGAACGCGCCCACGGTCACGGCGATCGAGCCGGACGTCTCGAGCAGGTCCTCGTTCACGTCGTCGACGGGGCGGACGAGCGCGAGCACGCCGAGCGCGTCGCCGTCGTCGGAGAGGAGCGGGGTCGCGTAGAGGATGGCGCGGGGGGCCTCCGCGGGGCGCCACGACATGCGCGGCTCCCCGGCGCGCGCGGCGTCGCCCACGACGGCCAACAGGTCCGCGCGCAGGTCCCCCTGCGGCATCCCCGACGGGGCGGCCACCGGCGCCCCGTTCGGGTCGAACACGAACACGTCCACGTCGGTGTCCACGCCCTCGACACGGAGCGTGGTCTCCTGCACGTCCGCGAGCTGCCGATCGCGGATCGCGTTCTCGACGCCGACCCGGAGGCTCGACCCGAGGAAGGTCACCTCGCGCGACACCGCCGCGCGCAGGTCCTCGCGCTCCTCCCGCACGAGCAGCGCCCCAGCGACCCCGAAGACGACGAGGCCGGAGAGGGCCGTGGTGGCGGTCAGGCGGGTGACGAGGCGCATCTGGGGCGGAAGTGCTCGGGGGTGGGGCAGGAATGTACAGGGGCGAGACGCGACTTGCACGCCACTCCGGCTCGTGTGTCGGAGGAACGCCGGGAAACGTGCTGCTCGGTCGACGGCATGGGGCTTGCCATGCCGACCGCCCGGAGACCCGTCCCGTGATGCTGTTCCCCCTGGTCGCGGCGGCCCACGCCGCCCCCGAGATGATCCCGCTGGACGTGTTCCAGCAGGCGACCGCCGAGGTCGACGTCGCCCCCGACATCGAGATCGAGCTCCGCGAGGGAGGCACGTTCCGCCTCGCGGACCAGCGCGGCAAGCGTGTGCTGCTGTCCTTCTGGGCGAGCTGGTGCGCGCCCTGCCGCAAGGAGTTGCCCGCGCTCTCGGAGTTCGCGAAGCAGCACCCGGACGTCGTGATCCTCGCCGTGAACGTCGACCGCAACCGGAAGGACGCCCAGGGCTTCCTCGACAAGGTCCACTTCGACCTGCCCGTCGCCTTCGACCCGGACGCGAAGAACCTCGGCAAGTACGGCGTCATCTCGATGCCGACGATGTTCCTCTTCGACCGGAAGGGCGCGCTTGCGTGGCGGCATACCGGCTTCAGCGAGGAGAAGGGCTTCACGGAGCTCGAGGCGGCGCTGGGTGGTGCGAAGTGAACATCTTCGTGTCCCGCCGCATCGGGCTCTGGCTGCTCGTCCCGCTGATGCTCTTCGGCATCTTCGTGGGCGGCTTGATGACCTGGCACCACGACACCCAGCTCTACGGCGGCGAGGAGCAGAAGGGCGAGCTGATCGGCTGCACCGAGTCGGCCGAGGTCAACTGCGACATCGTCAACACCAGCGACTACAGCGAGATCGCCGGCGTGCCCATCGCGACGCTCGCCATCCCGTTCTACGCGACGGTGCTCGCGCTGGCCGTCTTCGGCATCCGGGGGCGCGAGGGGGCGCGCGCGCTCATCGTGGGCGCCGGCGTCGTTGCGCTCGGGTACTCGGGCTTCCTGTACTACATCTCGAAGACGCAGCTCCACTACGTCTGCGCGTGGTGCATCCGGCTGTACTTCGTGAACGCGGGCATCCTCGTGCTCGGGCTCCTGGGCGGCAAGCCCCGCCTCCCGGACAAGAACCTGCTGGTCGGCGTCGGCAGCCTGTACGTCGGGCTGCTGCTGCTCGCGGCGGGCGGTGAACGCCTCTACCGGGCGCAGCTCACCGGCAGCACGCCCACGGACATCGCGAAGTCGGGCACCGGTCACGCGCGTGACCCGGAAGGGCCCGCGCCCGGGTTCTCGTACACCGTGAAGACGGAGGACAACAACGAGCGGACGTTCACGCTGGACCCGGACGACGCGTGGGTCGGCAACCGTGACGCGCAGGTGGCCGTCGTCATGTTCGGCGACCTGGAGTGCGGCTATTGCAAGCGGTCGTCGGCGGAGCTCGCTCGCCTGGAAGCTACCTACGGCGACCGCGTGCTCTTCGTCTTCAAGCACTTCCCGATGGACCCGGCCTGCAACCCGGGCGTGAAGAACAAGAAGCACCGCGACGCCTGCATGGCGGCGAAGGCGTCGGTGTGCGCGCAGGAGCAGGGCGTCTTCTGGACCTTCCACGACCTCGCGTACAAGAACCAGCACCAGCTCGGGCCCGAGTACCTGCGGACCTACGCCACGCAGGCCGGCGCCGACGGCGCGAAGTACGACGCCTGCATGGCCTCGGACGCCGCGATGCAGGTCGTGCGTCACGACGCGGAGGTCGGCCAGAGCCTCGACGTCCACGGCACGCCGCGCATCTTCATCAACGGGAAGCTCTACCGCTCGGGCTCCTCCGCGGAGGTGATGGCGCGCGCGATCGAGGTGGCGCTCGGCGCGGACGCGCAGGTGGCGGCGAAGAACGCGGCGGCGCTCAAGGGCGCAGGTGAAGCGGTGGCGGCCATCCCCGCGGACGTGCCCCCGATGCGCGACGTGTCCGTCGGCGGGCTCTCTTTCAAGATGGACACGTTCGAGGCGGCGATCCGCGACGGCGAGGCCGTCACGGCGAAGCACGAGGTCCCGGCGCTGAAAGTGACCTGGTACCAGGCGAAGGAGGCCTGCGAGAAGGCCGGCAAGCGGCTCTGCACCGAGGAGGAGTGGGTCAGCGCCTGCCAGAACGCCCGTGCTGTCGACGACAACGGCAACGGCGAGCTCGCCGACGACATGATCGAGGGCACGGCCTACCCCTACGGCGACTTCCACGATGACGGCCGCTGCTGGGACGACAAGGTGGGCGACGAGTTCCGCCCCGTCTACACCGGCGAGATGCCCGGGTGCGCGACCCCCACCGGGGTCTACGACCTCACGGGCAACGTCGAGGAGTGGGTGGGTGAGTCGCCCGAGAAGGCCGTCCTGCTCGGGGGCGCCTGGGACACGAAGGACGACCACGCGCGCTGCTACCGGCGAAACGACTCGTTCGGCGCTGGGTACGCGAACGCCAAGACGGGGTTCCGATGCTGCTCGAATTGAAGAACCGTGCCATCCTGCTTGCGGTCCTCGTCGGCTCCGTCCTCCTCGCTTCTTGCGGTGAGTCCCGGACCTCGACAACCGACGAGGACCGCCTCCCTTCGGACGGCGGCGCGCCCGTGGAGGCCGCGTACGTGGAGCCCGCCGTCGCGGTGGCGGACGAGGAGACGGACGAGCCCCCGACCACGGGCGCGATCTCAGGGAAGCCGGCCCCCCCACTCGCCCTCGCCTCCCTCGACGGCGACGGCGCGTGGGACCTCCACGCGACGCTCGACCCGACAGGTGCGTCCTGCCCGCAAGGGGTCCTGCTCGCCTTCATGGCCTCCTGGTGCGGCTACTGCGACCAGAGCCTCGCGACCCTGAAGGAGCTGCAGGACAGCTTTCCGGAGCTCGCGGTCGTGGTCGTGGACGTGGATGACCGGCCCGAGGGCCAGCAGACCGAGCTGAACAAGGTGCGTGACGCCGGCCTCACCGGTCCGGTGCTGCTCGCGGACGCGGCCACGCGCGCCGCCTGGCTCGGACCCGGCGGCACCGTGCCGCGGTACGCCTTCGTGAACCGGATGGGCACCGTGGTGGCGCAGGACCGCGGCTTTGGCGACAAGGTGAAGCCGAAGATGCCGGGCCAGGCCCGCCGCGCGCTGCTCGCGGGGCCGTGACCGCGAGCCGGCGCGCCGCCGACCTGTTCATCGTCGCCTGGATCGGGCTGCAGCTCGCCGTGCCCGCCTCGTACTACCTGCTCGACCGCAAGTGGGACGAGCGCTTCGCCTGGCGCATGTATTCGGCGGAGCGGATGACGCGGTGTGGCGTGGGCGTGAAGGAGTATCGCGGCGACGGGTCCCGGGACGTCGACCTCGACGGGACGTACCAGCGCACGTGGATCTCGCTGCTCTCGCGCGGGCAGCCCCGGGTGATCGACGCCGTCCTCGTGTCGCGGTGCACCGACCCCGAGGTCGAGCAGGTGCGCCTCCGGCGGCGTTGTAAGGCGCCCGACGGGACGCAGCTCGAGCCGATGTTCTACGGCCATCGGTGCGAACGGTGAGCACGTGGCAGGAGACGTGGCACGCGCCCATCGCGGGCGTTCGGCCCTGGCTCTTCCAGCGCGTGCTCCTCCTCCTCGTGGCCCACGACGCATGGCTCCGGCAGGTCGGGCACGGCGGGAAGGTCGGCGCGGGCGGGTTCAACGTCGCGCACTTCGCGTGGCTCGACGTCGTGCTGCCGCGGCCCGACGCGGCGCTCTACGTCGGCCTCATGCTGGCTACCGGGCTCCTCGCCTTCGTGGGCGCCCTCGGTGGCCCGACCCGGGGGCTGTTCGTCGCGGTCACGCTCGGCTGGACCTGGGGCTGGGCGATGAGCCTGCAGGACGCGTGGCAGCACCACTACCTGGTGTCGCTGCTGCTCGCGCTCGCCTGCCTGGGACCCGCGCCTGCGGCCCGTGCCGGGATGGTCGAAGAGGGGGCGTGGGCCTGGCGCCTCGGCGCGGTGACCCTCGCCATCGTCTACGCGTACGCGGCCTTCGCGAAGCTCGACGGATCCTGGCTGGGCGGCGACCCGCTCCGCCGCGCGACGGGCGACGCGCTCGAGCCCCTCGTGTACGGGGCGTGGGTGCTGGGCGTCCCCGAGTCCGACGCGTGGGCGTGGATGGCGGGGGCCACGCTGGTCCTCGAGGTGGGGCTCGCGGTCGCCTACGTCCTTGCCGTCCGCGCGAACCGGCCCGGCCGCGTGCACGTGCTCCTCGCCGTCGCCGCTTGCGCGGCCATCGCCTTCCATGTGGGGATCGAGCTGACCCCGCTCACCGTCGGCTCGTTCACGGCCTACATGGTCGCCTGCGCGTGTGCTTGGCTCCTACCGCGGCCGCTGTTGGAGGCAGTCGCGGGGCTGGCCCCGCGTCTCCCCCCGTCGGCCCGCCTCGCCGTGCCCGCCGCGGTTGTCGGCGGCCTCGCGGTCGTCGCGGCGAGCACGTGGCTGGACATGCCGGGCGCGGAGGGCGGGCTCACGTTCGCGTCCGCGCTGGCGATGCTCCTGGTCTGGAGCCGCCCGGGCCCGTCGCTCGCGCTCCTCGCCGCGCCCGCGGCGCTCTGGAGCGCGGTCGCGCTCACGGACGTGCGCTTCGACTTCTACCGCTACCTCGGCGGCGACCTCGCGCGGCGCGGTGAGGTCGAGGCCGCGATCGAGGCCTACGAGGCGGCGTCGCGGTACGCCCCGCCGGGCAGGGACCGCTCGGACCGCGTCCGGTGGCTTCGCGAGCGGGCGGGCGCGGCCCCGCCATTCGAGGATACCGGCGCCCGCGCGGGCGGTGACCCGTGATCCGGTGGGAGGCCCGTTGTTCGAGATCCTGATCATCCTCGCGCTCGTGCTGCTGAACGGCGTGTTCGCCGGCGCGGAGATCGCGATCCTGTCCCTCCGGAAGACGAGCCTCGCCGAGCTCGTCGAGGACGGGAGCAGCGCGGCGCGCGCCGTGGTGCGCCTCCGGGAGGACCCCGAGGCGTTCCTCGCCACCGTGCAGATCGGCATCACGGTGGTGGGCGCCACCGCCGCGGCCTTCGGCGGCGCCTCGCTCACCGCCCAGCTCGCGCCCCTGATCGCCGCCGTGCCCGGACTCCAACGGTTCGCGGAGGACATCGCGTTCGGCGTCGTCGTGGGGACCGTTTCGTTCCTGTCGCTCGTGCTCGGCGAGCTCGTGCCGAAGTCGCTCGCGCTACGGGCGGGCGAGACCTACGCGCTGCTCATCGGCCGTCCGCTCGCGGGGCTCGCCTGGGTCGGGCGGCCCGTCATCGCGCTCCTCACGGGCGCCTCGAACCTGGTGCTGCGGCTCTTCGGCGACCGCACGACCTTCAGTGAGACGAGGCTCTCGCGCGAGGAGGTCCAGCAGATGGTGGAGGAGGCCGCGACCGCCGGCGCCGTCGACCCGCACGCGGGCGAGATCGCGTCGCGCGCGCTCGAGTTCAGCACGCTCGACGCCTACACGGTGATGGTCCCGCGCGCGGACATCGTCATGGTGCCGAAGGACGCGGACGCCGCGGCGCTCGCGCGGGCGGCCCGGACGAGCGGCCACGCGCGCCTGCCCGTCTACGAGGGCAGCCCCGACAACATCGTGGGCGTCGTCAACGCGCGCGAGGCGCTCGCCGACGCGGTTCTCGGCGGCCCCTGGGCGGTCGAGACCTACCTGTACCCGATCGTCTTCGTGCCCGACGTCATGCCGGCCCCGGTGCTCCTGCGTAAGCTGCAGTCCGAGCGGGCGCACCTCGCGCTCGTGATCGACGAGCAGGGGACCATCCAGGGGCTCGTCACCGTCGAGGACCTCGTCGAGGAGCTCGTCGGCGAGATCATGACCGAGAAGGACCAGCCGCGCGGCAAGCTCGCCCGCGACGCCGACGGGAGCTGGCTCGTCGCCGGCAACGTGCCGCTGCACGAGGTGTCCCGCGAGCTGGGCATCGAGCTGCCGGAGGGGGACTACTCCACCGTCGCGGGCCTCGTCATCGCGCTCGGCGGACGCATCCCCACGCCGGGCGAGAGCGTGGCGACGGAGGAGGGCGTCACGATCGAGGTCGTGGAGTCGACGCCGAGGCGGGTGCGGACGGTGCGGATCCGGAAGGGACCGGTGCAAGCGGGATAGCCGCCGCGGTGCCTACTCTCCGATCAGGCCACGTGGGGGGGAGATGGGTCCGGCAGTGTTCCTGGCGCTCGCGTGCGCGCGGAACGAACAGGCGCTCGTGAGCGACGCGGATCCCTCCGCACAGGAGGTGCCGAGGAACGATGTCGGGGGAGTCGCGCCCGAGGACGTGGTGCCCGTCGCCGACGAGCCGGAGATCGAGCCCGGTGACACGGGCGAGCCCGGCGACGAGGACGACGACGAGCTGCTCGGCAGCGACCCCGGCGAGGCCAGCTTCCTCTTCGACGAGGGCTCCGTTCACGACTTCTGGATCGAGCTCGACGACGAGGCGCAGGACTCGCTGTCCGCAGACCCGTTCACCGAGGTGCGCGCGATGTTCGTCTACGAGGGCGACCCGTGGGAGGTGGGGCTGCGCCTGAAGGGCTCGAACTCCTTCCGCACGCTCGACGGCAAGCCCTCGTTCAAGGTCGACTTCCACGAGTGGCACGAGTACGCGCGCTTCTTCGGGAAGAAGCGGCTGACCCTCAACAACATGATCCAGGATCGGACGCTCCTGCGGGAGCACACCTACTACTGGATCGCCGCGCAGGTCGGCATCCCCGCGCCGCGGCACGGCTACGCGCGCGTGTACGTCAACGGCGACTACTACGGCCTCTACGGCATCGTGGAGTCGATGGACGAGCAATTCATCGACCGCGTGTGGCCCGAGGACGACGAGGGGAGCCTGTGGGAGTCCTCCGGCGCCGACGTCACCTGGGACCACGACTGGTTCGACCTCGACGAGGAGGGCATCGGCGAGGTCGAGGACCTGGTCGAGGTCGTCGAGGACACCGACCCCGACGACTGGCTCGACATGCTCGACGAGCATTTCCACGACGGCTCGCTGTTCCGCTACTGGGCGCTCGACGTCCTTGCCGGGAACCCCGACGGCTACATCTACAACCGCCACAACTACCACCTCTACTACGCGCCCATCGCCGACCGCTGGTTCCTCGTCCCGTGGGGCACGGACCGCAGCTTCACGCGGGAGGGCGCGCCCGTGCACGGGAGCGAGACCCAGCCGATCCGCGGGGCGCTCGTCGCGGGGTGCCTCGACGACGGGGACTGCCGCGATCGCTTCGACGAAGCCGTGCTCGACATGGCGGACGCGTGGGACGCGCTCGACGTCTACGCGTTCGTGGAGGCGGCCGAGGCGGCGATTCGAGAGGCGGCCGAGGAGGACCCGCGGCGCGAGGACGGGTGGGACCCGGACGACATCGAGGAGTTCGTGCGGGAGGCGGCCGAAGGGGTGAGGAGGCAGCTCGGCGACTGAGTCCGCTGTACACCCCCGAGACGCGAAGGCCCGCCAAGGATTTCTCCGCGGCGGGCATTGCTTCTCGATGGCGCACCCAGCTGGACGAGTACCGAACGTTCTGGCTCGCGGGCGGACAGGTGGACCTCAACGGGTGGCAGGGTGCGCTGGGTTAGGATCGGCCCGTGCGACCGAAGCTCTGGGACGACACTTCTCCTGACGCCGAGCGGGTTGTCCTCGACGCATACCGACGCATGTCGCCCGAACGAAAGCTCCACATCGTGGCGGACCTGACCGTCGGCGTGCAGAAGCTCTCGCTGGCAGGCATGCGGCAGAGGAACCCGGAGGCGAGCGACGAGGAGTTGCGGTGGCGTGTCGCCGAGCTGTGGCTCGGCACGGACCTGCTCGCGCGCGTGCGGCGGTACGCGGCGGAGCGCGGCCGCGCGTGAGTGAGCTATCGGAGCCCGTTCGTGTCGCCCTCCTCGTGGGCGCCGCGCTAGACGCGCTTCAGGTACCCTGGATCGTGGGCGGCAGCGTCGCCAGCTCACTACACGGCGTTCCCCGCTCCACCCAGGACGTCGACCTCGTCGCGGACCTTCGTCGGACCCACGCCGGGCCGCTCGCCAGCACGCTGGCGGACGCCTTCTACGTCGACGAGGACGCGATCCGTGACGCGGTGCTCCGCCGAGCGTCCTTCAACTTGGTGCATCTCGACACGGTGACGAAAGTGGACGTGTTCGTGCCGCGGGGCGACGCGCTGTCGGCCGCGCAGATCGCGCGCCGCCACTTCGTGCAGGTCGAGGGGGCCTCCTTGCCCGTGCTCAGCGCGGAGGACACCGTGCTGCAGAAGCTCCGCTGGTACGAGCAGGGCGAGCGCGTCTCCGAGCGCCAGTGGCGCGACGTCCTCGGCGTACTCAAGGTGCGCGGGGGGAACCTCGACGTGGCCTACATGCGCGCCCAGAGCGCCGCGGCCGGGTTGGCGGACCTGCTCGAGCTGGCCCTCGGGGACGCAGCCGACCCGTAGGACCCTTCAGGATTCGAACCGCAAAAAACAATTCGCCCCGCCAGTTGTTCACCGACGGGGCGAGATGGCGCACCCAGAAGGATTCGAACCTCCAACCTTCTGATCCGTAGTCAGATGCTCTATCCAATTGAGCTATGGGTGCTCGGTCGACCGAAGCTGGCGGAGACGGCGGGATTTGAACCCGCGGTACGCTTTTGGCGTACACTCGCTTAGCAAGCGAGCACCTTCGGCCACTCGGTCACGTCTCCAGCGATGTGGGCGGTGGAGGTGGTGGGATTCGAACCCACGGCCCCCTTTCGAGGGCGGCGGTTTTCAAGACCGCTGCCTTCAACCGCTCGGCCACACCTCCGTAGAAGCGAGGCGGTCCGCATGTACCCGATCGACCGAGGTCCGTCAAGCACCGCCCGGCGCACGACAGGCGAGGCCGCGGCCGCTACGGGGTGTGCACGAGGGGAGGCCGAGTGGACGACGCGCGCATGGGGACGGCTGGGATGCTCGCCCTCCTCACCGTCCCGGGCTGCCACACCGAGGCGGACTACGCCCGCGTCCGCAGGGACTGCGAGGACGAGGTCGGCGGCTGGCGGCCTTCGACCTCGGCGGGCGACGTCGCCGGCTCCATCGGCGCCCGGTGCGCCGCGACGCTCGGGGAGTCGATCGGGCTCGACTGGGACGGGTTCGGGTTCGAGCCCTCCGATCTGTCCGGGTCCGAGACCGGCGCGTACGTCCTCGCCGGCTTGCTCGTCGTCGCCGCGAGCGACGACGCCGCCCTCTCGGACGTGCTCGCCGATCCCGACCTCCCGCACGTCGCCGCGGACCGCCTCGAGCGGCTCGCCAGCGAGGCGGACCTCCCCGGGACGTCGCCCGCCGCCGAGGCCTGGTTCGGGCTCGTCCACGAGGCGATCCGGTCCACGACGTTCAGCGAGACGGTGCTGAGCGGGGCCGCCGCGGCGTACTCCGCGGAGGAGCAGAGCGTCGTGTTCGCCCCCGCGCTCCTCCGGTGGGATCGCACGCTCGCCGGGGCCGACCTCCCCGCGGCGGCGTCCGCCCAGATCGTCCACGAGGCGTCGCACAGCTTCACGGACGTCCACGTGCCGTGCGCGACGAACGCGACGCGCGACTGCGACGCCACCGTCGAGGGCGCCTACGGGATCGGCATCTGGTGGCTCCACGCCTGGCTCCGCGACTACCGCGACGACGTCGCCGCCGACGACTGCCGCGACCTCGACGACCTTCAGGCCGGCGCCTGCGGGCACGTCGAGGACGCCGACGGCTGGCCCCCCTGCGCGGGCAGCTGCCCCTGATCCGACGTGATACATGAGCGATGTATCACGGATGTATCACCCCACCCCCACTGACATCCGCTCCGCCCGCCTCGCCGCCCGCGTGAAGCAGGCCGATCTCGCCCGCGCCGTCGGAGCGAGCGCCCACGCTCTCCGCAAGTGGGAGCGCGGCCTCGAAGCGCCCCCCCACCACGTCCTCGCCGCCATCGCCCGCCACCTCGACGTCGATCCCGCCCTGCTCGCGGAGGGACAGGCCGCCCTCGCGGCCGTCCCCGGCGAAGGCTACACGACCGCCACCGCCGGCGAGGGCCAGGTGACGCCCCGACGACGTGAGCCCCCGGTCGCGAGGAGGGTCCTCGACCTCTTCTGCGGCGCCGGCGGCCTCTCCTTCGGCTTCGAGGCCACGGGCGAGTTCGTCACGACCGCCGGCATCGACCTCCTCCCCGACCGCGTCGCCACCTTCACCACCAACCACGCCCACGCCGCGGGCGTCGCGGGCGACCTCCGCCGCTTTCCGATCGATCGCCTCCACGCGCTCGCCGGCGAGGTCGACGTGGTCGTCGGCGGCCCGCCCTGCCAGGGCTTCTCGTCGATCCGCCCCTTCCGCACCCTCACCGAGGGCGACGCGCGCAACAGCCTCGGCGAGCACTACGCCCTCACGATCGCGCGGCTCCGCCCCCGCTGGTTCGTGTTCGAGAACGTGGTCGGGCTGCTCACGCACGAGGGCGGCGCGCGCCTCGCCCGCCTGATCGAGGCGCTCGCCGGCGCCGGGTATGCCGTCGACTGGCGCGTGCTCAACGCGGCGACGTTCGGCGTCCCCCAGAGCCGCGAGCGCGTCGTCCTCGTCGGCAATCGCGTCGGCGCCCGCTTCCGCTGGCCCGACCCCAGCCACCGCCACGACCACCGCAGCATGGCCGGCGCGCGCGCCGAGGTCGTGCGCGCTTCGCCCGACCTGCCGCCCGCCGTCACCGTCGCCGACGCGATCGGCGACCTCCCCCCGGTCGACGCCGGCCGCGAGGTCACCGCCTACGCCGATCCTCCCACGACGCCGTACCAGCGCCACATGCGCGAGGGCTCGCCCGCGCTCACGCTCCACCGCGCGACCACCCACTCCGCGAGGATGATGGAGATCGTCCGGCTCGCGGGCGCCAGCATCGCGGCGCTGCCGCCGGGCATGGTGACGAGCGGCTTCAGCAGCTGCTACAGCCGGCTCGCCGGCGATCGCCCCAGCACCACGCTCACCGTGAACTTCGTCCACCCCGCATCCAACCGCTGCATCCACCCCGTGCAGCACCGTGCGCTCACGCCGCGCGAGGGCGCTCGGCTGCAGAGCTTCCCCGATCGCTACGTGTTCCGCGGCAACGGCGCCCAGGTCGTCAAACAGATCGGCAACGCCGTGCCGCCGCTGCTCGGCGAGGTCCTTGCCCGCGCGATCCTCGCGTCGGACCGCGTGTGAGGCCGCCCTCGCCGCAGGACCCTGTCGTCGCGAAGCGGATGCGCGAGCAGCGCCGCGGCGGCACCGCCCCCGAGCTCGCCGTCCGCGCCACCCTCCGCGACGCCGGCGTCCGCTACCGGCTCGCCAACCGCGACCTCCCCGGCTCGCCCGACCTCGCCAACCGCGCGCGGCGCTGGGCCGTCTTCGTGCACGGCTGCTTCTGGCACCACCACGAGGGCTGCCGGCGAGCCACGGTCCCCGCGGCCAACCGCGACTTCTGGCTCGACAAGTTCGCGGGCAACCGCGCGCGCGACGCCCGCGTCGCCGACGCCCTGCGGAGCGCGGGCTACCGCGTGGTGGTCGTGTGGGAGTGCGAGACGGTCGACCGCGCGCACCTGCACCGGCTCGCGGTCAGCCTGCGCGCCTGATCCGCTCCAGCCCGCGCATGTACGGCCGCAGCGCCTCCGGCACCACCACGCTCCCGTCCGCCTCCTGGTAGTTCTCGAGGATGGCGACGAGCGTGCGCCCGACGGCGAGCCCCGAGCCGTTCAGCGTGTGCGCGAACGTCGTCTTCTTGTCGCCGGGCTTCTTGAAGCGGAGCTTGAGACGGCGCGCCTGGAAGTCCGTGAAGCTCGAGACGGAGCTGATCTCGCGGTAGGCCTGCTGGCCGGGCAGCCACACCTCGAGGTCGTAGCCCTTCGCGCCGCCGAAGCCGACGTCGGCGGCGCACCGCGCGACCACCTGGTACGGCAGCCCGAGCTTCTTCAGGCACGCCTCGGCGTGGCCCGTCATCTCCTCGAGCGCGGCCGCGCTCCGGTCCGGCTCCACGATCTGCACCATCTCGACCTTGTGGAACTGGTGCAGGCGGATGAGCCCGCGCGTGTCCTTCCCCCAGCTGCCCGCCTCGCTGCGGAAACACGGCGTGAACGCGCAGTACTTCTTCGGCAGCGCCTCGAGGATCTCGTCGCGGTGCAGGTTCGTGACCGGGACCTCCGCGGTGGGGATGAGGTACGCGTCCTGCCCCGCGAGCTGCGCGGTGAGCTTGAACAGGTCCTCCTCGAACTTCGGGAGCTGGCCGGTCCCGGTCATCGTCTCGCGCGTGACCATGTAGGGCACGAGGACCTCGGTGTAGCCGTGCTCGTGGACCTGGACGTCGCAGAAGAAGCTGATCAGCGCGCGCTCGAGCGCCGCGAGGGGTCCCGAGAGCACGTAGAACCGCGACCCCGACAGCTTCGCCGCCCGTTCCGGGTCGTACATGCCGAGCGCGGTCGCCACCTCGTCGTGGGGCTTGCCGTCCGGCCGGGGCGAGCCCCACTTCCGCACGACGGGGTTGTCCTTGTCGCTGGCGCCGTCGGGCGTGTCGTCGGCGACGAGGTTCGGCAGCCCGAGCAGGAGCGACTGCTCTTCGGCCGCCACCGTCGCGAGCTCCGCGTCGACCTCCGCCGTCCGATCCGACGCGGCCTTCACCTGCGCCTTGAGCGCGTCGGCGCCGTCGCGGTCGCCGGCCTTCATCAGCGCGCCGATCTTCGGCGAGAGCTCGTTGCGGACGGCGCGGCAGCGATCGCCCTCGGTCTGCAGGGCGCGCCGGCGAGCCACGAGCGCCACGAGCGCGTCGACCTGCGCGAAGGCGTCGGACCCCGCGCGGCGGCGCTTCAGCGAGGCACGGACGCGGTCGGGGTCGTTGGCGAACAGGTTGGGGTCGAGCATGGCCGGCGGTCTAACCCGGGAGCCGCCAGTCGATCTCCCGCTCGCCGCGCTCCCGCAAGTGCGCGTTGATCTTCGAGAACGGCCGGCTCCCGAAGAAGCCGTTGTGCGCCGACAGCGGCGACGGGTGCGCCGAACGCACGACGGAGTGCCGTCGCCCGTCGATCGCGCGCGCCTTCGCGCCCGCCGAGGCCCCCCACAGGACGAACACGAGCCCGTCGCGACGCGCGTTCAGCTCGGCGATCACCCGGTCGGTGAACGTCTCCCAGCCCTTCCCGCGGTGGCTGTTCGCGGTGTGCTCGCGCACGGTGAGCACCGTGTTGAGCAGCAGCACGCCCTGCTCGGCCCACGCGGTGAGCTCGCCGTGGTCGGGCCGCGGCACGCCGAGGTCGGCGTGCAGCTCCTCGAAGATGTTCCGGAGCGAGGGCGGGGCGGGCACGCCGCGCCGCACGGAGAAGCAGAGCCCGTGGGCCTGCGAGGGGCCGTGGTAGGGGTCCTGCCCCAGCACCACGACACGCACGCGGTCGAACGGGCAGAGGTCGAACGCGCGGAAGATCTCGCCGCCGGGCGGGTAGACGCGATGGCGCGCCTTCTCCTCGAGGAGAAAGGCGCGCAATTCCGCCATGTACGGCTTCGCGAACTCGTCCCCGAGCACGGCGAGCCAGCTCTCGTGGAGCTTCACCACGCCGACACCCGCGCGATCACCCGCCGCGCCACGTCCTCGAGGCCCACGTGCACGCCCTCCTCGGCCATCGAGGTCATGATCGCCGCGTCGAAGCCACACGGGTTGATCCGCCGGAAGAAGGCGAGGTCCGACGACACGTTCAGCGCGAGCCCGTGCCACGTCACCCACCGTCGGCACGCGATCCCGACGCTCCCGATCTTCCGCCCGCCCACCCACGCGCCGGTGTTCCGGGCGTCGCGACCGGCGCCGAGCCCGAAGTCCGCGCACGTGTCGATCATGAGCTGCTCGAGCCGATGCATGTGCGCGTGAAGATCGGGCTCGGCGAGCTTCAGGATGGGGTACACGACGAGCTGCCCCGGCCCGTGCCAGGTGACGTCGCCGCCGCGCTCCACCTCGACCACCGGGACGTCGCCCGGGGCGAGCACGTTGGCGCCGGCGTCGCGCCGCCGCCCGACGGTGTAGACCGGGTCGTGCTCGCAGACGACCACCACGTCGTCGATCTCGCCGTCCGCGCGACGCCGCACGAGGTCCTGCTGGAGCGCGTGCGCCTCCGCGTAGGGGACGCGCCCCGCGGCGATCACGCGGGCCAGACGAGCCTCGCGATGCGCGCGTGGACGTCCGCCGGCGAGCCCTCGCCCGAGACCCGCTCGACGCGCCAGTGGGGGCACCGGGCGATCGCCGCGTCGTAGGCCGCGGCCACGGCGCGCAGCCGCTCCAGCGTCTCGAAACGCTCGCGGACGCCGCCGCGGGCCTCGATGCGGGCGAGGCACGCCTCGGGCGCGAGATCGATCACGACAGTGAGGTTGGGCGCCGGGAAGTCCGCGTTGATCGCCAGCACCCGGTCGAGCCCCACGGAGAGCGACTGGTAGGCGAAGGACGAGAGCGCGTAGCGGTCGGAGATCACGACGTCGCCGCGGGCGACCGCGGGGAGCACGACCCGGTCGAGGTGGTCGCGCCGGTCGGCGGCGAAGAGGTACGGCAACACCGCGTCGCCCAGCTCGCCGCCGGCGAGGGCCTCGCGGATCAGCCGTCCGACGGGCCCCGGCGACGGCTCGCGCGTCCGCACCACGGTCCGCCCGCGCGCGCCGAACGCGTCGGCCAGCAACGCCAGCTGGGTGGTCCCGCCCGACCCGTCCAGACCCTCGATGGTGATGAACACGCCGAGCCCCTTACACAAGATTTTGACGGACGGCGAGCCCGTCCGGGGCGACGATACCCGCCCGCCGGAGGCCCCCATGTTGCTCTTGCCCGCCGCGCTCGCGGCCGACCCCATGCTCGCGCTCGACCGGCACTTCGAGGTCGACCAGGGGCGGGCCTGCCTCACCGGCGTGATGCACGACGTCGTGAGCAACTGGGACACGCTCACCCCCGCCGAGCAGGCGCGCGCGATCGACGCGCTCTCCCCGTTCGGCGACACGCTCGGCCCCGTGCAGAAGCACGAGGGCGCCTCGCTCGGCGAGGACTCCTGCGTGGGCCAGCAGATGGCCAACCGCGTGACGGGCACGCACTTCGTGGTGGAGTGGGACGACGGCGCGACCGAGAACACGGCCGAGAGCCTGCTGGAGTCGCTCGAGCACAGCTACGAGGTCGAGATCGAGGAGAGCGGCTGGCGCGCCCCCGACGGCGACGACACCTTCCTGCTCCCCGTCTACATCTCCGACGACAACATGGGCGGCGCCTACACCTACGTGCAGTCCTGCCGCGGGCAGTACCTGCCGTACGTCGTCGTGGGGCGCGACGCCGCCACCTGGGGCTCGTGGACCGAGACGATGGCCGCCCACGAGTTCAACCACACGCTGCAGTTCGGCTACAGCTACGCGCCCGAGTTCTGGTGGTGGGAGGCGACGGCCACGTACATCGAGGAGGTCGTCTACCCGAACTACGACTGGTGGGCCGACTACGTGACCGGCTACGCCGACAACCCGCACATCGCCATGGCCGCGTCGAGTCAGGAGGACTACGACGTCTTCATGCACATGTACGGGATGGCGATCTGGGGCTTCTACCTCGCCGAGTACCACGGCGGGCAGGAGACCGTCCGCGCCACCTGGGAAGAGGCCCGCGGCGGCTACGAGGAGTACGGCGCCGCCGACATGGCGGAGGACCTCGGGCTCGACCTCGACACCGTCTACGTCGACTTCATCACCCGCAACGCCGCGATGGAGTACGCCGACCACCGAAAGTTCCCGGACGTCGACGAGGTCGCCCGGATCGACGAGCTGCCGGCGAGCGGGGAGGCCGAGCGCAGCACCAAGCCCGAGGGCTACGGCCAGAACTACATCCGGATCGAGGCCGGCGCCGGCGAGGGCGACCTCGTCGTGACCTTCGAGGGCGACGCGGACGTGGACTGGGCGGTGGTGCTCGCCGAGATCTCCAACGAGGCGGTGCTCCGCTCCGAGTGGGTGCGCGTCGAGGGCGGCGCCGGCGAGATCACGCTCGAGGACATCGGCGAGGAGGACGTGATGTTGATCGTCTCGCCGCTGGCCGACGGCGAGAACAAGCGCGACTACAGCTGGACCGCGGAGGTCAAGGCCGCCGAGGAGCCCGTCGCCGACGAGGATCCCGCGGGCGACCCCTCCGGCGACGAGAAGGTCTCGCTCGGCGGGGCCTGCGGCTGCGCCAGCGGCGGCGGCGCGCCGATGGGGCTCGCGCTGCTGGCGGCGATGGCGGTTCGCCGCCGCCGCTAGTTGTTCAGGATGTGAACCGCCTCGCCCAACGCGGCCTTCGCCGCCTCCATCACGCCTTCGCTCAAGGTCGGGTGGGGGTGGATGGACAGCCCGATGTCGAGCAGCTCGCAGTCCATCTCGACGGCGAGCACGCACTCGCTGATGAGGTCGCTGGCGTGGGGCCCGCAGATGGTCACGCCGAGGAGCCGGTTGTCCTTCGCGTCGCCGACGACCTTCACGAAGCCGTCGGTCTCGCCCGTCGTGAGCGCGCGCCCGATCGCCGCGAACGGCACCTTGCCGACCTTCACCTCGTAGCCCTTCGCGCGCGCCTCGTGCTCCATGAGCCCGGCGGTGGCGACCTCCGGGTCGGTGAAAACGACGGCGGGCACGGTCTTGGCGTCGTTCGCGACGGCGTGGCCGGCGATCACCTCGGCGCAGACCTCGCCCTCGTGCGTCGCCTTGTGGGCGAGCATGTAGCCGGTGGTGCAGTCGCCGATCGCGTACACGCCGGGGACGCTGGTCCGCAGCTGCTTGTCGGTCTTGACGAACCGCCCCTCCATCGCGACGCCCGCCTTCTCGAGGTCGATCTGGTCGGTGTTCGGGCGCCGCCCGACCGTGACGAGGACGTAGTCGCACGTCAGCGACTGCTCGCCTTCGGGCGTGCGGTACCGCAACACGGCGCCGCCCTCGCCCTCCTCCCAGCCGAGCGCCTGCGACTTCAGGCGGATGTCCACGCCCGCCTTCTTCAGCTTGCGGTCGAGCAGCTTGACCACGTCCGGGTCGAAGCCGGGGAGGATCTGGTCGGCCATCTCGATGACGGTGACCTTGCTCCCGAGCTTGTTGAACACGCCGCCCATCTCGAGCCCGATGTAGCCGCCGCCGATCACGGCGACGTGCGCGGGGATCTCCGCGAGGTCGAGCGCCTTCGTGGAGTCGAGGATGCGGCGCTCCGCGAAGGGGAACCCCGGGATCTCCACCGGCCGGCTGCCCGTCGCGATGACGACGTGCTCGGCCTCCACGCGCTTGACCCCGTCCGCCGTCTTCACCTCGAGCACCCGCGGCGCGACGAACTTCGCCTCGCCCTGCAGCATGTCGACCTTGTTGCCCTTGAGCAGCGTCTTCACGCCGCCGGAGAGCTTGCCGGTGATGCCGCTCTTCCACTTCTGCAGCTTCGCCATGTTCATGACGGGCTTGCCGGGGACCTCGATGCCCATCACGTCGGCGTGGGCGATCTCCTCCATGCGCTTGGCCGCGGTGATGAGCGCCTTCGAGGGGATGCACCCCACGTTGAGGCAGACGCCGCCCCAGTACTCGCGCTCGATACACAGCGTCTTCACGCCGAGCTGACCGAGCCGGATCGCGCACGGGTAGCCGCCCGGGCCCGCCCCGAGCACGACGGCGGTGTACTTGAGCGTCTCCAAAACTGCCTCCGCGGGTGGGGGGCCGTCCTAACGCGCTAGCCCCGCCCGCGGACCCTCGCCTCCACCACC
>JBMOQZ010000081.1:0-28454 GCA_049322475.1 Myxococcota bacterium | reverse complement strand
GTCCTCGCCGGCGAACCCTCCCGCCCCGCGCAGGGCGGCGAGGAAGGTGTCCTGCAGGACGTCCTCGGCCACGACGGGGTCGCCGACGAGCACGCGGCAGTAGCGCCACACCGCGTCGCGGTGCCGCGCCACGAAGTCACCGCAGGCCCCTCGCGCGCCGCCTGCGCAGCGCGCGAGCAGCGCGGCGTCGGTCAGGCCGCCGACTTCTTCACCGGACACGTGCTGATCCCCAGCAGCGTGTACGCGGGGCAGCTGCCGACGAGGCCGGTGAGGAGCGGCACGACGCCCACGAGGCCCCAGAGCGTCTTGGGGCCGGCGAACACGAGCGAGAGCAGGGCCACGCCGACGAGGACGCGCAGCGCGCGGTCGAGGGTGCCTTCGTTGAGGGGCAGGAGCTTGGACACGGGATCCTCCGGGTTCTGTGGAGGAGAGCCGAGACCGGGTCCGGAGGATTCACTTCTTTTCCTGCAGGTAGCCGAGCGCCTCGAGGCGGGCGCGCTCGTCGGGTGAGAGCTCCGCGACGGCGCCGATCACGTCGCGCGTCACGCGCACGGGGTCGCCGGGGCCGGGCGTGGCCACGCCCACGGCGGTCCAGCGGCCGTCCACCTCGGCGTCGAAGGGGAGGACGTGGAACCGCGCCCCCGCGGGCAGGTCCACGGCGCCGGCGGCGGGGACCCCGTCCACCACGAACACGCCGTCCGCCCGCAGCGCGACCGGCGCCACCGCCTCCCACGCGGTGCCGACGCGGCGCCACGCGTCCCGCTCCATCGCGGCGGCGCGGTCGAGGTTCGCGGGCAGCAGATCGCGGGTCTCGCGGGGGTCGGCGGCCACGTCGTAGAGCGCCGCGCGCCCGCGGGCGAGGTCGAGGTCGAGGCGCCAGCCGTCGGCGAGCCAGGAGAGCCGGTTCTCGTCGTAGCGGCTCGTGTCGGCGAGGAAGCCGCGCGCGGGCAGCTCGCCGAGCGCGTCGGCGCCGTCGGCGCCCGGAAACGGCACGCCGGCGAGGGCGGCGAGCGTGGGGGCGACGTCCTCGAGGCCGACGATCGCCTCGACGACGCGGGGCTCGCCGACGCGCTCGCCCGAGACGATCAGCGGGACGCGCAGCTGCTCGGCGTACAACGTCATCGCGTGGCCCCAGCCGCCGCGCTCGCCGAATTCCTCGCCGTGGTCGGCGGTGACGGCCCAGGTGGCCCGCCGCCCCCGGTCGGCCATCGCGGCGTGGAGGCGGGCGAGCTCGCCGTCGACGTAGCGGATCGCCTCGTCGTACTGCGCGACCTGGTGCGCCATCTGCTCGCCCGTGAGCGGCTCGCGGAGGTGGCGCGCGTAGCTGTGGTAGGCGATGTCCTCGGGGGCGTGGGGCCGGTCGAAGGCCGCGTCGTGGGGCGGGGGCGGGTCGTAGGGGGTGTGGGCGTCGTAGAGGTGGAGGAACAGGAAGGCCGGCCGGTCGGGCGGCACCGTGTCGAGCCAGGCGAGCGCCGCGTCGACCACGCGCCCCGCGTCGACGTCGAAGTTCACGTTCGACGCCCGCCGCGTCATGCCGAACTCGTCGAAGTGGTCGAAGCCCCGGGCGAAGCCGAAGTCGCGCCCGACGAGGAGCGCGGTCACGAAGCCAGCCGTCGCGAAGCCCGCGCGCCCGAACGCCTCCGGCAAGAGCGTCAGCGCCGGCGGGATCGCGACGCGGTCCTCCACCACCATGTGGCGCGCCGACCGCCAGCCCGAGAGCATCGTGACGTGCGACGGCAGGGTCCAGGGCGCGCTCGCCCGCGCGTGCGCGAACCGGACCCCGTCGGCCGCGAGCCGGTCGAGGAACGGGCTCGTGTCGCGCGAATACCCGTAGCCGGACAGGTGGTCGGCGCGGAGCGTGTCGACGCTGACGAGCACGACGTCCGCCGGGCGATCCGGCGGGGAGCACCCGAGCGGCAGGACGATCGCCCACATGCCCGGCCCGTACCGCGCGAGGGCGCGGGGGCCATGCGTCGGTCGCAGGACCTCGGAGCAGGGTCCGCGCCCTCACCACGGAATCAGCGCGACGCCTCCGGCGACGCGCCCGTCCGCGGCGGCGATCGATAGCACCGCGTCGTAGCCGCACGTGCCCACCGCCTCCTGCCGGACGGCGACGCCCTCGCCGTCGAGGCCGACGAGCCCGAGCCCGCCGGCGTCGTCGCAGATGGCGAGGAGGACCTCCGCGCCGGTGTCCACGGCGTCGAAGGACGCGACGCCCGGGACGACCTGGACGAACTCGCCGTCCCGCTGGCCCGCGGCGGACAACGGCAGCGCCCACAGCAGGTGCTCGTAGTCCGAGGCGAGCAGCAACGGCGGGTCGCGCTCCACGATCGTCGGCCTCCAGGCTCCGCTGGGCAGCTCGATGACGGGAACCTCGCTGGCGTTCCCGTCGGCGTCGAGGGTGACGCCCTCGCAGGCCTGCGCCACCTGCGTGTCTCCGGCCGGGTCGGAGGTCACGCCGGTGTCGGCGCTGTCCGCATCGGGACCCTGCCACGACCAGGGGTCGTCCCCGGCGTCGTCGATCACGTCGAGCGCGCGGGGCTCGGAGCAGGCGAGGAGCAGCCACGTGCTCGAATCCTGCCTCCTCGAGAGGACCGGCGGCCACGCGTCCGGGGCCCGGGTCGACGAGGGGGGCGTCGTCACTCGGGCGGGCTCGCGCGCGGACGGCGTCGCGAGTCGACGTGCAGGCTTCAGTAGAGGTCGCCCGAGGTGTTCGACGCGTAGGTGATCCCGGAGACCGTCGGCGAGCAGCTCCGCCGGTAGATGCCGTACTTCGACGAGTACCGCATGGTGCTGTTGGTGATGGACGGCAGGTTGTTCTGGTTGACGTACACGTCGCCGTAGAGGTTGGACCCTCCGTACTCCACCACGGTGTAGTCGAGCGTCGAGCCGCGATCGTAGATCCCGAGCGTGATGCCGTCCCAGTCGCCGGCGATGGGCGCCGTCTGCGCGCTCGTGAACGTGACGGGGTCGGTGACGCTGCCGGTCGCGACGAGCTCGCCGCCCGTGGTGGTGCCGACGAGCAGGCCCGCGTTGAGCGCGAACCGGAGCGTGTTGCCCGCGGAGACCGTGAGCGTGGGCGCGCTGACGCTGTTGCGGACGTACACGTCGCCCGCGAGGTAGTAGTCGGCGTCGATCGTGGGCCACGTCGCCGAGCTCGAGACGTCGCCCGCGTACACGTACACCCAGTCGGTGCCGTTCCCCGAGTAGACCGAGGCGGCATCGACGTAACCGACGTCGGAGACCTGCAACGCGAGGGGGTAGGTCCCGTTGCCGGTCATCGTGTTCTCGAGCCAGCCGGACGACGTGGTGAGGCCCACGAGCGACGAGTTGGACGAGAAGTAGACTCCCCAGGTGGTGTTGTCCTGCGCCGTGACGCCCACGAGCTCGACGCGCCCGCCGCTGGTCACGTAGATGCCGGCGAACTCGGAGTCGGACACCGTCGTGTCGCGGATGCTGACGCCGCCCCCCTCGTTGTCGCAGTTGGTACAGTAGATGCCGCCGTACCCGTTGTTGCCGGCGTACGCGATGGTGGCGCCCTCGACGACGCTGCCCTGGTCGTTGCCGTAGAAGGCGAGCCCGTCCCAGTCCCCCGGGATGGGCGAGGTGGTGGAGGGCCCGAGGTACACGCCCGCGGAGGTGCCGTCCACCACGAGCTCGCCGTCTCCGTAGAGCCCCACGAAGATCCCGGCGGCGGTGTCGAAGCGCAGGTCCGCGCCGTCCGAGATCGTGAGCTTCGGCTGGACCGAGCCGTACACCTGCAGATCGCCGGCGATGCGGTAGTACACGTCGAGGGCCGGCCAGGTCGCGTCCTCGGCGATGGTCGCGGCGGTGACGTAGACCTGGTCCGTGCCGTTGCCGCTCAGCGTGTTGCCGGTGCCGATCTCGCCCACCTCGTCGCCGTCGATGTAGAGCGGGACGTCGCCGTTGCCGCTCACCACGTTGCCGTCGAACGAGGCAGCCGTCGGGTCGGTGTAGAGCTCCGCGCTTCCGCCCATGTACACCCCGCGGCGGGTGTTGTTCGTGATCGTGTTGTCACGCAACACGACCGTGGAATTCCCGGTGACGTAGATGCCGTCGTACAGGTTCTCGGTGATCGTGCTGTCGGCGATCTCCACGAAGGGCGCGGTCCCCTCCGTCTCCCAGAGGTAGAAGCCGCCGTAGCCGTTGGCGCCGGCGTACTCGACGATGGCGCCCTCGATCGAGGTGCCGAGGTCGTCGATGCCGATGTAGATGCCGTCCCAGTCGCCGGCGGCGGGGCTCGCGGACACCGACGTGAAACGCACGCCCTCGGTGGGCGCGTTCACGACGAGCCGGCCGGGGTTGCTCGTGGCGACGTTGAACGCGGCGGAGGCGGCGAACCGCAGCTCGGCGCCGTCCTCGATCGTCATGACCGGGCCCGCGGTGGCGCCCAGCGTCAGGTTGCCCGCGAGGTAGTACGGCACGTCGAGCGCCTGCCACGTCGCGTCGCCGGTGACCGTGCCCGACAGGACATAGATCAGGTCGGTCCCGTTGCCCGTGAAGCTGCTCGACGCGTCGAGCTGCTCGACGTCCTCGGCCTGCACGTACATCGGGTAGGTCCCGTTGCCGCTCACGACGTTGTCGGTGAACGTCGGCCCGCCGGTCTCCGCGAGGTTGCCGTAGATCCCGTTGATGAACACGCCGTACGTCTCGTTGTCGACGATGTCCGTGCCCGAGATGGCGACCGTGCCGAAGCCGTGGACGTAGAAGCCCGGGCCCTCGTTGTCGCGCACGACCGAGTCCACGACGGTGAGGTCGGCGCCGTAGACGTAGATCCCGCCGTAGCCGGCGGCGCCCGCGTACTCGATCGTGGCGCCCTCGATCACCGAGCCGGTGTCGTTCCCGTAGAACGCGAGGAGGTCCCAGTCGCCCGGGGCGGGCGTCGCCGAGCTCGAGGTGAAGGTGACCCCCTGCGTCGCCCCGTTCACGAGCATCCTCCCGAGGTTCGACTGGGCGATGCGCAGGCCCGCCGCCGGGTAGAACTCGACGATCGCGCCGTCCTCGATGGTCAGCGTGGGCGACGCCGCCCCGCCGACGGCGATGTCGCAGGTCACGACGTGGGTGTCGCCGTCGCCCGACCAGATCGTGTCGGACGTGATGTTGCCGCAGTGCGTGTAGGTGACGGGGCAACCGTCGTCGGCCGTGCCGTCGCAGTCCTGGTCGACGCCGTCGTCGCACGTCTCGGTGGCCGCGGGTGACACGCTCGACGCGTTGTCGTCGCAGTCGCTCGCGTCGGAGACGTGGTTGCTGGGCTGGTCGCAGGCGACCACGGGGCTGCTGGAGGTGCCGTAGCCGTCGCCGTCGGTGTCCGCGTACCAGGTGGAGGCGTCCACGGCGGTGGCCTCGTCCACGGTGCCGTCGCAGTCGTTGTCGACGAGGTCGCAGGTCTCGGTGCCCACGGGGCTGACGGTGGCGTCGGTGTCGCCGCAGTCGTCGCCGTTCGCGACGTAGCCGGCGGGCGCGTCGCAGGCCTCGACGAGCGTGGTGGCGTCGCCGTAGCCGTCGCCGTCCGCGTCGGCGTACCAGTCTGGCGCGCCGACGGGGCCCTCGTCGACGGTGCCGTCGCAGTCCTCGTCGTCGCCGTCGCAGGTCTCGGTGCCGGCGGGCGAGACGGTGGCGTCGGCGTCGTCGCAGTCGGAGGCGTCGGCCACGTAGCCGCTGGGCTGCGAGCAGCCGGGCGTCGTCACGGAGGGGTCGCCGTAGGAGTCGGCGTCGCCGTCGCGGTACCAGGTGGCGGCGTCGACCGCGCCGGGCTCGTCGACCGTGCCGTCGCAGTCGTCGTCGTCGCCGTCGCAGGCCTCGTCCTCGCCCGGGTTGGCGCCGGCGTCGGCGTCGTCGCAGTCGCCCGCGGCCGCGACGTAGGCGGACGGGGCGGCGCAGGCGCGCGTGGACGTGGTGGCGCTGCCGTAGCCGTCGGCGTCGGCGTCGGCGTACCAGGTGGGGGCGTCGTCGGCGCTGTCCTCGTCGACCGCGCCGTCGCAGTCGTCGTCCTCGCCGTCGCAAAGCTCCGTGGCGGCGGGCGACACGGTGGCGTCGCCGTCGTCGCAGTCGCCGGCGAGCCCCACCGTCCCGACGGGGGCGTCGCAGGCGACCGTCGTGAGCGCGGGATCGCCGTAGCCGTCGGCGTCCGCGTCGGTGTACCAGGTGGCGGCGTCGGCGGCGTCGGCCTCGTCGACGGTGCCGTCGCAGTCGTCGTCCTCGCCGTCGCAGGCCTCGACGGCGGCGGGGCTCACGCCCGGGGACGTGTCGTCGCAGTCGGTGGCGTCGGCCACGTAGGACGCGGGCGCGTCGCACGCGACGTCGGGCGAGGCGGCGTCGCCGTAGCCGTCGGCGTCGGCGTCGCGGAACCACGTGGCGGCGTCGGCGGCGTCGTCCTCGTCGGTGGTGCCGTCGCAGTCGTCGTCCTCGCCGTCGCAGTACTCCGTGGCCCCGGGGTGGGTGGTGCCCGCGGCGTCGTCGCAGTCGGTGGCGTCCGCGACGTAGCCGGCCGGCACGATGCAGGCGGCGTGGGGCGCGTCGAGCGAGCCGTACGCGTCGCCGTCGGCGTCGGCGTACCAGGTGGGGGCGTCGGCGGCGTCGTCCTCGTCGGCGGTGCCGTCGCAGTCGTCGTCCTCGCCGTCGCAGCGCTCGGTGGCGCCCGGGTAGGTGGTCGCCTCGGCGTCGTCGCAGTCGGTGGCGTCGGCGACGTAGCCGGCGGGGGCCGTGCAGGCGGCGTAGGGCGAGGCGGGGTCGCCGAACGTGTCGCCGTCGGCGTCGCCGTACCAGGTCGGGGCGTCGACGGCGCTGTCCTCGTCGGTCTCGCCGTCGCAGTCGTCGTCCTCGCCGTCGCAGGTCTCGGCGGCGGCGGGGTGGGTGTCGGCGTCGCCGTCGTCGCAGTCGGTGGCGTCGGCCGTCCAGCCCCCGGGCGCGTCGCACGAGTCGGTCGTGACCGTGGCGTCGCCGTAGCCGTCGCCGTCCGCGTCGGCGTAGAAGGTGTCGGCGCCCTCGGCGCCCGCCTCGTCGATCTCGCCGTCGCAGTCGTCGTCGACGTCGTTGCAGCGCTCGGGCGAGGAAGGGCTCACGGTCGCGTCCGTGTCGTCGCAGTCGGTGGCGTCGGCGACGGTGCCGGCCGGCGCGTCGCAGGCGATCGCCGGGCTCGTGGCGTCGCCGTGGCCGTCGGCGTCGGCGTCGGTGTACCAGGTCGGGGCGTCGACGGCGGTGTCCTCGTCCACGTCGCCGTCGCAGTCGTCGTCGTCGCCGTCGCAGGTCTCGTCCGCGCCGGGGAACTCGCGGGCGTCGGCGTCGTCGCAGTCCGTCCCGTCGGAGAGGTAGCCCGCCGGGACCTCGCAGGCGGCGAGCGCGGCGGCCGGGTCGCCGTAGCCGTCGGCGTCGGCGTCGCCGTACCAGGCGGGCGCGTCGACCGCGTCCTCGTCGATGGCGCCGTCACAGTCCTGGTCGACGCCGTCGCAGACCTCGCCGGCGCCGGGGTTCAGCGTGGCGTCGGTGTCGTCGCAGTCGGTGGCGTCGCGCACGAGCGCCTCGGGGGGCTCGCACACGTCCTCCGATGCCTGGGGATCGCCGTAGCCGTCGCCGTCGAGGTCCCAGTACCAGCGCTCCTCGCCGTCGGCGCCGGGCTCGTCGATCTCGCCGTCGCAGTCGTCGTCGACCGCGTTGCAGGCCTCGTTCGCGTCGGGGCGGATGCGGGCGTTGCCGTCGTCGCACTCCTGACACGCGGGCCACCCGTCGGTGTCGAAGTCGTCGTAGCCGACGGAGCCGTCGCAGTTGTAGTCGACGGGGTCGGTGCAGTCGGCCTCGACCGCGCCGGGGTGCACGGAGGCGTCCGTGTCGTCGCAGTCGTCGCCCGTCTCGGCGACCCCCTCGCCCAGCTCGCAGGCGTCCGACGGGAGGTCGGGATCGCCGTGGCCGTCGCCGTCGGCGTCGACGTACCAGTCGCCGCCGAGCCCGTCGTCGGCCACCCCGTCGCAGTCGTCGTCCACCTCGTTGCAGACCTCGTCCGCGTCGGGAGAGATGGCGGCGTCCTCGTCGTCGCAGTCTTCGCCGTTGGCGACCACGCCTTCGCCGACGGAGCAGGCCTCCATCGGGGTGTCGGCGTCGCCGTAGCCGTCGTCGTCGCCGTCGGGCCAGAAGGTGGTGGTGACGCCCTCGTCGATGGTGTCGTCGCAGTCGTTGTCGACGCCGTCGCAGGCCTCGACGGCGTCCGGGTTCACCGCGGGGTCGGACTCGTCGCAGTCCTCGGAGGCGTTCCAGCCGTCGCCGTCCTCGTCCTTCACGGCGGCGGCCGTGTCGTCCGCCTTGTCGCCGGGGGCCTCGCCGTCGCAGCCGGCGAGGTACACGAACGCGAGGGCGATGAGCACGCGTGCCATGCGGGGGCCTCCGGGGCCGACCACCTTACACGGCCGGGGGCCCGGGAAAAGGGCGGATTGCATGTTCGAGGATCGCCCGCCCGAGTCGAGCGCCCGGCCCACGGCGAGCGCGATCCTGATACCGGTGCGCGGATGCGCCTGCTGTTCCCGACCTCCCGCGCGCACGCCTACGACTTCGGGTTCGTGCGGGCTCCGGACTGGATGGACCCGTACGTGTTCGGGTTGCTGGTGGCCTTCCTCGTGGTGTGGGGCGTGGCCGTGGCCGCGCGGCCGCCCGGCGTGGCGGTGAACCGGATGTACGACACGCCGATGCCGCCGTTCCCGACCTGGGCGTGGCGGTTGTCGCTCGTCCTGTTCGTGGCGCTCATGACGATGGTGTTCGTGGGGATGGGCCTCGCGAGGATGTGAGCCCGAGGCGGCGCCGCCGCCGGGCAGCGAGCCCGATCAGGTGTCCCTCACCGCCACGATCTGCCGGTACGGCACGCACCGCACCACCTCGTCGAGCGTCGTCCGCCCCGCGGCGGCCTTGTCCAGCGCGTCGTCGGCGAGGGTCCGCTGGCCCCGCGCGCGGGCGTGGGCGCGCAGCTCGTGCGTGGGCGCGCCGTCGGCGACGAGGTCCTCGAAGCCCGTGTCGGCCACGAGGAGCTCGTAGACGCCGAAGCGCCCGCGGTAGCCCGTGCCGCGGCAGGCCTCGCACCCGCGCCCCGCGACGAAGCGCCGCCCGTCGAGCAGCCGGCCGAACAGGACGCGCTGGGCCGCGGTGGGCGCGAGATCCTCGGCGCAGCCGGCGCACACCGCGCGCACGAGCCGCTGCGCGAGGGCGCCGAGCAGCGCCTCGGCGACGTCGACGGCCTCGAGCCCCATGCCGCGCAGCCGAGGCACGACGCCGACGGTGTCGTGGGTGTGGAGCGTGGAGAGCACGAGGTGGCCGGTGGCCGCGGCCGCCGCGGCGGTGGCGACGCTCTCGCGGTCGCGGAGCTCGCCGAACAGGAGCACGTCGGGGTTCTGCCGGAGCGACGCGCGCAGCAGGTCGGCGAAGGCGAGGTGGGGGGTGACCTGCTTCTGGTTGACGTGGTCGAGCACGTACTCGACGGGGTCCTCGGCGGTCACGATCTTGCGGTGGTCCTCGACCGCGGCGGCGAGCGACGCGTAGAGCGTCGTCGTCTTGCCGCTCCCCGTGGGCCCGGTGACGAGCAGGAGCCCCTCGGGGTTGTCGACGAGGCGCCGCCACGTCTCGAGCACGTCCGGCGCCATCCCGAGCCCACCCAGCGGCAAGAGCCCGCGCGACGCGTCGAGGATGCGCATCACGACGTCCTCGCCCGCCGGCGAGGGCACCACGCTCACGCGGAAGTCCACGGCGCGGGGGGTCTCGCCCCGCGTGAACGTCACCCGGAAGCGCCCGTCCTGGGCGCGCAGCCGCTCGGCGATGTCCAGCCCCGCGAGCACCTTCACGCGCGAGACCACCTCGGCGACGTTCGCGGGCGTCACCTGCGTGAACGTCTGCCGCAGCATGCCGTCCACGCGGAACCGCACGTCCACGTCGTGCGCGTAGGTCTCGAGGTGGATGTCGGACGCGCCCGCGGCGACGGCGTCGGCGAGCACGTGATCGAGCAGGTCGGACGCCGAGCTCCCCGGGCCCGGCTCGGCGACGGGAAGGGCGACGACGCGCCCGGCCCCCTCCACGCCGAGGGCCGCGACCCCGTCGAACCCGAGCGTGACGGCGCGGTCGACCTCGTAGCGGGTGAGGCGCACGACCTCGACGGGGCGCCCGAGCATCCGCGCGGCCAGCTCCGCGGCGGCCACGTCGTCGGGGTGGGCCATGCCGAGCACCACCGGGTCCTTGCCGAGCGGGTCCACCACGCCGGCGACGAACACGCCCGCGCGCCGGCAGAACGCGCGCGGGAGCAGGCGCACGCTCGGGGGGTGCACGTCCAGCGAGGAGAGCTCGGCGAAGCCGGGGCGGACGGTGATCATCCCGCCCATCGTGGCACAATCGCGGCCATGCCGACGACCTGGCCCGTGGCCGTGCGCTTCCCCGTCCACTGGGGCGAGATGGACGCGCTGGGGCACGTCAACAACACCCGCTACTTCGCGTGGTTCGAGACCGCGCGCATCGCGCTGTTCGCCCGCGTGGGCGTGGTCATGGGCGACGTGGGCCCCATCCTCGCGAGCGCGAGCTGCGACTTCGTGCGGCCCGTGAAGTGGCCCGCCGCCATCTGTGTCGGCGCCCGCGTGCCCCGCCTCGGCAACACCAGCTACACCATCGAGTACGAGGCCTTCGCGGACGACGTCGTGTGCGCGCGCGGCACGTCCGTCGTCGTGCAGATCGACTACCGGACCGGCGAGAAGGTGCCGATCGTCGACCCGCTGCGGGCTGCGCTCGCCGCGCTGGGGGCCTGACCTTCCCTCTCGCGGACGGGCTCGGGCGGGCGCAGAGCCCGCTCGAACGTCGCGCACGCGGACCAGAGCCCCTCCGGGTGTCGCCGGGCCCCCTTCACGCTCGCCCGTCGGCCCCGAAAATGGCGCTTCGTCCGTAAACCCGGCAAGGCGGGGCCACCTTCACGGCCTTGCTGGCGACACTCGGACCGGCTCTGCTCCCGGGGGGCGACACTCGGACCGGCTCTGCTCCCGGGGGGCGACACTCGGACCGGCTCCGCTCCCCGACACGGGCGTTCGAGCCCCGCCGGGACGCGAGGTCGGCGTCGCCCCCGAAGCCCCCCGCCCCTCCGCGCGCTACGGAGACCCCGTGTCCACCCAGCACGTCTTCGACCTGACCGTCTCGGACGTCGACCGCGGCGTCTACGAGACGCGCACGCTCGACGTGGCACGGCACCCTTCGGAGTCGCTCGAGTACCTCGTCACCCGAGTGCTGGCGTTCGCGCTGGAGCTCGAGGAAGGGCTCGTGTTCTCGCGCGGCCTGTGCGTGCCCGACGAGCCCGCGTTGTGGTCGCGCGACCTGACCGGCGCCCTGCGCGCGTGGATCGAGGTCGGCGTGCCCGCGGCGGAGCGGCTGCACAAGGCCACCAAGGCCAGCCCGCGCGTCGTCGTCTACGCCTACAAGCCGGGCTCGCTACGCGCGCTCGACGGCGCGCGCGTCCACGCGCCCGAGCGCGTCACCGTCGTCGAGCTCGACCGGGCGCTGATCTCCAGCATCGCCGAGCGACTCGCCCGTCGCACCCGCCTCGCCGTCTCCGTCACCGAGGGCGAGCTGTACGTGGACGTCGAAGGGGCCTCGCTCTCGGCGCCGGTCCGCCGCGGGTCGCTGGCCCCGGGCTGAGCGCCGATGGCGCCACGTGCTCAGGCCTCCTCCCACTTGCCGTACGGCCGCGTGATCGCCTCGAGGAAGTGGCCCGCCGGGTCGTCGAAGTAGACGCCGCGCCCGCCCCAGTGGGTGTTGGTCTGGCCCTCCAGCCGTTTGCCCGGGTCGGCCCAGTACGGCAGGCCCCGCGCACGGATTCGCGCGAAGATCGCGTCCCACTCGGCCTCGCCGACGAGGAAGGCGTAGTGCTGCTTGTCGTAGGGCTGGTCGGTCTCGATGAAGTCTGTGAGCGCGGGCATGCGGGGCCACCTTCGCGGCCCCCTTGGCGACGCTCGGACCGGCTCTGCTCCCGGGCGGCGACATTCGGACCGGCTCCGCCCGAATCGGCGTCGCCGCTCCCCCCTCGAAACCCCGCGCCGGCGCGTCGCGTGGCCCCACGCGCGCTGGTTCGGGGAGGGTTCACCGACTGCGACGCCCGCCGCATCCGCCTCCGCGCGGGCCTCCTCTCGCTCGGCGAGCACGCCGCTCGCGACCAAGTCCCCCACGGCCGCGCCGCGCCCGCCGCGCTGGCGACCCGACCTTCACTCCTCCCGCGCGGGCTCGCTCCACCCGAGCACCCGCAGCGCGACGTGGCCCGGCCCGTCGCCGGCGAGGCGCGCGCCGCTGCCGAGCACCTCGAGCCGGTCCATCGACACGCCGGAGAGGGCGAGCCGGTTGCGGACGGCGACCGCCCGGTCGAGCGAGAGCGCGAGCGCCGGCTCGCCGGTCGACCCCTCGTCGGCGAAGGCCTCCACGCGCAGGCGCGTGATCCGGGGCTCGGTCAGCAGCAGGGCGACGAGGTCCTCCACCACCGGATCAGCCTCGGCGGGCAGCGTGCGCGAGCCCGGCGCGAACGCGATCGGCGCGGCGAGCGGCACGCGCCCGTCCACGACACGCACCCGCGCGGGGGCGAGGCCGACCTCGACGGCGTGGGCGCCCCCGTCCGCGACCTCGAGCGTCACCGGCGCGGGCGCGTGGCCCTGCGCGTAGGCCCACCACGTCGCGGGGCCCGCCTCCGCGCGGATCGGCGAGGAGAGGGGCGCGACGGTCTCGCCGCGACGCAGGAGCGCCGCGAGGGGCTTCCCGTCCGGGTCGAGCACCGAGACGGTGACGGTCCCCGACGGGATGCGCGCGAGCCTCCCGACGATGCGCTCGCGCTGCCCCTCGCCGAGCTCGACGCGCACCGACTCCGGGCGGAACCCCTCCGCCTCGACGCGGAGCTCGTGGGGCCCGGGCTCGAGCTTCAGCTCGCGCCCCTCGCCGAGGGGGACCGCCTCGCCGCCGTCCACCCGCACGGTCGCGCCGGCCGGCGGCGTCGCCGGATCCACGCTCTCCACCCGCACGGTGACCTCGGCCCAGGCGTCGGGACAGCCGTCGGCGTCGCGGAGGCCGTTCCGCCGCTCGGGCCGGGTGGGGCAGGTGTCGGCCACGTCGGCGAAGCCGTCTTCGTCGGCGTCGTCCTCGGGGCACCCGTCGGCGTCGTCGACCCGGTCGCGGTCCTCGGCGTCGAGGCGGCACGCGTCGTCGTCGTCGGCGACGCCGTCGATGTCGGTGTCCGGGCCCACGCCCGCGCGCCACGCGACCACGGCGAAGAGCCGGCCCTCCGAGGTGCCGAGGCCGCCGGTGAGCCCTCGCCCCGCGCCCGCGTGCACCTCGAACCCCCGGCCCGTGAACATCCCGACGCTCGCGACGGCCTCGAACGGCACGGCGACCGCGTCGCCCACGGGCAGCGCGACGGGCACGGAGCCGTACACCTCTCCGGTGACGAAGGCCCGGCCCCACAGGTCGCGGCGGAACCCGGCGCCGAGCTCCCAGTGGTCGAGGTACTCGCCCGTCAGGAGCGAGCCCGCCGAGCCGACGCGCACCCCGACGTTCAGGAGCCCGGTCCACCCGGCGTGGACACCCTCGGCGGCGACGCCCGCGCCCATCGTGGGGAGCTGGTCGCCGAGGTAGACGCCGGGCGAGCCCGTGGGCAGGTCCACCTGGGTCCAGCTCGCGACGCGGACGCCGCGGTCCAGGATGGGGACGAGCATCCAGATCGACGTGTCGCCCCACACGTCGCGGATCGGGAACCCGTCGTACAGGATCGCGCGGTGCACGGGGACGTCGACGCCGACGCGCACCGTGCGCGCGATCCGCAGGGAGACGCCCTGCTCCTGGGTGACCACGCGCCCGAGCAGCGGCACCTCGCCGCCGTCGTCGGTCTCGAGGTACACGAGCCCCCACGCCGCGTCGATCGAGACGGCCGCCGCGGGGCTCCAGGGCGCGCCGGCGTCGGCCTCGCGCAGCGCCACGAACGGGCCGCCGTCGAGCGTCTGGAGCGACTGGGCGTCGACGCCGGCGGCGAGCGCGCGAAGGGGCGCGGCGACGAGGAGGACGAGGACGCCGTCGCGACACCGCATTCTCATTTCTCGCCGGACGGGTGGGAGGCCGTCAAGCTCAGCAGCCGGCGCCCGGGTACACCGCCGGGTCGGCGTCGTCACAGTCGCCGCCGTCGCCGACGGTGCCGTCGGGCCGCGGGCACACCGCCTGCTCGGTCGCCGGGTCGCCGTAGCCGTCGCCGTCGCCGTCGTCGTACCAGTAGACCCGCTCGTCGACGGCGCCGTCGCAGTCCTCGTCGGTCTCGTCGCAGGTCTCGGGCGCGCCGGGCCACGCGTCGGGGTCGCCGTCGTCGCAGTCGTCGTCGAGGCGCGCCACGTAGCCGTCGGGGCGCGGGCAGGTGGTCACGCTGTCGGCGGCGTCCCCGTGGCCGTCGCCGTCGTCGTCGGCGTAGAAAGTGTCGACGGCGCCGTCCTCGTCGACCTCGCCGTCGCAGTCGTCGTCCTCCTCGTCGCAGGTCTCGGGCGCGCCGGGGAACGTGTTCCAGTCGAAGTCGTCGCAGTCGCCGGCGGTGGGGAGGAAGCCGTCGGGCTGTTCACACGCGGCGCGGGTGTAGTCGCCGCCCCAGCCGTCGCGGTCGTTGTCCTCCCACCAGACGGGGATCCCGTCGTTCACGTCGTCGGCGATCCCGTTGCAGTCGTTGTCGGTCCGGTCGCAGGCCGTCTCCTCGGCGCCCGGGTACGCGGCGGGGTCGTCGTCGTCGCAGTCGCCGCCGAACCCGACGTAGCCCTCTGGGCGCTCGCACGTGACCGACGTGGTCCCCGAGTCCCCGTGCCCGTCGCCGTCGACGTCGCGGTACCAGGTGAGCGCGAGGCAGCTCGTGTCGTCGCCGCCGCTGCCGAGGCCGGTGTGGAACGTGACGGGGTCGGCCGTGTCCACCGGGTCGGCCGTGTCCAGCGGTTCTACGATGCGTTCGAACGGCGGGCAGCCGGCGAGCAGGAGCGCGAGCACGCCTCACGATAGCGCGGCCACGCCTTCGGGACGGTGGAGGAGCTTCGCCTTAAGGGTAGAACCCGCTGTAGCTCTGCAGCTCGCGCGTCTCGGAGACCGTACCGTCCGACTTGGTGTTCTCCACCCAGACGATCCCGAGGCCGGGCACGTACCACGTCTCGATCGTTCCGGAGGTCAGCTCGCCGCTCTGGTCCAGCTCGTAGTCGTTCCGCACGACCACGGCCTCGAAGGTCCCCGCGTCCACGGTGACGCTCCCGGCGTCCGTCACCGTCATCGTCCCTTCGGCGGAGTGGTAGGAGCTGGAGTAGGCGTAGGTCCAGCTGGCGCCGACGACCATTTCCTCCTCGGGGAGCAGGTCGACACGCGGTGTGTCGAACCTGAAGGAGAAGCCGAACAGGGACTCCGCCCAGGACTCCACCGCGTAACCCGCCGCGTCGCACTGCACGGACTCGGTGATCACCTCCCCGTCGAACGTGGTGCCGGCGCCGCTGTACGTGCGGCGGATGGAGGCGGCACCCGTCGAGGAGGACCAGCTCGCGATCACCATCTCCTCGGTGTAGGTCTCGCCGCTGACGTACGAGGAGTAGGTGCGCGTGGCGGAGCTCCCGTTCTCGAGAGGGGCGTACACGTTGCAGTACGCGTCGTCGTCTGCCAGCCCGTCGCAGTCGTCGTCGACGGTGTTCATGGTGTCGTCACGGGCGCCCGGGTACACCGAGGCGTCGGCGTCGTCGCAGTCGTCGGCCCTCGCCGCGTAGCCGGCCGGCTCCGCGCAGTCGGCGGTCGTCGCCTCTTCGACCCCGTACCCGTCGCCGTCGGCGTCGAGATACCACGTCGGCGCCCCCGCGGCGGCCTCGTCCGTGGTGCCGTCGCAGTCCTCGTCGCGTCCGTCGCAGGTCTCGGTCGCCCCGGCGTGCACCGACGCATCGTCGTCGTCACAGTCCGTTCCACCCCACTCCTCACCGTCGTCGCCGTCGCCGTCCGCGTCCCGGTCGACCTCGACGCTCATCCGCGCGGTGGCCGTGTCCCCGGCGGCGTCCGTCACGGTCGCCACCACGCTGTACGTCCCCGACTCCGCGGCCGAGGCGTCCCAGGTGACTGCGTACTCCTCGCAGCTGCACTCCAACTCACAGGAGCCCGCGCTGCCCGAGGTGTCGGTGCCGATCGCGGCGCCGTCCACGGTGAAGACCACGTCCACGATCGCGTCGTCGCTGGCCACCCGGGCCGAGAGCTCCTGCGTCGGCTCGGCGTTCCCGTCGAGCTCGACGAGCTCGATCTCCGGGGGGCGGTCGACCGTCACCTCGATCTCGTCCTCCGCGATGTTCCCGCCGTCGTCGTATGCCCGTGCGAGGAGCGTGTAGGTGCCGCTCCTCGCCACACAGGCGTCCCAGCGGAACGACCATGGCGAGCTCTCGTCGCTCCCCTCGTGATCCCCGTCCACGTACAGCCGAACGGTCTCCACGTCTCCGTCGTCCGAGACCGACGCGGTCACGGTCGTCGAGGACGTGAGCGTGTCGCCGGTCGCCGGCGAGGTGATGCGGATGGTCGGGGGGGAGTCGACGGAGACCCGAACGGTGTCGGAGGACTGGAACCCGGCGTAGTCCGTGGCGACGACCTCGATCGCGTGGTCGCCGTGCCCCGCTTCGTCCGCATCCCACTCCACGGACCAGGGGGGAGAGGTGACCGTCGCGAGCGAAACGTCGTCGACCCGGATCTCGACCTGCGCGATGCCGATGTTGTCGCTGGCGTCGGCCTCGATGACGACGAGCCCGTCCACGCGGTCGCCGTCGCCCGGCGTGTCCACGTACACGGTCGGCGGCGTGCGGTCGATCGTCACCGTGATCTCGTCCGACACCTCGTGCTCGGCGGTGTCGATGGCCGTGACCTTGACCGTGTGGGGTCCCTCCGCGAACGCGGCGGCGTCCCACTCCGTGCCGTAGGGGACCGAGCCGTCCTCGAAGAGCATCCCGTTGTCCACGAAGAAGCGCACGGCGAGCACGCCGGCGTCGTCGCTCGCGTCCGCCGTGATGTCCACCGTGCCGTCCACGAACGCACCGTCCTCCGGACCCGTGAGCTGGACGCTCGGCAGGTTGTCGCAATCCGAGCCCACGTCCTGCACGTCCACGCGGATGGTGTGCTGGCCTTGCGCGCCATCCGCGTCGGTGGCCGTCACCCGGAGGCTGTGGGAGCCGTTCGAGACGCCGAGCGTGTTCCACTCCCACGTGTAGGGTGCTTCCTCGTCGAACGCGACGTCGACGCCGTCGACCGAGAAGGTCGCGGAGGCCGGCTCGACGCCGATCGCGGCCTGGGCGGTGACGGTGCCGCAGACGGTCGCTCCGTCCACCGGGGTGACGATCCGGACCACGTCGGAGCCGAGGCCGCCCTCGTTCTGAATCCACACTTCCGCCTCGGCCGAGCCCGCGTTGCCGGCGTCGTCGGTGGCCGTCGCGGAGATGCGGTAGTTCCCGTTGACGGCCGCCGTGCTGTCCCAAACGGCCTCCCAGGGGGGCTCGGCGAGGCTGGCGACCGGGTTGCCGCCGGCGGCGAAGACCAGACCGACCACGCCGACGTCGTCTTCCGCCGTCGCCGAGAGGTCGACGGCACCGGTGAGGACCTCCCCGTCGAGCGGCGCGAGCAGCGTGACGGCGGGGGCGATCGCGTCCGAGGGCGAGCTCCCCTCGTCCTTCGCGGAAGAGCAGCCTACGAACACGAGCATCAGGACGGGGCGACGCATGGCAGCTCCGAAACGGGGGGGGACGTACGCCGAGGCCCAGCCGCGGTGGACGGGAAGTCGTGCCCCGCTGGGCACGGCTGTCCGGTTGGCAGGGGCGGAGTCTACCCAACGGCCGGCATGGCTCCGAAGACGCGCGGGGCCGTCCGCGCGACCCGCGCCGACTCGAGACGCGCGGGGCCTCGCGTGGACGTCTGACCCGTATCGCTGGAAATCGCAACCCCGTCGCGGAGCCTCGCCGACCCTCGAGCGGCGCGTGGCTTGCGACCCCGGAACCGGCCCGCGAGCGCGTGCGCGTCCGTTCCCTGACCGAGACGCCGAAGGAGGGGCGCCTCGTCCGGCCGGCGCGCTTCACCGGGGTCCGGCTCGTGACGAGCGCCTCCTGCGCGGAGAGTCCGACAAGAAGGCCTCGATGCTCGCCCTCCTCTCGATCGAGAGCCACGTCCTCGACGCTCCGTGAAGCGGCTGGCCGACGAGGCTCTCCCCGGCCTGGACCCGGCCTTCGCTGGCCATCGGCGCCTCCCGAGCGCCGCTGGAGGCCAGTGGTCCCGATGGCGCTATCGGCGTTTGCAGCGCTGGAACGCTACGTCGCAACGCAGCGTCACGCGCTCCCCCGGCTCGAGCGTGACGGAGCCGGTCGGGACGACGCCGGCGCCGTCGAACTCCGCCTCGATCCGGTAGGTGCCCGGGGGGACCTCGCCCGGCTCGTATCGGCTCGAGCCCTGAACCAGCCAGGCCGCGGAGGCGTCGCCCGCGTGATCGAACCGCGCCGGCGCGGGCTCCGACGCGCTCGCCGGCGCGGGGACGGCGGACGGCGCCGCCGGCGCGGGATCCGGCGGGGCCGCGCTCGTCGCGGCGGACGCGCGGGCAGCGCCGGTGACGGCCGGGCGAGGGGCGGGGGCAACCTGCGCGTCGCGGGGGTGCGCCGCGGGTGCGTTTGCCACCGGGGGAGCGGTCGGCGTGGGCGCGGCGACGGTCGGCGCGGCGGTGGTCGGCGCGGCCGCCGGGGCGAGACCCGTGCCTGCGGCGGGGGCCGGGTCGGGAGCCTCCGCGACCGGGCGCGCGCCGAACGGCTCCGCGACGGCGGGCGGCTCGGCGGTCGCCCACGCGACGAGGAGCGCCGCGAGGAGCCCGCCCCCGAGCAGCGCGGCGATCGCGGCGGGACGGCGGCTCTCGGTCGGATGCGCTGCCGGCGGAGGCGGGGAGACGGCCGGGGGGGCTTCCTCGCCCGTGAGCGTCCCGGGACCCTCGGCCACCGAGCCCCCGAAGGTCGCGGCGGCGCGCGGGGACGGCTCCTCCTCCGCCGACGGCCCCGCCGCCGGTCGTTCGCTCGACGCGGGCGCGATCGTCTCCGACCGGACCGCCCGGTAGACGTGCCCCAACCTCGGGGCGTCCGGGGGCGCCGGCGAGAGCCGCGCGGCGGCACGCTCGAGGTCCGCGAGCAGCTCCTCCGCGGAGGCGTGCCGGTCCGCGGCGTCGTAGCGGGTGGCGCGCTGCACGATCGCCCGAAGCTCGTCGGGGACGCGCGCGAGGAGGCGGCCGTGGAGCTCGCTCACGAAGAGGTCGCCGGGGAGCTCCGCGGTGAGGAGCGTCGCGAGGCTCGCTCCGACCGCGTACAGGTCTGCCCGCGCGTCGAGCGAGCGCGCGCCGGCCCGCTGCTCGGGCGCCATGAAGGCCCAGGTCCCCATGATCGAGCCCGTCTTGGTGAGCCCCGGCGAGTCGTCCACCTGCACGTGGGCGATGCCGAAGTCGGTGACCTTCGGCGTGCCTTCCGGGGCCAGGAGAACGTTGTGCGGCTTGATGTCGCGGTGCACCACGCCGGCCGCGTGCGCGACCGCGAGCGCGCGGAGCACCGCGCAGCAGACCTCGGCGGCCGTGCGGGGAGGGAGCGGGCCGAACGTCTCGACGAAGTCCATGAGGCTCCCGCCCTCGAGGAGCTCCATCACGATGAAGACGTGCTTCCCGTCGTCGCCGACGTCGTGCACCGCGACGATGTTCGGGTGGGCGAGCCGCGCCATCGTGTGCGCCTCGGTCTCGAAGCGGCGGCGGATCGTGCGCTGCGCCGTGAGGTGCGGCGCGAGCACCTTCACCGCCCGCGCCACGCGTAGGCGGGTGTCCCACGCGCGGTAGACGGTGGCCATGCCCCCCTGCCCGAGGACGGACTGGAGCTCGTAGCGCTCGCCGGCGAGCCGGAGGACGTCCACGCCGTCTACCATGTGAGGACGGTGACGGTCCCGAGCCCGAGCGCGACCATGCCGGTGCCGACGGACGCCCACGTGAGGCCGTTGGCGCGCGTCTGCACGGCCACCAGCTCGTCGTCGGGCACGGGCTCCTCGAGGTCCCAGAACGTGCGGTTGGCCCCCCACGCGAGGCCGTACAGCGTGCCGCTGGCGACGACCGCGGCGCCGGTTGCCGCGACGAGCGGCACGCGGAGGGCGGCCTTGCGGACGGGGAGCTCGGGCACCGCCCACGCGGGCAGTGGGTCCCCCGCGAGCAGGTAGACGGTCTCGACGATCGCGCCGTCGGCGTCGAAGCGCTGGAGGATGGTGGAGATCCCGGCGGGGCGCGGCGCTCCGCGCACCCCGTCGGTGACGATCCAGCCCCGGTCCGCCGTCGCGACCGGCTCGAGCGCGCCCTCGTCGGCGTCGGCGGCGGCATCGTAGAGGCGCACGAGCGGGTGGCCGCCCGGCGCGACGGACTCCGGGATCTGGTAGCCGGGCTGCAGCCTGCGCGCGGCGTGGAACTCGGCCCGCACCCGGTCGAGCTCCTGCACGGTGAACGCGTCCATCGCCATCAGGCGGTGGAAGCTCGCGGCCTCGGACGGCCCGACGGGCTCGCCGAGGCAGATCAGGGCGCGCATCGCGTCTTCGCGGGCCCTCCCGAGCGCCTCGATGTCCATCTCGGCGAAGGCGACCTCTCCCGCGAACGCCGCGCGTGCGAAGTCCAGCCGCGTCGTGAGCGTGCTGCAGGAGGGGGACGCCGCCGTCGCCGCGGGGATGGACGCGTGGGCGAGGAGCGCGGGCCACGTCGGCGCCATCGTACGGAGGGTGGGCGGGCGGGTCAACGGGCGGTGGGCCTACCCCTCCCCACCGAACAGGAGGTAAACGGCCCCGCGCGAGCCGGTTCCGTCGTCGCGCCCCGGTGCGGCCACGGCGATGTCGTCGTAGCCGTCCCCGCTCACGTCCCCGGCGCCGAGGAGCTCGGAGCCTACGCCGTCCGCCGGAGACTCGGCCCGCAGCCGGCCGTCCGCGTCGGCCACGTCGTGTGTACCGGAGACCGGGGTCAGGAACACGAAGGCGTCCGACACCGAGCCCACCAGCAGGTCGTCGGTACCGTTGCCGTCCACGTCTCCCGCCGACGCGACCGCTCCTCCCACCCGCTCGTCCACGCTGCCCTCGAGGCGGGCCATCGCGCCTCCCGGGCCGGTCGAGCCCGTGAGCCCGCCCCGCCACAGGAGCGCCGCGCCCTCGCTCGTTCCGTCGATGGTGCCGTACGTAGGCCCGCCCGCGATCAGGTCGGCGTTCCCGTCTCCGTCGGTGTCGCCGACGAGCGCCACGCGGGTGCCGAGGTAGGCGCCGCTGAGGTCGCTGGTGAGGATCGCGTCCGCGTCGTCGAGCGTGGCGAGCCCGTCCGCGGGGCCGAGCACGAGGTAGGCCCGGCCGGAGGTCGAGTTCCACGCCGGCTCCCCGACGAGCAGGTCGTCGAGGCCATCCCCGTCCGTGTCCTCCCCTCCGGCGACGGAGGCCCCCGCCTCGCCGCCCGGGTAGACGCCCTGGATGAGCGCGTCCGGGCCGGAGCCCTCGCCGCGTGCGCCCCCGCGGAGCAGGCGCGCGCCGCCGTGGGAGCCCGCGCCCGGGGCGCCGATGACCAGGTCGTCGTAGCCGTCCGCGTCGACGTCTCCCGCGGATGCGACGGACGCGCCGAGCTGCTCGTAGGCCTCTTCGCCGCGCAGCGTGACGTCCGCGCCGGCGAGCGAGAGATCGCCGTCCAACGGGCCGTACACGAGCTGGACGAGCCCGGCCATCGTCGCGGACCCCGTCCCGAGGATGTCGTCCCCGCCGACGGCGACGTCGTGCCTCCCGTCGCCGTCGAAGTCCGCCACGGCGAGGGCGCCGCCGACCGCGTCGCTCCGGGTCCCGGCCTCGAGGAACCAGTCCGCGTCCCGCTCGCCCCGGCCCGGCTCGAGAGCTCCGAGGTACACGTACACGCCGCCGATCGGCCCGCCGCCGTCCGCGCCGGTCTGGCGCGCGCCCGCGAGGAGGTCCCGAAGGCCGTCGTCATCCACGTCTCCCGCCGCGAGCGAGGACCCGAGCTCGCCGCTCGCGGGGTCGTCCAGCCGGACCTGCGCGTCCGCGAGGGACACCTCTCCGCTGAACGCGCAGGAACCGGCGACGTCGCCGTCACAGTCGTCGTCGACGTCGTTGCCGCACACCTCCGTGACGAGGGGGCTCACGGCGGCGTCCGCGTCGTCGCAGTCCTCGCCCCCGAGCTGCTCGGCGTCGACGCCGTCGTCGTCGCAGTCGAGGTCGGGCGCGCCCGAGCAGTCCTCGTCGACCGCGTCGCCCGCGCAGACCTCGACGGCCCCGGGGTGGATGGCCGCGTCCCCGTCGTCGCAGTCCGTGGCGTCGTCGACGTACCCGGTGGGGCGTGCGCAGGAGACGTGGGGCTCGCTCGCGTCGCCGTAGCCGTCGTCCTCCGCGTCGCGGTACCACGTGGGGGCGTCCGCCGCGTCGTCCTCGTCCGTGACCGCGTCGCAGTCGTCGTCGACGGCGTTGCAGAGCTCGGGTGTCCCGGGGTTGATGCTCGGGTCGGTGTCGTCGCAGTCGCCGGGGGTCGTCACGAAGCCCGAGGGTGCCTCGCAGGAGGGCGCCGCCGCGTCCGCGCCGAAATCGTCCCCGTCGGCGTCGGTGTAGAGCGTCACCGCCGCCCCGACCTCCGCGTCGTCGTCGTCGCAGTCGTCGGGGCGGGGGACGCCGTCGCCGTCGAGGTCGAGGCGCGCGGCGAGGTCCTCGTCCGACACCAGGGGGCAGCCGACGAGGAGCGCGAGCAGGAGCGTGGGCACGCGCGGACGATATCACTCGGGGGCGCGGACCCGGCCCGCGCGTGTCTCCGCGCCCGGCGCGCTCCCTCACAACCGCGCGATCACCCGCACGATCAGCCGGTCGCACCCGTCGCGGACGGGGCCTTCTTCGTCGGCGTCGTCTCCTCGTGTTTGGTGTCGGGGAGGTCGCGCGCCCACCGGGCTGTCCTCTCCGACACGGACTGGAGCGGTCCCCCGTCTACGCGTGGACCCGACTGACGGCGCGCCGCCTCCGAAGGAGAAGCGAGGGCAGGAAGATGGCGGCGCTGGCCGAACACCCGGACCCACACGAGGGGCCGACGTCGACGGCCACCCACGCATCGTCGGTGCCACCGTCCCCGTCGTCGACGCTCACGTGGAGGAGATGCTCCCCCACGTCCGCGGGCGACGTGTCCCAGGTGAGGACCCCGTTGCCGGAGAGGCTCGCACCTTCTGGACCGGAGAGGAGCGTGAACACCAGCGGGTCCACGAGGTCGAACGCCTCGAGCCGCCCCTCCAGGCGATCGCCGGCGCTCACCGAGGGGAGCGCCTGATCGTCGATGGTCGGTTGCATGTTCTCGACGTGGACCGTGCTCGTGGCGGTGGCGATCACGTCTCCTCCCACCTCTCCGGTCCTGCAAGCGACATGCCGAAGCGCGGGCGGCTCGACGGTCCGTGGGGCCGCGTCAACGCGCGTGGACGCCACCGACGAGGAACGGCGACACCCCGAGGCGCTCGTGTCCCCGAGAGGAACGTGTACGGGCGACGTGACGCCGCAGGGGCCGCTGGCGACCCGCCGCCACCTCCGGTCGGGGGCGATGTGCGGGTCGAGGAAGTGGCGGACGGCAAGCCGCTTGCTACTCCCGGGGCCGACGCCGGAGACACAGGTGCCCGTTCAGGGCCTCCTCCTCCTCGCCTGCGCCGGACTCTCCGGCGGCCCCGGCTCGCCCGACGCCGACGACACGAACGGGACCGACACGGGGGACACCCCGGACGCGGAGGTGGGTTCGCAAGGGCCTCCCCTTCCCCGGCGACGACCTCGTTGCGGCAACCCCCGAGCTCGACGCCGATGGTAAGGCGCCGGGGCCCGTGCTCGAGCAGCGCAGACGCCATCCGCACCCCGTGCGCTCCCGCCATGCGCGCCTGCACCGCGTCCGTCGCCGTGTGGACGCCCCCGCTCGCCCCGAGCGAGAGCTCGACGCCGCGACGCGCGAGCACCCCGCCTTCGCGGGCCCCGGCGTGTCGCGGCCGTTCATGGCGCCGTAGCGTCCACGATGCTGGTCAGGCGCTGTCGCCGACCGTGGACACCGGCGCCGCGGATCGGCTGAAAACGTCCCTCCGTCCGTGGCCCGGCCGCGGCACGGCGCTTGCGACGGGTCCGTGGGTCGAGGCCGGCCCGACCCCTCGCCACCCACCTCCGGAGCTCCCATGCGCCCCGTCCAGCTTCCTCCGCTCGCGGCCATGCTCGCCTGCGCCGTCGCCTGCTTCCCCGACATCGAGGACAAGAGCGAGCCAGACGAGACCACGTCGACCGAGGACACTGGCAACGTCGCCCCCCTCGACTGCGCGTCGGTCGAGTTCTTCGGGCAGCAGCCCGACTTCGCGAACGCGGGCACGCTGGTCGGAAACGTCGCCTCGCCATCGGGCGCGGTGCCGGTGGCCGGCGCGAAGGTCACGGTGCTCGTCGACGGCGAGGAGGCGTGGTCCGCGAGCCTCGAGCAGGGCTGCTTCCACCTCGATCTGCCGCCGGGCACCCACGCGATCGCGGTGGAGAAGGGCCGGTACGGCGGCTCCGCCGAGGTGGAGATCGAGGCCGGCGAGACCGTGGACGTCGGGACCATCCGCCTCGACGACGGGGGCGTGCGCGTGGCGGTGGTCTTCGGCGAGTGGGACGACGCCGGCCAGCTCGTCGACGACCTCGGCCTCCCGGCGGACGGCTACCTGTCGCCGCACGAGCTGCTCGCGGACGCCGACCTGCTCGCCGAGTACGACGTCGTCTTCGCGAACTGCGGGAGCGAGGCCTCGAGGAACGAGGCGGACGGCTACACGGCCGACGAGATCGCGAACACGAAGGCCTGGGTCGAGGCCGGCGGCACGCTGTACGTGTCGGACTGGGAGTACGAGCTGTTCGAGGGTGTGGCGCCCGACGCCGCGTCCTTCGAGGCCGATCCCCACTCGGGCCCCAGCGGCGTCGTGACCGGGACGCTGCTCGACCGCGACCTCGTCGCGCTGCTCGGGAAGGAGACGGTGGACGTCCGCTACGACCTGCCCAGGTGGGTGGTCCCTCGTGACGTGGGCCCCGACGGGGAGCCCCTCGTGGAGGGGTCGGTCGCGGGCGCGGACCGGCCGCTCGCCCTGGTGACCCACCCCGGCGCCGGTCGCGCAGCCTTCACGACCTTCCACAACGAAGAGCAGCTCAGCGACGACATCCTCGCGGTGCTCTACCAGATGATCCTGCTCCTCTGAACCGACCGCTCGCCGAGGTGCCCCATGCCCCGTTCCGTCTTCGCCTCCCTTCTCGCCTTCGCCGCCTGCACCGACATCGAGCCGCTCGCCGACGACCTCCCGGCGACGTCCGAGCCGCCGGCCGATCCGCCGTACGAGGCGCCGACCGAGTGCCCGGACGTCGACGGGATCCCGTACTCCGTGCCGCAGCAGCCGAACGTGATGCTCGTCATCGATCGCTCGGGCTCGATGCTCGACGGCACGCCGTCGCGCTGGGAGCAGCTGGTGTCGCTCGTGCCCTACCTGGACGGCGTCGAGCAGGCGAGCCGCCTCGGCCTCACGTTGTTCCCGGCGCCGGACGCCGGATGGGAGTGCGACGTGGACGGCGGGATCGTGGTCCCGATCTCCGCCGCGGACGACGCCGACGTCACGATCGGCGAGTGGCTCGAGGCGAGCCCGCCGGCGGGGGGCACGCCGATGGCGGCCGCGATCGACCTCGTCACGGCGGAGGGGCGGCTCCAGGACCCCTACCGGGACAACGTCGCGGTGCTGCTGAGCGACGGGGAGCCCCAGTGCGACCGCGACGTGAGCGCCGTGAAGCGCTCCGTGCGCGCCCTCGTGTCCGAAGGAGCGGTGCCGGTCGAGCTGTTCGTGATCGGCTTCGGCGTGAGCCAGGAGGCGGACGAGGCGCTGGCCGCGATCGCCGCGGAGGCGTCGTCCACCACGGAGGGGGAGAACTACTTCACCGCCGACAGCGTCGAGGAGCTCCTCGACCGCGTCTACCGGGTGGCCGCCACGCTCGACGCCTGCACGTTCACGCTCGACGAGGACGTCGACCCGGAGGAGCTCGTCGTCCACGCCGCCGGCCGCGAGGTCCTGCCCTGCGAGGACGCCGACTGTCTGGACGGCTACGTCTACGATCCCGCGCAGTCCACGGTGCAGCTGGCCGCCGGGACGTGCCGGGACCTCGGCGGCGCCGAGTGCCCCGACGTGACGTTCGAGCGGCTGTAGGCCGCCGCCGCCGTCGAACAGGCAGTGTCCGCGCGCCTGGAAGCCGGCCATGAGCGCCTGCACCACCTTCGGCGCGCGGATCGCGCGGTAGCCCGGGCGCTTGGCGCCGCGGGCCTCCGAACCCGCCGTGTCCCTCCCGGAGGGGCTCTCGCCCCCTACTCGGGCACGAGGTACCCGGAGAGGCAGCCCGCGACGGTGTTGGTCTCGGTCCCCACGGCGGAGCTGCTGCGGTAGACGAGGAGCTGCACGACCTCGCCCGGCCCGGCGACGAAGCGGACGTCCTGGCTCGCGGCGTAGATGTCCGAGCCGTTGAACTCACCCTGGTGCGCCGCGACGAGCACGTGCCAGGTCTGGCCGCCCGAGTCGGTCAACCGGAAGCCGGCAGTGGACCCCAGGCCCATCGTCGCCTCGGCGGAGGCGTGCTCGACGACCAGCCGCATCCCGGAGGGCACCGTGTAGAGGGGGAACGCGGCCCCGGACACGGCGGTTCCCGGGATGGTGCCGTTCACGCGGACGAAGACCGGCTCGATCGGCGCGATCTCGACCGGCACCGTGTCCGAAACCTCCACGGGCAGCGGGGTGTTCACCACCTCCACGGGCGTCGAATCCTTCCCGTATGCGACGCCCGCGGGGAGCACCAGCCCGATGACAGTGAGAATCGAAAGCTTGAAGGAACGCATTCTCGAGGCCCTCCGTGGTTGGGTCCCGCAGTGTGTGTCCACCGGGCGAAGCCGGACAAGGCATCCGTCGTTCCTCTTGGGAGCAGGCAGGCACCCTTCGGGCTCCCGTCCGCTTCGAGGACCCACCTCGTCGTCGGGCGACGACGAGGGCGCGCTCCGCCCACCCCGGGCCGGCACGACCCCGTACGTGGCCACCACGGCGACGAGCGCGCCGCACGGGAGGAAGGTCGCGCGTGGCCGCGCCCGACGTCCTACGGCGTCCGCGCCGGGGCGGGCGCGCAGGCGGCGTCGCGACACGGGACCCCGCGTCCACGGCGACGCTCCCGGCGTCCGTCACCGTCATCGTCCTCTCGGCGGAGCGGTAGGAGCTGGAGTAGGCGTACTCCTTCCCGCCCACCGCCTGCAGTCCGGCCGGACCTCCGGACGCCGAAGGCGCCGCGAGGGGCCGGCGCGAGCACGGCGAGCGCGGGGCGACAGGACGGCGCCCCGGGCCACGAGCCCGCCCCCGGAGCCGCGCCCAGAACGGGCGCGGCGTGAGGGGGCCACCGCCGTCCAGCCACCTGCCGACGCCGCAAGCAGGAGCCCGTGCGTGTCGTCGGCGTCGCCGGCGTCGCCCGCCGGAACGTCAGCCGCCCGCGCGCGTCCCGCACGAGCACCCCGTCCGCCGCCACCACGCGGAGGTGGTGGTTCAGGTTCAGCGCGCTCCCGAACCGCCGCACACCCGTCACCGGTCACGATCGGGACACGACGCCCGCGCGGAGCACGGCGGGCACCGCCGGGGAGACGCGCACGCGCCGGATCTAATCTCGTGTCGCGCGACGGCCGGCTTCCGTCCCGATCGCCGCCGGCTCCTCCGCGAAGACGGCGTCGAACGCGGGTGAGACGCGCGCGGCCCCGGCCAGGCTCAGGTGGTCGTCGTCCTGGTACAGGGGCCGCCCGTCGGCGAGAAGCCCGTAGCCGTCGCCCGCGCGGAGCCGGGTGTGCGGATTCACGCGCTCGACGTCCCGCAGCGCGTCGAGCGCCGCGAGGACGCCGCGTTGCCGCGCCTCGAACGAGGCCGCCGGCAACACGAGGCCCGCCGGGTCCTGCCCCCGCGCGAGGAGGAGCGCCAGCGCGCGCGGCGCCTCCACCCCGAGCTCGGGGATCGGTCCCACCACGACGACGCGCCGGCCCGCCGCACGCAGCCGGGCGACGGTCTCGCGGAGGTGGGCGGCGAACGCGTCGAGCGCGTCGGCCTCGCCGCTTGGCCGGCGTCCCTCGCGCAGGAGGGTCGGGCCGAAGCCGCCCCACCCGGCCGGCTCCGCGCCGAAGTCCTCGACGGGCCCGACGACATAGCGGGCCCACCGCGCCGCGAGGAGGACGGTCCGGACCGACGGGTCGCCGAGGATGTAGGCGACGGCCGCGTCGTTGTAGCGGTGCCCCTCGCGGGCGCCCTCCCCCGCCGCGAGCCGCGCGCCCACGAGCGGCGGCATGCCCGAGTACCCCAGGAACCGGACGGACTCGCCGTGGCGCTCGGCCG
>JBMOQZ010000080.1:0-28579 GCA_049322475.1 Myxococcota bacterium | reverse complement strand
ACGGCCCCCGCCACCAGCGCGCCCTCGGGCCGCGCCAGCGCGAGGACGAGCGCCCACCCGACCGGCCTGCGCCCCCGCTCCAGCCCGTCGAGGAGCCCCGCCGTCGCGACCGCCGCGACCGCGATCTCCATCCCGCTGGCGGCGCCCCACAGCAGCGGGCCCGACGCCACGACGAGGAGCCCCGCGAGCCCGCCCGTTGCCTCGTCGGAGAGCGCCGTCGCCCAGCGCGCGACGAGCCACGCCGCCCCCGCGAGGGACACCACGCCCAACACGACGGACCACGCGTACAGGGTGACCCCGTGCGCGCCGAGCGCCGCGGCCGGGGCGAGGAGCACGGGCCAGAGGAAGCTCGTGGCGCCGCTCGTGCACGCCTCGCCCGGGGCGAACCGGAACGGCTCGCCCGCGGCGAGCTGCGTGGCGTACTGGAAGTGGATGAACGCGTCGTCGAGCGGCGGCGCGGTTCGCCCCGCCACGGAGTGCGCGCGCGCGAGGAACCCCGCGGCCAGCGCGGTCGCGAGCGCGAGGTACCAGCGGAGGCGGAGGGGGCGCATCGCGCGCCTGTACCCCTGCTTCCCCGCCCCCTGCCAGCTCCGCAGCGCGCATCCCGCCGGATAGCGTGTCGTCCCGACGGCGTGTTGCCATGAACACGCGCCCACGGGCAGAGTGGGCCACACCATGAACCGTGCCCCCATCATCGTCGTGACGGTGAACGACCGGATGCAACGAGGATTCCGCTACACCTGCACGGAGCCCGAGGGGGAGCGCTCCGATCCGCGCTTCGAGCCCGATCTCACCCCGAAGGAGATGCTCGAGCTGGGTGTCTTCGGCGGCAAGTACATGACGGACTGTCGGGGCGAATTTCCCGCCGACTGGTTCACGAACGCGAAGCTCTGCCACGCCCGTCACGATCCGGCGCTCAACTTCTTCGGAGTCAACGCGAGTCAGCCCTTGTCCGTCTGGCGACGCAACGGGTGGATCCACCCGGACGATCCGCGCGGGTGGTTCCAGTGGTACTGCCGCTACCACCTGGGACGGCGCATGCCCGGAGAGGACGACCGCCAGATCCGCCGCTGGCTCGCCATGAAGCGACACGTCACCCAACTGAAGAAGCACTGCTTCCCGGGCGATCTCTCGTGTCGGCGCCGGCAGCGACAGGCGCTGCTGCACTGGGCCTACGACGCGAGGAGGATCTGACCACCGGCGCCGGGGCGCGTGCGGACGAGGACCGCAATCGACGCAGCCGTCATCGGGAGGACGGGTCTCGCGGCAGCCGCCGTCAGGGCGCGAGCGAGATCTTCTGGATCGCCTGGCCCGGGTACGCGAGGTAGCCGGCGAGCCCGTCGGCGGTGACGGCGACCTGCGCGAGGTCGGCGCCGACGGCGCCGGGCAGCGTGTAGATCTCGGTCCACGTCTCGCCCGCGTCGGACGTGCGCCAGGTCTTGCCGTCCTCCGCGATCGCGAGCCCCACGTCGCCGACCACCGCCACGGACAGCACCGTCCCGTCGAGCAGGCGCTCCCACGACAGCCCCGCGTCGAGCGAGCGCCAGAGGCCGTTCCCCGTCGCGGCGAACACGACGCCGCCGGCGACCTCCAGCCCCGCGACGTCGACGGGCGCGAAGTCCTCGACGACCGACCAGCTGCGGCCCCCGTCCGTGGAGCGGTAGAGCCCGATGCCCGCGCCGTCGCCGTGGGCGACGCCGTCGCCCTTGTAGAAGCCGGCGAGCACGACGTCGCCCTCGACGAAGCGGATCTGGTGCGCGCTGGAGACCGACGCCGGGATGCCCGTCGTCGCCTCCCAGGTCTCGCCCCGGTCCTCGCTCCGGTAGACGTTCGCGACCTCGTCGGCCCACTCGCCCTCGCCGACCGAGCCGATCAGCAACACGTCGGGGTCGCGCGGGTCGATCGCGAAGCCGTGGAAGTGGTACGACAGGTCGCCCACCGTGTCGAAGGTCTCGCCGCCGTCCTCGCTGCGGAAGAGGTACTGGTCGGACAACACGTAGATGCGGTCGTAGTCGGAGGGGTCGTAGACCACCTCCATCACGTAGTGGAAGTGGCCGTCCGGGAGCGCCCAGGTGTCGCCCGCGTCGCGCGAGAGGAAGAGGCCGCCCGAACAGCGGGTGCCCGCGATCACCCGGCCCGGGCAGGCGGGGTGGGCCTCGACCACGGAGAGATCGTTGTCCTTCACGCCCGCCGCCACGCTCGTCCAGCTCTGGCCGTCGTCCTCGGAGCGCCAGACGCCCCCGGCGGGATCGGCGTAGAGCAACATGCCCGCCACCGCCGTCAGCGCGCCGGGGTTCAGCGTGTCGTGGGTCGCGTCCGAGCCGTGGGCGTGCATGCCCGCGCCCGGGACGTCGAGGCGGTCGCCGAACGTGAGGCCGTCGGAGGAGACGTAGAGCCCGTCCATCGTCATCACGACGAGCGCCTCGCCCCAGGCCGCGAGCATCGCGCCCGCGGGGCCGACCGAGGTCCACGTCGCGCCCCCGTCCTCGGAGAGCCACTCGCCGACGAAGACGCGGTCGGGGTCGCCCGGATCGCGCACGAGCGTGCTGCCGACGACGCCCTCGTCGATCGCGAGGGTCCACGTCTCCATCTCGTCGCCGGAGACGAACACGCCGTCGCCGTTCGCGAAGATGACGCGCGCGCCGGGCTCGGACGACGCGAGCAGCCGCCAGCCCTCGAAGCCGTAGATGCCCGACGTCGCCTTCGTGACCTCGAGGTCGCCCGTGTAGGTGATCGTCGCGCCCGAGTCGGTGGAGATCGCGGAGCGCCCGTCGTGGTAGACGCCGTACACGCGGGCGGGGTCCCACGGCGACACGGCCGCCGCGAGGACGTAGCCGTAGTCGGGGCTCGTCGGGTCGGTCGAGCCGAAGGCGGTCGTCGTCCACTCGGTGCCGCCGTCGGTCGAGCGATCGAGCGGGCCGCCCGCGTTGCGGTACACCTCGAGCGCGTCGGCGGGGTTGAGCGCGAGGTGCGCGACGGTGTGCGAGACGCGCGTGTTGAGCGCCCGCCAGTCCATCTGGTTGCTGTCGGACCGCCACGCGCCGGTCGAGTGCGACGCGAGGTAGACCGGCCAGTCCCCGAGCGTGCCGAACGTGGAGAGGCCCTGCACGGGGATCGACCCCGTGTGCGCCCACGACTCGGTGACCTCGGGCCCCGCCTCGCCGTCGCCGGCGCAGTCGTACGGGACGCGCGTCGTGCCGGTGTCGTCGCCCCCCTCGGTGGGGTCGGGCGAGTCCTCGGGTTGGGCGTGGCAGGCGAGCGCGACGAAGAGCAACATGCCCCCAGCATACCTACGTCGCGATGGGACCCTCCAGCCGACCTTCGACGAACTGACGGACGAGGGGATCGGCCGTGTGGTGGAACACGTCGGCGTCGCCCTCGAGGACCACCCGTCCTTCGTGCAGCATCGCGATCTTGTCGGCGATCTGGAAGGTGGCGTGCATGTCGTGGCTGATCACCAGCGACGTGAGGCCCGGGTTCGCGTCCTGCGTCGCGCGGATCAGCTGGTCGATCTGCGCGGTCATGATGGGGTCGAGCCCGGTCGTCGGCTCGTCGTAGAGCAGGAACTCCGGCCCTCGGACCATGGCGCGGGCGAGCCCCACGCGCTTGCGCATGCCGCCGGAGAGCTCGTTGGGCATCTTGTGGTCGGAGCCGGCGAGCCCCACGGCGTCGAGCATGGCGTGGACGCGCTCGCGGATCTCCTTCTCCTTTATCCGCGTGTGCTCGCGCAGCGGGAAGGCGACGTTGTCGTAGACGTCCATCGAGTCGAACAGCGCGGCGTTCTGGAACACCATCCCGAAGCGCGCCCGGAGCGCGCGCAGGTCGTGCTGGCCGAGCCGCGTGATGTCCTGCCCCTTGATCTCGATGTGACCGGCGTCCGGATGCAACAGCCCCATGACGTGCTTGAGGAGCACGCTCTTGCCGGTGCCGCTCCGCCCGATCACCACCGTGACCTGCCCGATCGGGACCTCGAGCGTCACGCCCCGCAGCACCTCCTGGGCGCCGAAGCGGCGGTACACGTCCACGAGCCGGATCCCGGGGTTCGTCATCCGTTCATGAAGGGGAGCAGCGCGAGGGTCATGAAGTAGTCGCTGACGAGGATGAGCACGCTGGAGATCACGACGGCGCGGGTGGTGGCCCGGCCGACGCCCTCCGCGCCGCCCTTCGCCACGTAGCCCTTGTAGCAGCCCACCGTCGCGAGGATGAGCCCGAACACGGACGCCTTGACCATGCCGCCCCAGATGTCCTCGGGGTCGACGTACCACTCGATGCGCGACGCGAACCCGCCCATGTTGAGCCCGAGCATGTACTGGGCGACGGCCCAGCTCCCGAGGAGCCCGAGCGCGTTGAACACGGCGCAGAGCATCGGCACCATGACCGTGCTGGCGAGCACCCGGGGCGCGACGAGGTACTGGTGCGGGTCGATCGCCATCGCCTCGAGCGCGTCGATCTGCTCGGTGACGCGCATCGTGCCGAGCTCCGCCGCCATCGCGCTCCCGACGCGGCCGTTCACCATGAGCGCGGTCAGCACGGGCCCGATCTCGCGCGTGAGCGCGAGCAGCACGGTGGAGCCGATGAGGCCCTGCGCGCCGAACATCGCGAACGCGTAGTCGCTCTGCACCGTGAACACCATCCCGGTGAACGCGCCCGTGATCATCACGATCGTGAGCGACTGGATGCCCACGAAGTGCATCTGCCGGAACAGGTAGCGGACGCGGTACGGGGGCATGAAGCCGGCCATCGCCGCGCGCGCGAAGAAGCCCACGTAGCGCCCGACCTCGGACACGCTCTCGATGACGACGCCGCCGAGCGCGCTGATCACGCGGCCCTTCGGGGAACGCGTTCCGAGAACCCGCACAGGATCTCGTAGGGGATCGTGCCCGCGTTGCCGGCGAGCTCCTCGGCGGTGACGTTCTCGTGGCCCTGGCGCCCGAGCAGCACCACCTCGTCGCCCGACTCCACCGGCGAGGGCAGGTCGGTGACGTCGGCCATGCAGAGGTCCATGCACACCACCCCCACGACGGGGCAGCGGCGCCCTCCGATCAGGACGTCGGCCTTCCCTCCGAGCGCGCGAGGGTACCCGTCCGCGTAGCCCACCGGCAGCGTCGCCACGCGCGAAGGCCGCTTCGTCACGAAGCTCCGCCCGTAGCTGACCGACGCGCCCGTCGGCAGGTCCCGGACGAACAGCACCTGCGTCGCGACCCGCATCACCGGGCGCACGTCGACGGGGTGCGCGCGCGGGCGGACCCCGTACAGGACGATGCCCGGGCGCACGAGGTCCATGTGGGTCGCGGGGTGGAAGAGCACGCCGCCGGAGTTGCAGCAGTGCAGCGTCGCCGGCCGGAACCCGCGCGCCCGCGCCATCGCGACGGCCTCCTTGAAGCGCCGCGCCTGCTCGAGCGTGAACGTGGGGTCCTCGCTCTCCGACTCCGCGAAGTGCGTCATGAGCCCCTGCACGTCGAGCCAGCGGAAGCGCGCGATGCGATCGAGGAAGTGCTCCCAGTGCGGCAGCGGCACGCCGAGGCGGCCCATCCCGGTGTCGACCTTCAGGTGGACCGGGTGCGGCGAGCCCGCCGCGCGCGCGGCGGCGTCGATGCGCTCGGCGTCGCCCTCGTCGTAGAGCACCGGCACGAGCGAGCGCGCCACCGCCTCCTCGGCGCCGTAGCGACCGGTGCCGCCGAGGCAGAGGATCGGGCGGGCGATGCCCGCGTCGCGGAGCTGGGCCCCCTCCTCGACGAGCGCGACGCCGAACGCGTCGCACCCCGCCTCGTCGAGCGCGCGGGCGCACGCGACGGCGCCGTGGCCGTAGGCGTCGCCCTTCACCGCGGCGAGCAGCCGCGGCGCCGGACGCCGCCGGCGCGCCGCCTCGTCCGTCACCAGCGCCCGGACCGCGCCGAGGTTGCCGCGCAGGGCGGCGAGATCGACGGTGGCGACGGTGGGGCGGATCATGGGGGCGGGCGCGTCCGGGTTAACCCGCGCCGATGCGAGTCCTCGTCACCGGCGGCGCCGGCTTCGTCCCCTCCCACCTCTGCGAGCGGCTCCTCGCCGACGGGCACGAGGTGGTCGCCCTCGACAACTTCGTCACCGGCCACCGCCGCAACCTGACCACGCTCTCGCCGAACCCCCGGTTCACCTTCCGCGAGGCCGACGTCTCCCGCCCGATCGACCTGCCCGGCCGCTTCGACCGCGTCTACCACATGGCGTCGCCGGCGAGCCCCATCGACTACGTCCAGCTCCCGTTCGAGACGCTCTACGCGGGCAGCGACGGCACGCGAAACGCGCTCGACGTCGCCCGCCGCGACGGCGCCCGGCTCCTGCTGGCGAGCACGTCGGAGGTCTACGGCGACCCCGCCGTGCACCCCCAGGTCGAGTCCTACTGGGGCAACGTCAACCCCATCGGCCCGCGCAGCGTCTACGACGAGGCGAAGCGCTACGCGGAGGCGCTGACGATGGCCTACCACCGCTACCACGGCGTCGCGACGCGCATCGTGCGCATCTTCAACACGTACGGACCGCGCATGCGGCCCAACGACGGCCGCGTCATGCCCGCGTTCTGCAGCCAGGCGCTGCGCGGCGAGCCCCTCACGGTGTTCGGCGACGGCAGCCAGACGCGCTCGTTCTGCTACGTGAGCGACCTCGTCGACGGCATCGTCCGCCTCATGGAGAGCGACCAGGTCGAGCCCTGCAACGTCGGCAACCCCCACGAGATGACGATGCTGCAGCTCGCCGAGTACATCAACCGCTTCACCGGGAACAAGGCGGGGATCGTACACCGTCCCCTCCCCCCGGACGACCCGACCCAGCGCAAGCCCGACATCACCCGCGCGCGCACCGTGCTCGGGTGGGAGCCGAAGGTCCCCTTCGACGTCGGCGTGGAGCGCACGGTCGCCTACTTCCGCGAGGTCCTCGCGTGACGGAGGGGGCGCGGGTCGTCCAGAAGCGCGTCGCCGCCTGCTTCCACGGGTTCCTCCGCACCGGCGCGTCGATGTGGTGGATGGCGCGGACGCTGCGGCGCGCGGGCTACCTCGACGTGGCGCTGCCGACGTTCGGCTACCACCTCACCCCGCTCGACGTCCACGCCCCGCGCGCCGTCGCCGCGATCGCCGCGCTGCGCCAGAAGTGGCCGGACGCCACGATCGACCTGGTGACCCACTCGTTCGGGGGCATCCTCGCCCGCGCCGCGCTCGGCCTGCCGGCCGTCGCGGCGGGGGGGGCGCCCCGCGTGCGTCGGGTGGTGATGCTCTCGCCGCCCAACCAGGGCGCGCTCCTCGCCGAGCAGGTGCGCAAGGTCCTGCCCTTCCACCGGATGGGCTGGGACCCGCTCCACCAGATCACGCCCGGCGTCCCGGCCGCGCGCCCCTTGCCCGGCGACATCGGCCAGACCGAGTTCGGCGTGCTCACGGGCGGCACGGGCGAGAAGGGCTGGTCCCCCTGGCTGGGCGAGGACAACGACGGCAAGGTCCGCGTCGACGAGGCCTGGCTCGAGGGCGCCTCCGACTTCCTCGTCGTGCCCGTGCGCCACTCGATGATGCCTTTTTCGCCGCTGTCGCACCAGCAGGCGATCGCGTTCCTCGAGACGGGCCGCTTCGCGCGCCCGTAGTCCTACCGCCTCTTCAGGGGCACTTCACCGTCGTGAGCGACTCGCACTTCGCCCGGCACTCCGTGCGCCGCAGCTCGACGTCGGTGTAGCTCTGGGCGACGAGGTGCTTGTCGACGGCCTCGCACATGCGCCGCCGCCCCTCCTCCAGCGCGTGCCAGCCGACGTCCTCGAAGTTCAGGAGGTCGCCGTTCCAGCACTCGCCCACCTTGAGCTCGACGAAGCAGAGCTTCTCCTCGGCCAGCTCGGGCTCGGGGAAGCAGTTGACGAAGGCGGTGTCGATCGCGGCTTCGCACGCGCCGAACTCGCCCTCGGTCATCGCGGTGACGCGCGCGCGGATGGCGGCGGCCTCGAGCTGGAGCACCTTCACGAGCTCCTTCTTCACGGCGCGCTCGGCGCCCTTCGGCGTGGACGCCGTGGCCTGGACCTCCCAGGATCCGCGGACCGCGCAGCTCTTCGCGGGCCCCGTCCACTTGGCGGTGCAGCGGGTGGGACCGTCGCCGGCGAGCGCGAGCGCGATGGGGAGGAGGCTCATGCCCCCCATTATCGGTCAAGTCCCGACGCGCTTGAGCGCGCGGGCGCGTGGTAGCCTCCGCGACGGTGGCGAACGCGCAGCCGGACGGCCGCTTCCGGGCGGCCCTCGACGTGACCCTCGATCTGCCGCTGGCGTCGGTGGGGAGCCGCGCGCTGGCCCAGGCCGTGGACGGGGCGATCACCACCGCGCTCACGATGCTCGCCGGCGCGGCGAGCTTCGCGCTTTACGGCGTGCTGGAGGCCGCGGGCGTGGAGGACGCGTGGGCGTGGGCGCTCGTCGTGTTCCTCCTCGCGTTCTTCTCGATCCAGAGCGGCTACTTCCTGTTCTTCGAGCACCGCTGGCAGGGCCAGACGCCGGGCAAGCGGCTCTTCGGCCTGCGCGTCGTGACCGACGAGGGCGCGGCCCCCGACTTCGCGGCGTGCACCATCCGCAACCTGCTCCGCACCGTCGACGGGCTGCCCGGCGCGTACACCGTCGGTGTCCTCTTCGCGATCGCGAGCGAGCGCGGGAAACGCCTCGGCGATCTCGCCGCCGGGACGGTGGTGGTGGTCGAGGAGTCGCCGGCCTCGCACGTGGCGAGGCGGTGGCCGCCCGGCTTCGGCCCGGACGAGATCGCCACGCTCGAGGCGTGGTTCGCGCGCGCCCCGTCGCTCGTGCCGTCGCGCCGCGAGGCGCTCGCCGCCCGCCTCCTCGACGCGCTGCGCGCGCGCCACCCCGAGCTCCGGGCCGACGCCTCGCTCGCCCCCGCCGACGCGCTCGCCGCGTTGTTCCCCGGGGTCGCGTAGGTGGACTACGCCCGCTTCGTCGAGACCCGCGCGCCGGAGTGGGCGGCGATGGAGGACCTCACCGACCGCGCGGCGCGCGAGGGCCTCGGCGCGCTCGACTACGACGCGCTCGAGGGGCTCGCCGCCCGCCACCGCCGCGTGGTCGCCGACTTCGCGCGGGCGCGCGCCGCCTTCCCGGGCACCGAGGCCGAGCGCCGGCTCCGCCGCGTGGCGTTCGCCGGGCACCGCCTTCTCGCCGCCGCGGAGCCCCCGGTGGGAGACCGCGTCGGCCGCTTCTTCGGCCGCGACTACCCGCGGCTCTTCCGCGCCGCCCTGCCCAGCCTGCGCGACGCCATCGCGCTCTTCGCGCTCGGCACCGTCGCGGGGCTCGTGCTCGCCACCGTCGAGGAGGGGGTCGCCGCCCGCTTCGTCGGCGAGGAGGGGCTCGCCGGCCTGCGCGAGGGCCACATCTGGACCGACGCCCTCGAGGAGAGCACGACGGGGAGCCTCCTCTCCACGCAGATCTTCACCAACAACATCGCGGTCGCGCTCGGCGCGTGGGCGGGCGGGCTGCTCTTCGGCGCGGGCACCGTCGGCATGCTCCTCTACAACGGCATGATGCTCGGCAGCGTCGTCGCCGTGTGCGCCCGCTACGGGCTCGTCGACCGGCTGCTCGCCTTCGTCTCGGCGCACGGGGTGCTGGAGCTCTTCCTGCTGACGGTCGCGGGCGCCGCGGGGCTGGAGCTCGCGCGCGGCACGCTGGTGCGGCGCGACCGCACGCGCGGGGCCGAGCTGGCGGAGGCCGCGCGCCGCTCGATCGCGCTCGTGGGCGGCACGCTCCCCTGGTTCGTGTTGCTCGGCCTCGTGGAGGGCTTCCTCTCGCCGCTCATGGACATCGGCACCTCGGTGAAGGGCCTCCTCGGCGTGCTCCTGCTCCTCGCCTTCCTCGCCGTGAACCTGCGGAGGGTTCCGTGAGCGTGGGCGCGTCGGAGAGCGTGGTCGCCGCCGCCGACGCGCCCATCCCGTTCCTGCGCGCCCACGCCGGCGTGTTCCTGCGCATCGTGGGCCCGATGGTGCTCGTGTCCCAGCTCGCGCTCGTGCCCGCCCAGTTCATGCAGGGCACGTTCATGGACAGCGACGGCTCCGAGGTCCTCGGGCGCTTCGCGGCCTACATGGGCGTCACCTTCGGCGGCGTCTGCGTGTTCTGGCTGATGTACCCGGTGATCGTGCTCGTGATCTACGCGGTCGCGACGGATCTGCTCGCCGGGCGCGAGCCCACGCTGCTCGGCGCGCTGCGGCGGGCGCTCGACCCGATGAAGTGGCTCACGGGCGTCGTCGTGGGGCTGTTCACCGGGGTGGGCGCGATGACGATCGTGGGGGCGCCCGTCGCGGTGGGCTTCTTCGCCTTCACCTACCCCGTCATGTTCGAGGAGCGCGTCGCGGGCGTGGAGGCCGTGCGGCGCAGCCTGATCATCGCCCGCTACGGCGCGGGCGCGGCGTGGTGGACCGCGCCCTGGGCGCGCGTGGCCGTTGCGTTCGTCGCGTGGTGGGGGCTCTCCAGCGCGCTCGGAACGCTCGCGGCGATCCCGATCTACGCCGACATGGGGTGGAGCACCTGGCAGGCGTTCACCCGCGGGGAGGACCCCGCCGCGACGATCGGGCGCGTGTCCCCGCTCGCGTCGGTGATCGGCGCGCTGCTGGGCGCCGGCGCGCGCGTCGTGACCGACAGCTACCCGTGCGTCCTCGCGGCGCTCGTCTACCACGACGTGCGCCGGCGCATGGGCGGGGCCGACCTCGAGGCGCGCATCGCGGCGCTCGAGGCCGCGCGGTGAGCGACAGGGACACGCTCGCGCGCGTCGTCGAGGAGGACGGCATCGCCACCGGCGACCCCGAGCTCGGCGTCGTCCGCTGGCTCGCCGACGCGGCCGAGACGCTGCTGGATCGGCTCCTCGGTCCCGTCGGCGTCGCGCTCCCGGAGGGCGAGCGCGTGTTGTGGATCGCGCTCGCCGCCGCCGTTCTGCTGCTCGCCGGCACCGGCGGCCTCCTGCTCTGGCAGCTGCGCGCGCTGCGTCGCGGGCGCGAGGGCGGCCCGGGCGAGCCCCTCCCGACGATCCCGCGGTCGCCCGCCGATCGCCGCCGCCTCGTCGAGGCGCTCCTCGCCGCCGGGCGCGCGCGGGAGGCCCTCGCCGAGCTCTGGCCCCTCGTCGCGGGCGGGCTCGCCGCGCGCGGCGTGGGCGCGTGGGAGCCCGACCTGACCGTCCGCGAGTTCGTCGCCACCGTGCCCGCCGACTGGCCGGGCGTCCCGCGGCTGCGGCTCCTCGGCGCCGCGGTGGAGCGGCTGGCGTGGGCGGGCGATCCCCCGTCGGTCGCCGACGTCCGCGGGCTGCTCGTCGAGGCGGAGACGCTTTGAGGCGCTGGGCCCCGCTCGTCGTGCTCGCCGCGGCCGTGGTCCTCGTCGGGGTGCTCGCCGGGAGCCCCGAGGCGGGCGGGCCCACGGTCGACGGGCGCGGCCCCGGCGGGCTGCGCGCGCTCTACCGCGTGCTCGAGGCGCGCGGCGGCGACGTCGGGCGCTGGGAGGCGCCGCCGGAGGGCCTCCCCGCCGGCGCGACCTTCGTGGTGGCCGGGCCCACGCGGCGGCTGTTCACCCGCGAGCACGCCGAGGCCGTCGTCGCGTGGATCGCCGGCGGCGGGCACCTCGTGCTCGCGCCCGACGGCGGCGGCGGCGACGGCGAGCGCGCGCTCGTCGAGGCCCTCGGGCTCGCCCGCGCGGACGAGCGCGTCGACCCCCCGCTCGGGTGGAGCGCGTGGCGCGCGTGGACCACGCTCCGCGAGCGCCGCGAGCGCGCCTCGGGCGAGGTGCTGCGCGCCCGCGACGACCGTCGCGCGCCGCTCTGCCCGGCGGACGCCGACGTCCTCTACACCCGCGGCGACGGCGAGCCCCGGATCTGCGCGTGGACCCGCGGGCGCGGGCGCGTCACGCTGGTGAACGACGCCTCGGTCTTCACCAACGCGCGCCTCGGCGAGGGCGACCACCTCGCCTTCGCCGTCGGGCTCCTCGGCGAGGGGCGCGTCCTGTTCGACGAGTGGCACCAGGGGGCCGGCGGCGCGGTCGCCGCGCGCGACCTCGGGCCGGCGCCCGAAGCGCTCGCCGCCCACGCCGTCGCGCTCTACGCCCTCGCCGTCTGGACCGTGGCCCGCCCCTTCGGCCGGAGGCTCGCCGGCGCCGACGCCCCGCGCCCCGCGAGCACCCGCGAGCTGCTCGCCCTCGCCGAGCTCCACCGCCGCGGCGGGCACGCGTACGACGCGGGCGTGAAGCTGTTGCGGATCGCGCGGGCGCGGCTCGCCCGGCGGGGCGAGGACCCGAAGGCGCTGCCGGAGGGGTTCGCCGGCGGCGAGCGGCAGCTGGTCGAGGTCGCGGCGCGCGTGGGACAACTGCAGCAGGAGAAGCGGCTCTGATGGAGACGACCTTCGTGACCGAGCGCGCCGACGCGCTCCGGGGCGCGCTCGCGCGCGCGGTGGTGGGGCAGCGGGGCGCCGTGACCGAGCTGTGCGTGGCGCTGCTCGCCGGGGGGCACGTGCTGCTCGAGGGGGTCCCGGGGGTCGCCAAGACGCTGCTCGCCCGGAGCCTCGCCTCCGCGCTGGGGCTCGGCTTCCGGCGCGTGCAGTTCACGCCGGATCTCATGCCCGCCGACATCGTCGGCACGCACATCTTCGACCTCGCGACGCAGCGCTTCGTGCTGCAGCGGGGCCCCGTGTTCACGCAGGTCCTGCTGGGCGACGAGATCAACCGCGCGCCGCCGAAGACGCAGGCGGCGCTGCTGGAGGCGATGGAGGAGCGGCAGGTCACGATCGACGGCGAGACGCTGCCCCTGCCCGACCCGTTCTTCGTCGTCGCGACCCAGAACCCGCTCGACCACGAGGGCACCTACCCGCTCCCCGAGGCCCAGCTCGACCGCTTCCTCCTGAAGGTCGTCGTGCGCTACCCGGAGCCCGCCGACGAGCGCGCGGTGTACCGCCGCTTCCTCGATCACGGCGCGCCGCGCGCGCAGGACGTGCCGCGCGTGCTGGCGGCGGAGGAGCTCGGCGTGCTGCGGGCCGCCGTCGCGCGCGTGCACGTCGAGGACAAGCTCCTCGACTACACGATCGCGATCGTGGACGCCACGCGGCGCGCGCGCCTGTTCCTCGCCGGGGCGAGCCCCCGCGCGGGCGTCGCGCTGCTCGCGGCGGCGCGGGCCCACGCGGCGCTGGAAGGCCGGGCGTTCGTCATCCCCGACGACGTGAAGCGGATGGCGGCGCCGGTCCTCCGCCACCGCCTCCCGGTGACCGCCGACGCGGAGCTGGAGGGGCGCACGAGCGAGGCCGTGCTCGCGCAGATCCTCGCCGCGCTGGAGGCGCCGCGGTGACGATCCCGAGCGGACGCGCCCTCGCCCTGTGGGGGCTCGCCACGCTCCTGTTCGTGTTCGCGTTCGTGACGCCGTGGCTCGCCGTCGCGGGGCTCGTCGCCGACCTCGCGATCGCCGCGTGCACGTGGGTCGACGGCCGCGGCGCGGCGCGGCGCGCGATCCGGGTGCGGCGCCGCCTGCCGGAGGTGGTGTGCCAGGGCGAGCGCGCCGCGCTCGCGTGGGACGTCGACAACCTCGACGCATTCCCCCTGCGCCTGCGCCTGCGCGACGTGCTCGAGCTCGGCGACACCGCCGTGGAGGCCGAGCTCGTCGCCCCGGCGGGCGCGCGCGTGACCCACCGCGCCGAGGTCGTCCCGAAGCGGCGGGGGCGCTCGCCGTTGCCTCCGATCGCGCTGCGCGTGGCCGGGCGGTGGGGGCTGGCGTGGTCGCCGCGGGAGGTGCCCGGCGAGGACGCCGTGCGCGTGCACCCCCGCCTCCACCCCGACGGCGACGACGCCCTCGCCCTGCGCCGCGCGCTCGCCGTCCGCCCCGGCCAGCACGATCTCGCGCGGCCGGGCCTCTCCACCGAGTTCCACGCGCTGCGCGACTATCAGCGCGGCGACGACTTCCGCCGCATCCACTGGAAGGCCACCGCGCGGGCGCGGCGCCCGGTGACCGTGGAGACGACCTGGGAGCAGGAGCAGGAGATCGTCGTGCTCGTGGACTGCGGGCGCCCGATGGCCGCGTCGTCCGGGCCCTGGTCGAAGCTCGACCACGCGCTCTCGGCGGCGCTGGCGCTCGCCCGCGCGGCGGGCGCGTGGCGGGACGTCGTCACCATCGTCCTGTTCTCGCGCGAGGTCCGCTGCGCCGTGCGCGTGGACGGGCGCGCGGGCGGGTTCGCGCGCGCGCTCGAGGCGTTGCTGGAGCAACACGCGGACGAGGAGGAGCCCGACTACGCCGCCGCCGCGGGCTGGTGCATGCGCAAGGTCCCGCGCCGCTCGCTCGCGTTCCTGTTCACCTCCGTGGGCGACGCCCTCGCCGCCGACGCGATCGCCGAGGCCACGGTCGCGCTCGCCCGTCGCCACCGGCCGGTGCTGGTCAACCTCGACGACCCCGGCGTCGCCGCGCTCGCCCGGGCGATCCCCACCGACGTGGCCGGCGCCTACGCGAAGGTCAGCGCCCTCGCCGTCGACGAGGCGAACGAGGGGCTGTACGCGCGGCTCCGGCAGAAGAAGGTGGAGGTGGTGCCGGCGCCGGCGGATCGCCTGACGGTGGGGGTGCTGCAGGCGTTCCTCGACCTGAAGTCGAGGGGGTGAGGCGGGTCGGGCGGTCCCTCCTCACCCGCGTGGGCCCCTGGCAGGCGACCTTGCCCCTCCCCGCGGCGGCTTTACATCTCCGTTGCCTTTGGGGGGCGAAGAATGGCTCGATTCTTGCTGCCGATCTGCGTGATCGGTCTGGTGGCGGCGTGCTCGGAGCAGCGCCTGCAGGGGGACGACAAGCCCGTCGCCGGCTCGGACGACGTGGGCGACGAAGGCGGAGACGACGGCGAGGAGGGGACCGGCGACGACGGGGTGCCCGACGATCCCGTCGACCCCGGCCCGGACGACGGGACGACGGACGACGGGACGACGGACGACGGGACGACGGACGAGGAGGCGCCCTGCGACCCGGAGGTCGCCGACTGCGACAGCGAGTGCTTCTGCGGCAAGGGCAAGTCGCCCTTCGAAGACGACTGCGGGCCCGAGGACTGCGTGGAGTCGTGTACGTCGGGCGGCGGCTTCTGGATGAACCACCCGGAGGACTGGCCGGTGGAGATCGAGGGGCTCTCCCTCGGCGACACCTGCTACCTCAAGGAGGACGTGATCGCGTTCCTCGGGCTCTCCTCGTCGGTGGGCGACGCCAGCATCACGCTCGGCGTGAACCTCGTGTCCGCGCGTCTCAACGTCGCCTTCGGCGTCGGCTCCACGCCGGACGTCGACGCGGCCATGCTCGCCGCCGACCAGTGGCTGCGCGACCACGCCGCCGAGGACACGATCCCGGCCGCCGACGGGTCGTACGGCACGTTGCCGTTCGGCATCCACAACGCCACCGAGGCGGGGATCGCCGCGAAGGCGATCGACGACGTGCTCGCGCCCTACGTGGGCGGGCTGCTCACCGAGGTGTGCGACACGGTGTCGGAAGGGCGCGTGACCGAGGCGACCTGCGTGCTGGAGGACGCGACGTCCGACGGCGCCGAGGCCGCCCCGGCCGACACCGGGGGCTGAGCCGGCGACCTCGCCTCGACCGGGCCGGCGACCGAGGGGTCGCCGGCCGCGCTCGGAAGGACCGGGCGGTCGGGTCGGCGAGGGCCGGCGCGAGCCGTCCTCCGTCTGCTCGCCCGCAGGGGGCAAGAACGGCGATACCATGCGCCCCCGATGCGCGACGAGATCGCCGACTTCATCCGGACGCGGGGCCTCCCCGAGGAGCTCGCCGACGACCTCGCCTCGCTGGTCGGGCGCCTCGCGCGCGAGGGCGCCGCGTCGCACGGGTTCGCGGGCTCGGCCTCGTTCACCCTCGAGCCCGGCGGCGACGACGGGGCCGAGGAGCGCACCCCGCTCGACGCGTCCCAGCGCTACGTGCGGCTCGGCCTCATCGGCGAGGGAGGCACGAGCGAGGTGTGGCGCGTGCTCGACCGCGCGCTGGGCCGCACGCTCGCCATGAAGGTCATCCGCCCGGACCTCGGCGAGCGCGCCTCCATCGTCGCCCGCTTCGTCGAGGAGGCGCAGGCCACCGCGCAGCTCCAGCACCCGGGCATCGTGCCGGTGCACGAGATCGGCACGCTCGCCGACGGCCGCCGGTTCTTCACGATGCGCGAGGTCCGCGGGCGCACGCTCACGGAGGTCATCGCCGAGGTCGGCGGCGGCGCGTCCCGGCGGCTCGTCGACGCCGTGCTCCGCGTCTGCGAGGCGGTCGCGTACGCGCACGCGCGCGGCGTCGTCCACCGGGATCTGAAGCCCGACAACGTGATGGTGGGCGCGCACGGCGAGGTCCTCGTGGTGGACTGGGGGCTCGCGAAGGTGCTCGGGCGACCCCAGCGCGACGACGAGGCCGTCCTCACCGATCGCTCCCGCGACCCTCGCCGCGCCACGCTCCAGGGCTCCGTCGCGGGCACACCCGCGTACATGCCGCCCGAGCAGGCCCGCGGCGAGACCGACCGGGTCGACGCGCGTGCCGACGTCTACGCCCTCGGCGCGATCCTCTTCGAGGCGCTCACCGGCGCGCCGCCGTACGAGGGCGACCGCGCGGTCGACGTGCTCGAGAAGGTGCTCGCCGGCGAGCCCGACCCGCTCCCTCGGCTGCGCGGTCTCCCGCCGGAGCTCGTCGCCGCCTGCACGCGCGCGATGGCGCGCGACGCGAACGACCGCCTGCGCGACGCGGGCGAGCTGGCCGCCGAGATCTCCGCGTGGCTCGAAGGCGCTCGCCGTCGCGAGCACGCCCTCGGCGAGGTCGAGGCGGCGCGGGCGCTCGGGCCGGAGGCCGCGGCGCTGCGGGAGAGGGCCCGCGCGCTGCGCGGGGAGGCCACCCGCGCGCTGGAAGGCGTCGCCCCCTGGGAGCCCGAGGAGCGGAAGGCCGCGGCCTGGGCGAAGGAGGACGAGGCCGCCGCGCTCGAGCGCGAGGCCGACCGCGCCGAGCTGCGCGTGGAGCAGGTGCTCCACGGGGCGCTCCGCGTCGACGCGGCCCTCCCCGAGGCGCACGCCGGGCTCGCCGCGCGGTACCTCGCCGCCCACGCCGCGGCCGAGGCGGCCCGCGACCCCGAGGCCTCCGCGCGCGCCGAGCTGGCGCTGCGCGAGCACGCGGAAGCGCTGCCCGAGGGGCACGAGGTCCGCCGCCGGTGCGCCGCGTGGCTCGCCGGGGATGGCGCGCTCTCGCTGATCACGGACCCGCCGGGCGCCGAGGTGCACCTGCACCGCTTCGCGCCGCGCGGCCGCCGCCTCGTCCCGGTCTTCGAGCGCTCGCTGGGCCCCACGCCGCTCCGCGCCGTGCGGCTCGCGATGGGCAGCTACCTGTGCGTGCTCCGCCATCCGGAGCGCCCCGACGTCGGCTACCCCGTGTACATCGGCCGCGAGGAGCACTGGGACGGCGTCCCGCCCGGCGCGAGCGAGCCCCTCGCGATCCCCCTGCCCCGCGACCTCGGGCCGGACGACTGCTACGTGCCGGCCGGTTGGTTCTGGTCCGGCGGCGACCCGGGCGTGCCCGACGGCCTTCCCCTCCGCCGCCTCTGGTGCGACGGGCTCGTCGTGAAGCGCTTCCCCGTCACCCACCGGCAGTACGTGGCGTTCCTCGACGACCTCGTCGCGCGCGGGCGCGAGGACGAGGCCATCCGCTGGGCCCCCCGCGACCGCACGTCGGGCGACGACGCCGCGGTCGTGTACGGCCGCGACGCCGAGGGCCGCTTCGTGATGCGCCCGGACGCCGACGGCGACCTCTGGGACCTCGACTGGCCCGTGATGACCCTGTCGTTCTGGAGCGCGCGGGCGTACGCCCGCTGGGAGGCGGAGCGCACAGGGCTCGGCTGGCGTCTCCCCGGCGAGCTCGAGTGGGAGAAGGCGGCGCGCGGCGTCGACGGCCGCTTCTTCCCGTGGGGAGACTGGCTCGACCCGTCGTGGTGCAACATGCGCGACAGCCACCCGCGGCGGCCCCTCCCCGCGGTCGTGGACAGCTTCCCGGCCGACGTGAGCCCCTACGGCGTCCGCGGGCTGGGCGGCAACGTGATGGACTGGTGCGCCGACCCCTGGTCGAAGGCCGGCCCGGACTGCCCGGGCGACCGCGTGTCGCCGCCTCCCGACGACGCGGCCGAGGATCGGCGCCCTTCCCGCGGGGGCCACTGGATCGGCAGCGCGCGCGTGCCGCGCTCTGCGACGCGCTGGAGCAACGACGCGTCGTTCCGGTTCCACAACATGGGCTTCCGGCTCGTCCGATCCGCGTGAGGCTCAGTCGTCGTCGTCCTCGCCCTCCTCCTCCTCCTCCCCGATCGTCAGCGTCTGGCCGAGCACTCGTAGCTCGGGCGGCTCGAACCCGGCCCACAGGGTCGCCGCCCACGCGCCCGCGAGCGCGAGGCCGGCGAGCCCCGGGACGACGTGCGAGGACGCGATCGCCTCGGCGGGCTCGACGTCCTTGCGGCCGTCTACCATGCTCAGGCCCACGAGCTCGCGGTGGCGGAGGGTGTGGAGCGCGAGGCCGGCGAGGTGGACGACCACGGCGGCGATCAGCGCCCAGCCGAGGAATTCGTGCACCTCCTCGACGGCCTCGACGCCGCGCCCCATCGCCACGCCCGTGACCGCGAGCCCGGCGGCGCACCCGTAGATCGCCAGCGCCGCCCACGCCGAGCCGGGGTTGTGGCCCGCGTACCGGCGGGCGGCGCCGCGCAGGGCCTCGGCCAGGTACGCGATCGTCTCGCCCGGGCGGAGCGGGAAGCTCGCGAACCGCGCCCATCGCGAGCCGACGAGCCCCCAGACGCCGCGCGCGACGAGCGCGAAGGCGGCGACGAGCCCGAGGAGCGCGTGCAGCGGGAAGATCGCGCCGTCGTCCTCCGCGAGGTGCGCGACGGCGAGCGCCCCGACCAGCGAGCCGGCGAGCGTCCAGTGGATCACGCGGGTGGGGAGGTCCCAGACGAGGGTGGGGCGGGGTGTCATGTCTCCTCCACTACCCCCGCCGGGCTGGCGGAGGCGGGTCGGGGGGTGAGAGGCGGGTGAGAAATGGGCGCCGCTACGTCAGAAGTACACCTCCCGCCCGCACCACTCCCCGCTCACGACGCTCACCTCCCCGTCCTGCCCGCGGTCCGTCACGGCGAGCGCGCAGGTCTCGTCGACCTCGGTCTCGCCTTCGTCTCCGTCGACCGTGCCCGCGACGGTGAGGCTGTCGGAGGTCGTCGCCAGCGCCTTGTACCCGGTCGACCGGAAGGTCCCGGACCACGTGGCGGCGCCCGTCAGCGCGACGTCGTAGCCGGTGCCGATGTTCGCGCAGTCCTCGAAGGTCAATTCGAGGTCCATCGAGGTCCCGCCCTCGCCGCTGGTCTCGCCGAACAGCCGCACCGTGCCGCCGAGCGGGCAGTCGGCGGTGACGTCCTGCGGCCCCACCGGGAGGCCGACCACGTTCTGGGAGTACACGAAGTTCGCGGTGTCGAGCACCGCGTAGACGACCCACTCGTCGGTCTCCCCGCCGGACGTGTCGCCGGCGCACGCCGAGGCGAGGAGCCCGAGGGCCACGAGGGGGATGGGGGTTCGCATGGACGCCTCCTGCCCGTCCCCCGTGCAAGTCGGAGCCCACCCCTCCCGCCGGGGACTCCGCGCCCTTCGACGCCACGGATCGGGCCCCGCGCGTCCCCTCGCCGTCGCTTCCGTAGGCCCAGGGGCGCGTGCGAGAAGGCACAGCCCTACCTCAAGCCCCCCCGCCGTCGCAACCACCAGCTCCCCGACGCCGCCAACCCGAACGCCACGGCCACGAGCGGCATCGCGTACAGCGGCGTCACGCGACGGTCGCGCACCCTCCGCCCCGCCTCGGGATCGGTGAGCGGGGCTCCGGTCTCGCCGGGCCCGACGTACTTCCCGCCGGTCCGCGCCGCGAGCGCCTGCAGGAACGCGCCGTCGGGCTCCACCTCGTCGAGCTCGGGGTCACGCGTCGTGACCGCGAAGACCGTGCCGGCCTCGCCGGCGATCGCGCCCTTCGCGTCCTTCACCACCGCGGTGACGCGGTGGGCGCCGCGATCGACGGCGGGGAGCACGAACGCGGCCTCGCCCGCGCCGTCGGCCTCGCCGTCGAGCGCCCGGCGACCGCCCGGGCCGTCGACGGTCACGGACACCCTCGCGCCGGGGATCGGCTGGAACGCCACGTCGCGGGCGCGCACGCGCAGCTGGATCTGCTGCCCCACGGTGTAGTTCTCGCGCCCCGCCTCCACGACGACGGGCTGGTCGTCGGGGTCGCCGATGAGCCAGCGCATCGCGTTCTTCCAGAAGCGCAGGTAGGCCTGGTTGCCCCTCCCCTCGCCCGCCTCCGCGAACGACCAGCGCCACGAGCTGTCGCCCATCAGCGCCATCGTCCGGCCCTTCCCCACCTCGCGCACGGCGAGCACGGGGGTGCCCGCGCGCGTCGGGTGCTCGAGCAGCACGGCGGCGCCCTGCACCGGGCCGTCGGTGAGGTTCACGCCGTCGAGCGGCGGCAGCCGCGCCCACGTCGCCTCCGACTCGGTGGGCTCGCCCGCGAGCTGGGTGATCGGGTGGCGCGCGCCCGCGGGCGTCAGCACGGGCGAGAACGGCGCGGGGTCCACCGCGTCGCCCTTGACGCCGAGCGCGACGGGGAGCACCTCGGCGATGGCGGTGCCCCCGTACTGCCCGAGGTCGAAGCTGCGGTCGCCGCCCACCATCACGAGCGCGCCGCCCTCGCGCACGTAGTCCCGGAGGTTCCCGAGCAGCTGGTCGGCGTCGTCGGCGAAGTAGGGCGCGTAGTCGAAGTTCTGGAGGACCACGAGGTCGAAGGTCCACAGGTCCGACGTGAAGAGCGACTTGTACGGGAACTGGATGAGCGAGAGCTCGTCGGGCTCCCAGCCGGCGCCCATGTCGCGCGGCGTGCGGAGGATGAAGAACGAGACGAGGTCGACCGCCGGGTCCTCCTTCAGGAAGAGCCGCAGGAACTTCTGATCCCAGGACGGCGACCCGTTCACCTGGAGCACGCGCACGCGGTCGCGGACGACGCGGACGGCCACCCCGAGCGCGTTGTTGGCGGGGACGGCGTCGCCGTCGATCACCGGCACGCTCGCCTCGTAGATGTAGCGGCCCGGCGCGTCCGGCACGATCTCGAAGCGCGCGGTCCCCTTGCCGTCGGGGCCGATCTTCGCGACGGCGCTGCCGGCGGGCTGGCCGTCGCGCGTGAGCGCCACCGTCACCTCGCGCCGGGGCGTCCCCACGGCGCGCAGTTCCACGGCGATCGAGAAGGGCGCGCGCAGGAACGCGAAGCCCCCGGCGTGCACGTCGGAGACGGCGAGGTCCACGCGCGCCCCCGGCTCGCCGGCCTGGTACACGGTGAGCGGCCCCCCGACCTTCGGGAGCGGCGCGGCGGGATCGGCGAGCACCCGGCGGCGGAGCCCGCCGCGGTCGATGCCGTCGGTGATCACCACGACCCCCTTGAGCTTCTCGCCCGCGTAGCGCTGCGAGAGCGCGGCGAGCGCGCCGCCGAGGTCGGTGTCGGGGGCGTCCCAGCCCTCGGGCGCGCCGGGCCGGAGCGCGTCGCCGAACGTGTAGACCTCCGCGTCGGGGAGCCCGGCGAGGAGCTGCTTCGCGCGCTCCGACCGCGGCCGCCCGTCGGCGTCGAGCACGCCCATCGACCGCGACCCGTCCACGAGCGCGACGAGTCGCCCCTCCTCGACGCGCTCGCCCTCCTGCAGCCACGTCGGACCGCCCGCGGCGAACGTCGCGACCGCCGCCGCGATCGCGAGGAGCAGCACCTCCGCCACGCGCCCCGCCGTCCGCGGCAAAGGTCGCGTCGCGAGCCCCACGGCGATCGCCCCGGCGAGCCCCACCGCCGCCGGCAGCCACGCCGGCGCCGTCCAGACGAGCGTCCCCCCGGGCCCGCAGCACCCGCCCAGCAGCCACTCGATCACGCCGGCCGCTCCCGAAACCCGAAGCCCGAAGCCCGAAGCCTCATTCCGGGAGCCTCCCTTCCCGCATGAGCTCCCGCACGTGCGCCTGATCCTGCTTGTAGTTCGACGTCAGCGCGTACATCACGAGGTTGATGCCGAGCTTGACCGCCTCGCGACGCTGGTCCTCGCCGCCCGGGGTGCACGGGAAGCGATCGCTGCCGTCGGGGCGGCGGTCGAGCGCGCCGGAGAGGTCGTCGCGCATGTACAGGAACGGGTGCATGCTGCCCTGCACCACGCCCTCGAGCCGGCGGTGGTCGGCGATGCGCCCGACCGGCGCGTCCAGCAGGAAGAACGAGCGGTACACCGAGTGGTCCGTCGGGAGCACGGTCAGCGGCCGCGTGGGGAACAGGCGGCGGGCGAGCGCGCGGACGCCCACGTCGAAGTCGCTCTCCGGCTGGCCGGTGGCGTCGTCCACGAGCAGGAACCCGCCGTAGGACAGGTACCGCACGAGCTGGCGCTCCGCGGCCTCCGACAGCGGGGGCAACGCGCCGTCGCCGACCAGCACGGCGAACGGGTGGCGGAAGAGCGCGGGGTCGTCCGGGGCGAGCTGCACCGCCTTCGGCTCCGCCTCCACCGACGTGCTCTGGATGAGCTCGAACAGGAGCCGCGTCCACGCGTCGGGTCGCGAGAGCGTCCCGCGCGAGAGCTGGATCTCGGCCACGTCGACCTCGCTCGCCTGCCCGAGCGCCCACGCGCGGCGCGTCGCGAGCATCGCCGCCGCGCCCCCGAGGAACGCGCGCCTACGCATCGTCGGACCTCCCGCGGCCCACCACGCCGGCGAGCAGCATCGCCGCGGCGCCGAGCGCGACGAGCGGCAACGCGAGCGGGTGCCGCTCCAGCATGCGATCCGGCGCGAGGCGGGCCTGCGTCTCCACCAGCGACGACGTCGCGCGCACGTCGGACTCCGCCGCCGGCGTGTTCACGGCGACCCACGCGACGGGGGGCCCGCCGGCGGCGACCGAGTAGCCGCCGGGCTCCGCCGGGGACAACACCACGCCGCCGTCCTCGCGGCTCGCCGGGACGATCTGCCCGCCGGGGCCGGTCACCTCGACGTTCCCGGCCGACGGCGGCAGGGGGATGCGCAGGACCTCGCCCACCGTGCCCTCCGTCGTGGTCGCCGCGGGGCCGACGTCGCCGCCGAGGTAGCCGGTCATGCGCTGGACGAACGGCATGAACACGCTCTGGAGCGGGAGGTTGCCCCACCCGAGGTCGATCGTGCCGGTCCAGAGCAACACGCGGCCGTTGCCGATGCGCCGCTCGAGCAGCGCCGGCGCCCCGCCCGTCCAGCGCAGGAGCGTCTGCACCTCGCCGGTCTCGGCGTAGGGCTCGAGCGTCATCGCGCGGCGGGTGCGCACGCGCGAGAACCCCTCGCGCCCGGAGCGCGCGAAGGGCCGGAAGAGCTCGACGTTCACGACGTCCGGGGGCTGGAGCGGCGTGCCCTCCTCGGCGTCGAGGTCCACGAGGTCGCGCACGCGGCGCAGGGGCGCCGGCAACAGCCCCGCGAGCGGGCCGTTCACGCGCTCGGCCGTCACGTTGTCGCCCATCGCCAGCACGAGCCCCCCGCCGCGCCGCACGAAGTCGACGAGCGCGGGCGCCTGAGGCGCGGGGTCGCCGACGTTCGCGTAGAACACGACGCGGTGGACCTCGGGGTCGAGCGAGAGCGCGCCCGTCGGCGAGACCACGTCGACCGCCGGCCCGCCCGTCCCCCACGGCGAGAGCGCGCGCTCGAGGAAGTACACCTCGGAGCGCGTCGGGCTCGACCCGGGGTCGCCGTCGACGACGAGCACGCGGCTCGCGCCCACGCGAGGCAGGTGGAACCACCGGGCGTTGTCGCGCGGGAGGTCCGGGTCGTCGATCTCCACGCGGGCCACCCCCCCGGCGGCCTGCCGGGGCACCGTGAAGCGCTCCTCGGCGATCCCCACGCCCTCCTCCGTCGCGCCGGGCACCTCCACGAACGCGGTCATCTGCGCGCCCTCGGGGAGGTACACCGTCGTGGGGACCTCCTTCCCGTCGGGGCCGTAGTTCGTGAGCTTCACCGTGACCGTGCCGCCCTCGACGCCGTCGCCGTAGAAGGCGTCGGCGATCGCGACGTTGCGACGGGTCTTCGGCGCGTACACGCGGGGGATCACCGACGACCCGAGCGCGAGGAGGCGCTCGAGATCCACGTCGCAGGCCTCGATCACGCCGGGCCCGGACTCGTCGGTGAAGACGAAGACCTCGCCGGGCTCGCCCTCGAGCGTCGCGCGCGCGGCGGTCAACGCGCCGCGCAGGTCCGTGCCGCCGTACGTGGGCTCCACCGCCTCGAGCAGCGTGGCGGCGAGCGCGTGGTCCTCCGTGAAGCCGGCGGTGAGCGGCCCCGCGGGCGAGCCCGCCGTCACGACGGCGACGCGCACGCCCGGGGGCAGGCCACGGACGAGCTCGGCGGCCTCGCGGCGGGCGAGGCCGAAGACGGGCTCGCCGGCGTCGCGCTGATCCATCGAGAGCGAGTCGTCGAGCACGACGATGACGCGCCCGCTGCCGCCGTACGTCGCCTCGGTCCGAGGCCGCCGCAGCTCCGGCTGCGCGGCGGCGAGCACCAGCGCGGCGAGCGCGCAGAGCCGGATCGCGAGCAGGAGCACGTCGTGCAGCCGCCGCCGCCGCGCGAGCCGCCGCTGCAGGCGCTGCAGCAGCATCACCGCGCCGTACGCGATGCGATCGCGCGGGTGCCGCTTCGCGAGGTGCGCGAGGATCGGCCCCGCCAGCAGCACGGCGGCGGCGAGCGCGGCGGGGGCGAGGAGCGCGAGGCTCACCGCGGCTCCCGGAAGAAAGGCAACCGCCAAGGGCGCCAAGAAGGCGCCAAGAGCGCCAAGAAGGGGAAAAGGGCGCCTTCGGCGCCGAGAGGCCACCTCCCCCACACCACCTTGGCGTCCTCGGCGGACCTTGGCGTCTTGGCGGTTGCCTCTCCCTTTCTCACGCCCGCCCCTCGATGAACCGCACGAGCGCCCCCGTCATGTCGGCCTGCGCCTCGACCGTGTAGTGGCGGCCGCGGCGGCGGCGGACGGCGTCGCCGACCTCGTGGAAGTAGTCCCGCACCACCTCGCCGAAGGCGACGCGGGCGCCGTCGGGATCGACGGGGAGCTCCTCGCCTGTCTCGGGCGAGCGCAGGCGGAGCGGCGCGTCGTAGTCGAGCGCGAGCTCGCGCCGGTCGTAGAGGTGGAACGCGCGCAGGTCCACGCGGCTCCGAACGAGCGCGGAGAGCGCCGTCGTCCACTCCGACGGCTCCTCCATGAAGTCGCTCACGACCGCCACGAGCGTGCGGGTCCCGAGCCGCGCGCCGACCTCCCGGAACAGGGGCCCGAGCCCCGCGCGCCCCGCGGGCCTCACCGCCGCGAGCACCCGGAACAGGAGCGCGAGGTGCCGCCGTCCGCTCCGCGCCGGCAACCACCGCGCGGACACCCCCTCCCCCCCGCCGATCACGAGCCCGACCGGCTCGCCGCCGAGGAACAGGTAGTACGCGAGCGTCGCCGCGAGCGCGACCGCCTGCTCCCACTTCTCGGGCGTGCTGGCGAGGTCGGCCGAGGCGTCCAGCACCAGCGTCGCGACGAGCTCCTGTTCGGCGCGGTATCGCCGCACCACCAGCCGGTCCGTGCGGGCGAGCACGCGCCAGTCGAGGTCGCGGAGCGCGTCGCCCGGGTCGTAGGGCTTGTAGTCGGCGAACTCGACGTCGTGCCCGAGCCGGAGGCTGCGGTGGCCTCCGTGGTGCAGCCCGGCCACGGCCTGCCGCGCGCGCAGGTGCAGGTGCCGCACGCGCTCCAGCACGCGCGGGTCCCACACCAGCGCGGGATCGCGGGCGGCCCGCGCGCCTTCCTGCGGCGGCAGCCAGCTCATCTCGAGGGCACGACCTCGAGCAGCTTCGCCACCACGTCCTTCGAGGTCAGCCCCTCGGCCTCCGCCGCGAAGTTCACGAGCACGCGGTGCTGCAGCACCGAGCGCGCGACGGCGCGGACGTCGTCCTGGTGCGGCGTCTCGTGGCCGCGCAGCGCGGCGCGAACGCGGGCGCCGAGCGCGAGGAACTGGCTCGCGCGCGGGCCGGCGCCCCACTCCACGTACTTGCGCACGACCTCGGGGGCGTCCGGCGCCGGGCGCGTCGCGCGGGCGAGCCGCACGGCGTACTTCGTCACGTCGTCGTTGGCGGGCAGGCGCCGGACGAGCCCCTGCATCGCCAGCAGCGTCTCGCGGTCGACCACCGGCTCGGGCGCGGGCCCCTCCTCGCCGATCGTCCGCTCCACGATCGCGACCTCCTCGGCCTCGCTGGGGTACCCCACGTCGACCGAGAGCATGAACCGGTCGAGCTGCGCCTCGGGCAGCGGGTAGGTGCCCTCCTGCTCGATCGGGTTCTGGGTCGCGAAGACGAGGAACGGCGCCTCGAGCGGCCACGTGCGCCCGCCCGCCGTCACCTTGCCCTCCTGCATCGCCTGCAGCAGCGCGGCCTGCGTGCGCGGCGGCGTGCGGTTCACCTCGTCGGCGAGCAACAGGTGCGTGAAGATCGGCCCCGGCACGAAGCGCATCTCGCGGCGCCCCGTGCTGCGGTCCTCCTCCAGCACCTCGGTGCCCGTGATGTCGGCGGGCATCAGATCGGGGGTGAACTGCACGCGGCCGCTCTTCAGGCCGAGCGCCTGCGCGGTCGACGTGACGAGGAGGGTCTTGGCGAGCCCGGGCACGCCCACGAACAGGCAGTGCCCGCGCGCGAACAGGACCACGAGCATCTGCTCGACCACGTCCTTCTGCCCGACGATGCGGCGCGCGATCTGCGCCTCCACGTCGGCGCGGACGCGCGCGAGGCGATCGAAGAGCTCTGCGTCATCCATCAGCCGTCGTCTCCGTCGGGTTCGCGCCCGCCGAGATCGAGGATCCGGCGGTAGCGGGCGTGGCGGGCCGCCAGGTCGGGCTGGCCCTGGGCCGCGTACAGGTCGGCGAGCGCGGCCTGTACGGCGGGGTCGAAGGGGTTGACGTCGCAGCTCGCGCGGTAGTGGGCGAGCGCGTCGGCGCGCGACCCGCGCGCGAGGTGCAGCTCGCCGAGGGTCTTCCGCGTGAGCGCGAACTCGGGGTAGTCCGCGACCGACGCCTCGAGCAACGCGATGGCCTCGTCGGTCCGGCCGAGCTCCGCCAGCGCGCTCCCCATGCGCGCCGCCAGCGTGGGCGGGGCGGGCTCGTCCTCGGGGACGGCCTTCCGGTACTCGACGAGCGCGGCGTCGAGCCGCTTCGCCTCGCGCAACAGGTCGCCGAGCCGCGCGTGTCCCGCGAGGTCTCGCCGGTCGGCGAGCACCGGATCGAGCGCGTACTCGTCGCCCGCCGCGCCCAGCGCCACCGGCATGGCGGCGAGCTGCTTCGCGATGAGCGCGCTCTGCGCGAGCGAGCCCTTCCACGCGTCGTAGAAGCCGTCCCAGTCCCGCCCCGTCTGGCGCGCCACCGCGTCCATCGCGTCGGCGCCGTCGCGCACCTCGTGCAGCACCTTCGGGATCGAGGCGGGCCCCGCCTCCTGCCGGAGGAAGAGCACCTGCGTCTGCACCTGCGCGAACGCCTGCGCGGCCTGCTCGCTGCTCTCGAGGTAGGCCATGCTCTGGCGGAACGCCTCGAAGGGCACGAACGCGTCGTCGCGGAGCGCGCGGGCGAGCAGCGACTGAGCATACGGGAGCGGCGGCGCGGGCTCCGGCGTGCGCCACATGGTCTCGTGCGAGCGCGCGATGCCCTCCTGGATCCACACGGGCGCGCGATCGTGGGACTGCCACGCGACGACGAGGTGGATGTACTCGTGGACGACGGTGTCCTTCCACGCGTAGCCGCGGCCCAGCGCGCGCGGGCTCGTGAGCAGGAGCCGGTTCCACTTGGAGAGCGCGACGACGCCGGTCTTGTTGACCGCCTCGGCCGGCAGGCCGCTCGCCGCGATGAACCGCCGCGCCGACGGGTAGATCTCGAGGCGGATCGGGCCCGGGGGCGCGCCGCCGAGCAGCGGCGCGACGCGCTCGTGCGCGGCCTGCAGCGTCTCGAACGCCTCGTCGACGAGCACGAGATCGGTGCCGGGCTCGTAGCGGATCTCGACGTCGCCGCGCCGCTCGACCTCGAGGCCCTCCGCGGCGTCGGCGGTGGCCTGCGCGAGGGCGAGCTCCGCGGCGAGGTCCGGGTCGCCCGGGCGGGCGCGCGCGGCGCCCTCGAGGAGGCGCTCGGCCTCCGCGAACTCGCCCCGGCGGAACGCGACGCGGGCGCGCGCGAGGTCCTCGTCGAGCCCCGCGCCGAGCGAGCCCACGGCCGCTTCCGCGCAGGCGAGATCCGCCCGGTCGAGGCAACGCTCGACGTCCGCGGGCGTGGCCGCCGCCGCCTCGCCGGCGAGCCAGAGCAGGCTACTGGCGAACCAGCTCTTCATAATACCGCCGGTTCAAGTTTCGGTACTCCTCGGGGATCTCCCCGGACATGCCCTCGAGCAGCGCGCGCCGGTACTCCTCGGGCGTGGCGAACTCCTCGGGCGCGGGCAGCTGCATCTGCTCCTCGCCGATGCTCTCGCCGTCGCCGTCGTCGTCGCCCTCGCCGTCCTGCTGCCCGCCTTCGCCGCCGCTGCTCCCGCTCTGCGACGCGCGCCGCATCTGCTCGAGGTTG
>JBMOQZ010000079.1:0-28635 GCA_049322475.1 Myxococcota bacterium | reverse complement strand
CGGCAACACCGCCGCGCCGAGGACCACGATCGCGTCGGCGTCGCCCTCGCCGGGGGGCAGGCGCGCGCCCTCCCACACCACGCGCGCCGCCGGCCCCAGCCGGGCGACGGCGCGCAGGGGCAAGCCCGGGTCCCACCGTCGCATGCCGCCTTGATAACCTCCGCGCCGTGCCCGACCTGCCGTCCCTCCGGGAGCCCGCCGCGCTGCTCCTCGCGTGCCTCGGCAGCGGGCTCGTGGTGCCGCTGCCCGAAGACGTCGCCCTCCTCGTGGCCGGCTGGCGCACGCGCGAGGGCAGCATCGGCGTCGGCGAGGCGCTCCTCTTCGGCACCGTGGGCACGCTCGGGCGCGACGCGATCGCGTTCGGCCTCGGCCGCCTCGTCGGGCCGCGCGTGGAGGGCCGCGTACAGCGCTGGTTCGGCGCCGCCCGGCTCGCCCGGGCCCACGCCCTGTTCCAGCGCCACGGCACGCGGATGCTGTTCCTGACCCGCTTCCTCGTGGGCGTGCGCGCGCCGCTCTACTTCGTGGGGGGCTCGCTCGGGTTCCCCGCCCGCCGCTTCCTCCAGCTCGATCTGCTCGGGCTCGCGATCACCGTCCCGCTCACGCTCTGGCTCGGCGCCACCTTCGGCGAGTCCGCCGCGCACTGGCTCGCCGCGGTGATCGCCCACCAGCGGATCGCGCTCTCCGTGCTGGTCGGGCTCGTGCTCCTGTCACTGCTCCTTCGCCGGCGCCGGGAAGCGTAGGAACGCGACGAGCGCCGCTCCTCCCCCGGCGATCACCACCGCGGCGAACACCCGGGCGAGCCCCCCGCCGAGGTCCGGCACCTCCGCGAGCGAGCCCGCGCCGGGCCGGAAGCCCGCGAGGAGCCCGTAGATCTGCACCCCCACCGCCGCGCCGATGCTCCGCGAGAACATCGCGATGGACGTCGCCGTGCCCCGGAGGCGCTGCGGCGCGGCCTCCTGCGCCGACACCGTCAGCGACGCGATCGCCAGCCCGTTGCCCGCGCCGTACACGATCAGCGCGGGCATCCAGTCGGGCGACACGAGCGTCATCGCGGCGCCGGTGGCCGCCACGGCCGTCCCCAGCCGGACGAGGAAGCGGAAGCCCACGCGGATCATCAGGCTCCCCGCCACGTTGCTCGCGACCGTCCACGCGATCGAGAGCGGCAAGAGCGCGAGCCCGGCCGCCAGCGCGTCGCCGCCGCGGACGCCCTGCACCTGCACGGGCAGGTACCCGATGAAGCCGTAGAGCGCGGCGCCGAGCAAGAGCCCCACGCCGTTGACCGCCTGCTGCGTCGGGTCCTTGAGCAAGGACGTCCAGTCGCCGGCGAGCCCCACCCCGCCCTGCCCGAGCGCCCGCGGCACCGCCCACGCGACCACCGCGCCCGCGGCGAGCCCCGGCGCGAGGTTCATCCAGAAGATCCCGCGCCACCCGATGGCGTCGGTGATCAGCCCGCCGACGAGCGGCCCGATCAGCGCGCTCACGCCCCACACGATCGAGAAGAGCCCCGTGAGCCTCGCCCGCGCGTCGACCGGCCAGAGGTCGCCGAAGAGCGTCATCGTCAGCGGCATGATCGCGCCGGCGCCCACGCCCTGCACCACGCGGCCCGCGACCAGCACGTCCATCGACGGCGCGAGCGCGCAGACCCCGCTCCCGGCGAGGAAGGCGAGCACGCCGGCGACGTAGGTGTCGCGACGCCCGACGCGGTCGGCGACCACGCCCCACGCGGGCGTGCTCACGGTCTGCGCGAGCAGGTAGGCGCTGAACGACAGCGGGAAGAGCGCGAGCCCGCCGAGGTCGGCGACGACCGTGGGCATCGCCGCGCCCACGACCGACACCTCGAGGCTCGACAGGAAGGTCCCGACCAGGAGCGCCGCGGTGACGACGCGCCGGTCCCGGGGCGTCAGCAACGGCGACGTCTCCAAAGGAGCGGCAGCAGCACGATCGCGCCGGCGTGGTCGCAACCGCAGCCGTCCGCGGCGGGCGCGGGGGCGGGCGCCTCCTCGACGGGCGCGGCCGGCGCCGGGGGCGGCTTGTCGGCCATCGCGACGTTCGCGCGGTCGACGGGGCGCAGGCGCGTGTCGGTGTAGCCGGGCGAGGGCCGGTACCACGCGAACTGCGAGAACACGCGGTCGTGCTCGGGCACGGGGCTCTTGCGCCCCCGCCTCGCCCGAACGCCGTCGGAGAGGAGGCGCCGGTCCGAGGGGTTCAGGCGCCGCACCAGCGCCGGGTCCCACTCCGCGTCGTCGTGGTGCAAGAGCCAGAGCGCGAGCGCGCGCGTGAGGCGCTCGGGGTGCTCGCCGCCGGCGTCGATGGCCGCGACGATCGCGTCGCGCGCGGCGTCGGTCTCGGCGAGGCAGAGGTAGGCCTCCTTCTCGCCGGCACGCACGCCGGCCACCGCCGTCGTGGGGTCGCACGGGACGCTCTCCTGGGCGAGCGCGGCGACGACCGCGAGGATCATGCCTTGGCGACCGCGGCCGACCACGCCGCGAGCTTCGCGTCCACCGACTCCTTCGGCATGGCCGGCGTGAAGCGGCGATCCTGCGCCCACGCCTCGGTGACCGCCTGCGGCGACGCCCAGAACCCGACGCCGAGCCCCGCGAGGTAGGCCGCGCCGAGCGCGGTCGTCTCGAGGTTGGTGGGGCGCACGCAGGGCACGCCGAGCACGTCGGCCTGGAACTGCATGAGCAGGTCGTTGCGGGCGGCCCCGCCGTCGACGCGCAGCTCCGCGAGCGGGCGGCCCGCGTCCTGGCTCATGGCCGTGAGGATGTCCGTGATCTGCAGCGCGATCCCCTCGAGCACGGCGCGGGCGACGTGCGCGCGCGTGGTCCCGCGGGTCATGCCGGCGAGCAGGCCGCGCGCGTCGGCGCGCCAGTGCGGCGCCCCGAGCCCGGCGAGCGCGGGCACGAAGACGACGCCGCCGCTGTCGGGCACGCTGGCCGCCAGCGACTCCACCTCCGCGCTCGACGAGAAGAAGCCGAGCCCGTCGCGCAGCCACTGCACCGCCGCGCCCGCGATGAACGCGCTCCCCTCGATCGCGTAGGTGGTCTGGCCGCCGAGCCGCCAGCCCACCGTCGTGAGCATGCCGTGCTTGCTGGCGACCGCCCAGCCGCCGGTGTTCACGAGCACGAACGCGCCCGTGCCGTAGGTGCACTTGGCCATGCCCGGCGCGAAGCAGGCCTGGCCGAAGAGCGCCGACTGCTGGTCGCCCGCGATGCCGGCGACGGGGATGCCGTCGGGGAGGAAGCCGAGGCCGCGCGTGTGCCCGATCACCCCGGCGTTGTCCACCACACGGGGCAGGCACCGCGTCGGCACGCCGAGGAGCTCGCACAGCTCCTCGTCCCAGGCGAGGCGGTGGATGTCGAAGAGGAGGGTGCGCGAGGCGTTGGAGGGGTCGGTCACGTGCTCGCCGCAGAGCTTCCAGACGAGCCAGCTGTCGATGGTGCCGTACCGCAGGCGCCCGCTCGTCGCGCCGTCGCGCACGCCGGCGACGTTCCGGAGCATCCACTCCGCCTTCGTGCCCGAGAAGTACGGGTCGATCACGAGGCCGGTCTTCGCGCGGACCTTCTCCTCCCAGCCCGCCGCCCGCAGCGCGTCGCAGCGCGGGGCCGTGCGGCGGTCCTGCCAGACGAGCGCGCGGCCGGCGGCCTCGCCGGTCTCGCCGTCCCAGAAGAGCGAGGTCTCGCGCTGGTTCGTGATGCCGATCGCGGCGATGCGCGCGGGGTCGATGCCGGCAAGGGCGCCGCGGATCGACGCCTCGACGGACGCCCAGATCTCGCCGGCGTCGTGCTCGACGAGGCCGGGCGCGGGGAAGTGGTTGGGGAACTCGGCCCCGTGCGCGGCGACGACGCGGCTGCGCACGTCGAGCAACACGGCGCGAGAGCTGGTGGTACCCTGATCGACGGCGAGGACGAGGTCACGCATGGGCGCGGGCTTACCCCGCAGCCGGCCCGTTTGCGACCCGCCCGCATCCGGTGCTATGGCTCCGTCCACACGAGGGAACGCACTCCATGACCGTGTTCGTCGCGCTGCTCGCCGCCTGCTCCGGGGGCTCCACCGTGTACAAGGGCACGGGCCCCATGAGCGACTTCTTCCCTTACGACGGGAAGCGGGAGGCCACCTACTACTACGCCGGCGTCTCCGCGACGTCCGACGACGACTCGGGCGACACCGGCCAGACCACCGGCGTCGGGTACAACCTCGTCGTCCGCAAGGTCGAGCCCACCGAGACGACGGACGGGGTCGAGCTCGTCACCTTCGCCTACTACTCCGACGACGGCGACACCGAGACGCTGCTCGGCAGCGTGAAGTGGGCCAGCGACGGCGACGGCGTGCGCATCTACGCGTTCGCCGAGGGCACGGGCGACTTCACGACCTTCGACACGCCCGTCACGTTCGCCGCCGACTACATGCACACCGGCGAGGCCGTCGAGACCGTCACGAACGGCTACACGTTCACGTCGACCTACGTCGAGCAGGCGGACATCCACGTGCAATGGGGCCTCGACTGGGAGGGCACCGTGCACATGAACCTCGACGACGGCGACGGCGACACCTCCACGGGGCCGTTCTTCGCCGGCGACTACTGGCTGGCCACCCGCTACGGGCCCGGCTGGATGCACCTCACGGGGTACGACGACAAATGGGACCTCGCCGACTACGAGCACTGCGCGGAAGCAGACCCGGACTACCCGGACTGCGACTAGCGGTCCTCGGGCTCGCGGCCTGCGGCGGCCCGGACGCGGGCAGCACGTACAGCTACAAGGGCATGGGCCCGATGCGGGAGTACTTCCCGTACGACGGCGAGCGCCACGCCGTCTACGTGAGCGAGGACGTCGACTGGTCCCTCGCCGTCCACAAGGTGGGCGTCGAGTCGGCCGACGGCGTCGAGCTCGCCACCTTCGCCTACAGCCGCGACGACGACGGCACGCTGCTCGCCAGCGTGAAGTGGGCCAGCGACGACGACGGCGTTCGCGTGGCCGCCGTCGCCGAAGGCACGGGCGACTTCGTGACCTACGACCCGCCCGTGGCCCTCACGATCGACTACATGGGCGCCGGCGACACCGTCGAGACCTCGACCGGCGGCGCCTCCTGGACCTCCACCTACCTCGGCCAGGAGACGGTCGATCTGGCGTGGGGCGTGACCTGGGAGGGCGTCGTCCACGTCGCGCTCGAGGGCGGCGACGCCTTCTTCGCCGGCGAGTACTGGCTCGCCCGCGGCTACGGCCCCGCCCTGATGGAGATCGACGGCGTCCTCTGGGACCTCTACGACTACGACTGGGACCCCTGATGCTCGCCCGCCCGGAAACCGATTGATCTGGCTGCTCGCCTGCGCGCGCACCGGGTACGACGTCGTCGACCTCCAGCTCGACGTCGCCGATCCCCTGCCCGCCGCGGCCGAGCAGGTCCACGTCTGCGTCGCCGGCGCGGGCGAGCTCACCGAGGGCGCCGGCAACGGCCGCATCGCGTTCACCGGGCTCTTCGCGGGCGAACCCGCCGAGGTGCGGCTCGAGGTCCTCGACGCCGCCGGCGACGTGCTCGCCGTCGCCGGGCCCGTGACGCTCAACGCCGCGAAGACGTACGCGACCGCTGGGCTCGCCGACGAGGGCGAGCCCTGCGCCGACGCAGGCGAGCGCGCGCCCGACGACGCCGAGACGTGGGTGCTCGGCCTGCGCTTCCTCGAGGACGAGCCGTGGTGATCGGCCTGCTCGCCTGCGCGGCGGAGGAGCCGGCGATCGACGTGTTCGAGGTGGTGGGGGTCTCGCCGGGCGACGGCGCCGACGACGTCGTGGAGGCGCACGTCCCCGAGCTGCGCTTCTCCGCGCTCGCCGACGCCGACACCTGCAACGCGGACACGGTGCGCCTCGACGGCGTCCACGAGGACCTCACGGTGGCCTTCCCCGTCGAGGTCGACGTGGTGGCGATCGACCGGGGGGCGAAGATCCAGCTCGACCACGCCGCCGCCTTCCCGCGCGGCTGGACCTACGCGATCTCCGTGGCGGGCGGCCGGGACGGGTGCCTCGACGTCGACGGGAACCAGATCCTCGCGTTCGCGTCGACGTTCGTGGTGCCCTGAAGCGGCGAGGTGCGGGCGTCTCGCCCGCCCCACCGCGACCGCAGCCTCCCGCCCACCTGCCGAATCGGCCCTTTCCAGGATACACATGTGGGTCCCCCACGGTCGTGGCCATGCTCCTCCTCCTCCTTGCCTGCGTGAACACCAAGGGCGAAGGCACCCCGGACTCGGGGGAGACGGGCTACCTCTGGCACGACACGTCGATCGCCACCGGCGACGACACCGGCGACACCGACAACACCGTCACCGGCGAGACCGGCGACACCGGCGAGACCGGCGACACCGGCCCCATCGACACCGGCGGGCCCGATCTGCTCGCCCTCGACGTCTACCCGGCCTCGATGATCGTGCACCCGGGCGCCACCTTCTCGCTCCGCGTGGTCGCCACCCAGCTCGACGGCGCCCGCGGCGACGACCTCGGCGCCACGTTCGCGGCCGCCGATCCGGCGATCGCCACGGTCGACGCCACCGGCCTCGTCACCGCGATCGCGGAGGGCGCCACGACGATCGACGTCTCGCTCGGCGGCCTCGTCGTCACCGCGGCGGTCGAGGTGCGCGCGGACGGCGTCGCCACCGTCACCGTGGTCGACGCCCGCGACGGCAGCCCGCTCGAGGGCGCGCGGGTCGCCCTCCCCTCCACCGAGCCCGTGAAGACCGACGCGAGCGGCGTCGCGCTCCTGCCCGTCGCGGACGGCGGCGCCATCACGTTCACCGCGTGGATCGACGACGACTGGAACGCCGTCACCGTGTGCCAGACGGTCGGTCGCAGCTTCACCGTGCCCATCTGGCCGAAGGACGTCGCCGTCCGCAGCGCCACGTTGTACGGCACGGTCGACTTCTCGGGCGTGACCGACCCCACCTGGGAGGAGCTCGCCGTGGGCTTCGCCTCGGCGTCCGTGCAGGGCTCGCTCGCGGCGATCCGGCTCGACGACCTCTTCGCCGACGAGCGGGCGATCACCGTGATCGGCATCGACGTCGAGGCCCCCTCGAACCTCTTCGTGGAGGGCGCGCAGGAGGACTACTACGCCACCTCGCTGCCCGAGGACGTGGGCGTCTGGGGCCTCGCCGGGCCCATCGCCATCGCCGACGCGGGCGACAGCCTCAACGGCACGGGCGACGCGCTGGAGCTCCTCGTCGACAACCTCGACGCCATGAGCTGGGACTGGAACGGCCCCACGGTCGCCGTCGCCGACGCCACCACCTCGCTCGACCTCGCGCCCTCCCTCCCCTTCGACGGGACGGCCAGCCTCACGCTGCCGGCGCTGTCGCTCGGCTTCCAGGGCACGGAGGACCTCTTCGTGCTCGTGACCGAGGAGCGCGCGGACGCCGGCTTCGTCACCGTCGGGCTCGGGCTCGGGACCGACAGCGTCGAGGTGAAGACCGTCGCCGACGGCAGCGTGGGCGACAGCCTCGGGCGCGCGGTGCTCGCCTACGGCCAGGTCGGCGGGATCGGCAGCGGCGGCGCCACGGCGGCGTCGGTCGGGCGCGAGGACGGCGGCGGCGCCGTCGTGTTCCCCGCGCTCCCGGACATCGCCAGCTTCCCGGTCTTCGACGCGGCCACGCGCGACGTCGCCGTCGACGTCGACGCCGACGCCGACTTCGTGCGCGTGCGCTTCTACGACAACCGCAACCGCGTGCACGACCTGTTCGCGCCGGGCGACTGGGCCGGCGTGGTGCCCAACGCGGTGAACGACTTCCACTTCGCCCAGGCCCAGCGCGAGATCGTCGCGGTCGAGACCGAGGACGGTGCCTACGAGGGGTGGATGGCCGAAGGCTCGCTCGACCCCGACGCGCTGACGTCCGCGCGCGCCGTCGCCCGCACCATCGTCGACCCGTAGCCCCCCACCGGAGATCCTCATGGACGCCTCTCACCAGGCCGTCGCCGACGGCTTTGCGTCGCTCCCCGTCCGCCCCGAGGTCCGCGCCGCCGCGCAGACACACCTCGCGCGGTGGCTCGGGAGCGACGAGCTCGCGCCCTACCACCCCCAGATCCGCGCGCTGATCGAGCGCCAGCGCTGGGATCTCCTGCTCGACAGCTTCTACCAGGTGCTGCCGTTCGGCACCGGCGGGCGCCGCGGGCCCGTGGGCATCGGCCCCAACCGCTTCAACCCGTGGACGCTCTCGGCGAGCGTGCAAGGCCACGTCGAGTACCTGCGCGAGAAGCGCCCCGGGGCGAGCCTGCGCGTCGTGATCGCCTACGACGTCCGGCGCTACCGCGACGCCAACGGCGTGTACGACCCCGCCCTGCCCAACCCGTGCCTCGGCCTCTCCTCGCGCGACTTCGCGGAGATCGCCGCGGGGGTCTACGCCGCGAACGGCGTGTCCACCGTGCTCCTGCCGCCCGGGAGCAACACCTACGTGAGCACGCCCGAGCTCTCGTTCGCGATCCGCCACCTCGGCGCGGACGGCGGGCTCAACGTGTCCGCGTCGCACAATCCGCCCGACGACAACGGCGGCAAGTTCTACAACTCGCTCGGCGGCCAGGAGGTCCCGCCCGACGACGAGCACATGGCCCGCCACGTCGACCGCGTCGCCACGGTGAACGCGATGTCCTACGCAGAGGCCCGCGCGAAGGGGCTCGTCGCCGACTACACGCCCGACGTCCACGACGCCTACGTGAAGGTGAACCTCGGGACCTCCATCCTCCCGTTCCGCGGCGCGCGCGTCGTGTTCACCGGCCTCCACGGCACGGGCGACACCACCGTCGTCGACGTGCTGCGCGCCGCCGGCTTCGACGTCACGGTCGAGCCCACCCAGGCGCCCCACGACGGCGCGTTCCCCGAGGTGCCGTTCCGCACGCCCAACCCCGAGGTGCGCCAGTCGATGGACCGCGCGGTCGCGCTCGCGAAGCAGATCGGCGCCGACCTCGTCATGGCCTGCGACCCCGACGCCGACCGCATCGGGCTCTGCGCGAAGCACCAGGGCGAGTTCCGCTTCTTCACCGGCAACGAGATCGCCGCGCTCCTGACCGACTACCGCCTGCGCGCGGGCAAGTGGGATCGCCCGATCGTGATGAAGACCGAGGTCACGAGCGATCTCGTGCGCCGCATCGCCGAGCGGCACGGCGCCCGCGTGATCGGCGACCTCATGGTCGGCTTCAAGTACATCGGCGACGGCCTGCGCCAGCTCGAGGAGACCGGCCGCTTCCGCGGCGTGGAGGGCTCGCTCGCGGACTTCGTCGTCGGGGTCGAGGAGAGCCACGGCGTGCTCGTCACGCCGCACCTGCGCGACAAGGACGCGGCCGGCGCCGCGCTCGGCCTCGCCGAGTGCGCGAGCTTCCTCAAGGAGAAGTTCGGCCGCACGCTGGTGGACGCGCTCGGCGACGTGTGGCGGCAGGTCGGGTACGTGCACAACCACCTCGTCAGCACCGTGATGCGCGGCGCGGCCGGAAAGGGGCGCATCGAGCGCATCCAGGCGGCGCTGCGGGAGTCGCCGGTCACCGAGGTCGCGGGGGCGAAGCTCACCGCGTTCTTCGACCGCGCCGACCCGAAGGGCCCGCTCGGGCCCATCCTGTCGGGCACCGACGCCGCCAGCCGCGACGTGCTCGTGTTCCACTACGGCCCCGACGTGCGCGTGATCCTGCGCCCGAGCGGCACCGAGCCGAAGAACAAGGTCTACGTCGAGGTGGCCGGCGCCCCGGGCGAGCCGCCGGACGTGGTCGCCGCGCGTGCCCAGCGGATCGCGCTCGACTTCGCCGGCCAGATGCTCGCCCGCGTGGACGTCCGGCTGCCCGCGTGGGCCCTGCGCGTCAGCGATCTGGTGCCCATCGAGTCCAAGCAGCACCTCGCCGAGACGCTCCTGCCAGAGGTCCGCCGCCGGCTCGCCGCGGGCGAGGACGTGCGCGCCTACGTCGACGAGGGGCTGCGGCCCTACGGCAAGGACCCGCGCGGGCTCGTCGCCGACGCGGTGAAGGCCTGGGCGGAGCTCGGCGAGCCCGACGCCGCCGCGGTCACCGCCGCCTTCGCGCCCTGAGCGAGGCGAGCGCGAGGAGGAGCCCGCCGGCCACGTCCGCGCCGCCGGCGCTGCAGCCGCAGTCGTCGCTGCCGGTGTCGGAGGCGTCGGGCTCGGCGATGATCCGCACCTCGTCGGGCTCGCTGGGCGTCGTGCCGTCGCTGACGGTCAGCGAGAGCTCGTACGCGCCGGCGGCGTCGGCGGTGAAGCGGGGCGTCGCGCTGGACGCGTTGGACAACGACGCCGACGAGCCGCTCGGCCGCGACGTCATCGTCCACGCGAACTGGAGGGGGTCGTCGTCGGGGTCGGTCGAGGCGGAGCCGTCGAGGCTGACCGTGCTCCCGACGGTGACGGTCTGGTCGGGGCCGGCGTTGGCGACGGGCTCGCCGTTGTCCTCGGCGGCGGTGACCTCGACCTCGTCGGGCTCGCTCGCGGCCTGCCCGTCGTCGACGACGAGCTCGGCGACGTAGCGCCCGGCGAGGTCGGGCACGAACGAGGCCTCGGCGCGGGTGTCGTTGATGAGCTCGGCGGAGGAGCCGCGCGGCTTCTCGATGAGCGTCCACGCGTACGCGAGCGCGTCGCCGTCGGGGTCGGAGGAGCCCGTCCCGTCGAGCTCGACCACGACGTTGACGGTGGCCTCCGCGTCGTCGCCCGCGTCCGCGACGGGCCGCGCGTTCTCGTCCGTGCCGCCGCCGCCGGTCGTCGACGTGTCGAGCGGGTGACCCGTCTCCAGCGGGACGCTGTCGAGATCGCCGTCCTTGCGCTCGTCGCGCTCGGGCAGGGTGTCGAGGCCGATACAGGCCGAGAGCAGCCACATCAGCCGCAGTGTACGCCAAGCCTCCGCAGGGCGTCGCGCAACGTGCGCGCGTCCGGCACACGGACGTCCGCCCCCGCGGGCTCGTGGATGCCCCACTCCACGCCGACGCAGGCGAGCCCGGCCGCGCGGGCGGCGGCCACGTCGGGGGGCCCGTCGCCGACGAACACGGCGGTGGTCGCGCCGAGGCGGCGCAGGGCCTCGTGGATCGGGGCGGGATCGGGCTTGCGGACGGGGAGCGTGTCGCCGCCGATCACGACGGGGAAGTGCCGCGCGAGGTCGAGGCCGGCGAGCACCGCGCGGGTCAGCGCCTCGGGCTTGTTCGTCACGATGGCCTGCGGCGAGCGGATGTCCTCGACGATCGCCCGCAGGCCGTCGAACACGGTCGTCGTGACGACCGGCGCCGCGGCGTAGGCGGCGAGGAAGTCGCCGAGGTGGGCCTCGCCGGGCACGCCGCCCGCCTCGGCGACGCAGCGGTCCACGAGCCGGCGGGCGCCCTCGCCGATGAACCGGCGGACGGTGGCCTCGCCGAGGGGGCGGAGCCCGTGCCGCGCCAGCATGACATCGACGGCCCGCGCGATGTCGCCGGCGCTGTCGACGAGCGTCCCGTCGAGGTCCCAGAGGACGGCGGTCACGGCGGCGGGGCCGGGAAGGGCGGGATCGGGCGGGCATCGAACACCGGGAGCTCGCCCTCCGCGTCGGGGAACGGCGGCGGGAGCGCGGGCGACGCGAGCGCCGAGACGCGCGGCCCCTGCTCGCGGGGCATCAGCACGGTGACGCCGAGCGCGGGCCAGTTCACGTAGTCGCGGAGGTGGGTGGCGTACCAGGGGAGCCGGTCGTCGCGCACCTTCCGCGTGCCCATGCGCGTCGCGTGACGCATCCACACGCGCTCGGTCCCGGAGCCCGGCACCACCATGCTGATGTGGGTGGTCACGATCGGGGCGCCCTTGTCGCGGCGCAGGGTCACGATCACCGCGCCCGGGGGGATCCGCGCGGCGGCCTCGGCGGCCTCGGCGAGGTCGAGGAAGCGCAGCGACCAGGCGCCGAGCGGCAGGAGCGCGTCCGGGAGCTTGAAGAGCGCGCGTCGCCGCCAGTGGCGCCAGGTGTCGGGCGTGACCTCCTTCGTGATCGTGCGCGCGCGGCCGACGCGGTCGGTGACGTCGACGAGGAGCCCGTTCGCGATCGCGTCGGGGATCCACTGCGCCTCCATGAAGTGGCGGCGCGTCTCGTAGGAGGCGGCGCCCCGGTAGCGGAGCGCGTCGCGGATCGCCGGCGCATAGAGCGGGTCCGGCGCGATCGCCAGCGCGAGCACCTCCTCGACGAAGGTGAGGCAGTCGAAGGCGTCGTAGCGGGCGGGCGGATCGGGGTCGGGGCCCGCCATCTCGCCGGCGGCGTCGTTGAGGTACGGGAGCCCGAGGAACGCGCGGCTCGCCGCGTCGATGCGCTCCGGCAGCGGGCGCGCGCGCGCGGCGCGGACGGCGTCCACGACCTCGGGCGGCGGCGTCCAGCGCTCCGGGACGACGCGCGGCGGCACACCGGTCGGCGCGGCGACGACGACCTCGTCGCCCTCCTCCGCCGCGACGGGCGCGGGGACCGCGTCGGGGACCCCCTCCTCGGCGAGCGCGACGAGCACCCACGACCAGAGCAGGCGCGGCTCCTACCGGAGCTTCGACTGGTAACCGGCGACGTGCTCGAGGAGCTCTTCCAGCTGCTCCTCGGAGAGCTCCTCGTTCGCGAGCGACAGCGCGCGGTCGATGAGATCGGTCAGCGCGCGGTCGAGGAGGCGGCGACGCTCGGTGGCGGGCCGCTTGCGGAGGTTCTTCAACACGTGCTGGGCGGGAAGCTGTCCCTGGGGGCTGACCTCCACGCCCTTGAAGAGAGGCGCGAGGTTGCCGGGCGTGCCCTCGACGAGGAGCTGGACCTGGGCCTGGCCGGCGCCCGGGCCCTCGACGCGCCCGAGGTACTCGGCGACGTGCCCCAGCACGTCGTTGACGACCTCGATGCGGCGGAGCGCGTCGTCGTCCTGCAGCTGAGGCCCGCTGAAGTTCAGCGAGACCGCCTGGACGGTGCCGTCCTTCAGCGCCTGCTCGGCGTCCTCCATCTCGATGATGGTCTCGCCCGACGGGGGCGGGAGTGGCTCCGGGCGCGGCGCCTCCTCGCTCACCTCGACGCGGTCGAGGATCTCGCCGGAGAAGTCGCCGCCCATGCGGGAGGTGTCGTAGTCCTGGAAGGCGGCGAGCTCGTGATCGACCGGCTCCTCGTAGTCGGCGGGCGGCTGGAAGGCCGCGAGCTTCGAGCGCGACGCCTCTTCGGTGGCGTCTTCCTCCGGCTCCTCGTCCTCGGCGACGGGCGGGATCTCGGCGGGGAGGATGCGGAGCGCGCCCGTCTCCACCATCTCGGCGAGGTGCGCGAGCGCGCGGGACATCTCCCACGGCGCGCGCTGGAGCAGCTCGCGCAGCGGGAGGCCGCCCTCGCACATCTCGGCGATCTGCGCCTCCGCCGCGTTGTTGGCCGCCATGCCGCTCGGCGCGACGCGCGCGTTCTCGTTGGCGAGGAGCGCGAGGGAGCGCTCCCGGAGGCCCGCCAGCTCGTCGATGAGCGCGCGGCTGTCGTGCCCGACCTGGATGTTGTCGGTGAACACCGCCTCCATCGGGGTGAACTCGACGGAGTCGGAGGCGAGGAACTGGAAGAGGTTGTCGCGGAAGCGCTCGAAGTAGAGCTCCATCACGCGATCGTCGGCGACGGCCTCGAAGAGCTGCTCGGAGAGCCCGCCGCCCTCCTGGAGCGCGCGCTGGAGCGCCTCGAGCTTGCCCTTGTCGACGGAGTTCCCGTTGCGGAGGATCTCGAGGATGCGCCGGTCGTCCTCGTCGGACTGCGCGGCGAGGATCTCGCCGAGCATGACGTAGACGAGACGGCGCCCCTGGGGCGTCTCTGCCGCGATGCATCCGGTCTGCCCGGCTTCGAGGTAGCCCAAAAGCGCCTGGCGCGCGTCCTGCACCGTGTCTCCGTTCCGCAACCGCGGCCCTCGCGAGTGTCTGGACCGGCCCAGATGGTACCGGGCACGGCGGCGTGCGGTCAACGGCGGCGTGTCCGCGACGCCGCCGCGAGCCTACGACGCGGCCAGCAGCGAAGGGTCCTCGCCGAGGACCGACAGGAGGCGGTCGCGCGCGCGACTGAGCCGGCTCATGACCGTGCCGAGCTTGATGGAGAGCGCGCGCGCGATCTCGGCGTAGGACATGTCTTCGTAGTAGCGGAGCAACAGGATGTTCCGGTGGTCCTCGGTGAGCTGCCCGATCGCCTCCATGATCTCGTCCTGCCGCTCGCCGCCGAACACGACCTCGATCGGGTCGCTGACCACGCTGTCGTTGCGCGGGACCGTCGCGAGGATGCCGTCGCGGCGGCGCCGATCGCGCACGAGGTTGAAGCAGAGGTTGCGCGTGACCCGGTACAGCCAGGCCTGCATGCGGAAGTCCGGGTCGAAGAACCGGTGCTCGCGCATCGCCTTGATGAAGACCTCCTGCACGACGTCGCGCGCCTCCTGCCCGTCCTTCAGGATGCAGTAGGCGTGGACGTACAGGCGCTCCTCGTAGCGGCGGATGACGCGGTCCCAGGCGGTCGCCCGGTCGAGGCGCGCGAGGGCCTTGATGCCCTCCTCCGAGTCCATCACCAGGGGAACGTCGATGGCGTCAGGCGTGTTCATCTCCTCTCCGAAGTGCGCGTCCCTCATGGTGCGCTCTCCTTCGTGTTACGCGCCGAGGCCGCGCACCTTGCACCCCTTGACAGACCTTGACGAATCGGCCGGGGCGGCCCATGCTGCTCCGTAGCGGATCGTAGCAGGGAGCAGGCAGTGGCAGTAAACGACGCGACCAGCGATCACATGGTCGAGATCAAGGGTCTGGTCGAAGCCATCGTGAAGGCGCTCGTCGACCACCCGGACCAGGTGCACGTCACCGAGGTGGAGGGCACGCACTCGTGCGTGCTCGAGCTGTCCGTGGCCCCGGACGACGTGGGCAAGGTGATCGGCAAGAAGGGCATCCACGCGGACGCGATCCGTCGCATCGTGCACGCCGTGGGCGGGAAGAACAAGAAGCGCTACGTCCTCGAGATCCTCGAGAACCCCTGATCAGCGAGGGATCTTCACGCCGCGCGCATCGGCGACGGCGACGGCCTCCGCGTAGCCCGCGTCGACGTGCCGGAAGACGCCCATCGCGGGATCGCCGAGCAACACGCGCTCCAGCCGCTTCGCCGCGGCGTCGGTGCCGTCGGCGACGATGACCTGTCCGGCGTGCAGCGAATAGCCGATGCCGACGCCGCCGCCGTGGTGGAAGCTGACCCAGCTCGCGCCGTTCACCGCGTTCAACAGGGCGTTCAGGATGGGCCAGTCGGCGACCGCGTCGGTGCCGTCCTTCATCCCCTCCGTCTCGCGGTTCGGCGACGCGACGGAGCCGCAGTCGAGGTGATCGCGGCCGATCACGATGGGCGCCTTCACGCGCCCGCTCGCCACGAGCTCGTTGAAGCGGAGCCCCGCGAGGTGCCGCTGCCCGTAGCCGAGCCAGCAGATGCGCGCGGGCAGGCCCTGGAAGTGGATGCGCGCCCGCGCCATCTCGATCCACCGGCGCAGGCCCACGTCCTCGGGGAAGAGCTCGAGGACGGCTTCGTCGGTGACGCGGATGTCCTCGGGATCGCCGGAGAGCGCCACCCACCGGAAGGGCCCCCTCCCCTCGCAGAACTGCGGGCGGATGTACGCGGGCACGAACCCCGGGAACGCGAAGGCCTCGGCCTCGGCGAGCCCGCCTTCGACGGCGCCCGCGCGGATGTTGTTGCCGTAGTCGAAGACGTGGCTGCCGGCGCGCGACATCGCCACCATCGCGCGGACGTGCGTCGCCATGCTCGCGTAGGCGCGGCGCGCGTACTCGCGCGGGTCGGCCTCGCGGAGCCGCGCGGCCTCCGCCAGCGTGAGCCCGGCGGGCACGTAGGCGAGCGGGTCGTGGGCGGACGTCTGGTCGGTCACCAGCTCCGGAGCGAGCCCGCTCTCCGCGATGCGCGGGAAGACCTCGGCCGCGTTGCCCACGAGGCCCACGGACCTCGCCACCTTCTCGCGCCGGTAGCGCTGGACGCGGGCGATCGCGTCGTCGAGGTCGGTCGCGACCTCGTCGAGGTAGCCGGTCTGGAGGCGCTTCTCGACGCGCGACGGGTCGACCTCCACGCCGAGGAACACCGCCCCCGCGAACACGGCGGCCAGCGGCTGCGCGCCGCCCATGCCCCCGAGCCCCGCGGAGAGCGCGAGCTTCCCGGCGAGGTCGCCTCCGAAGTGCTGGCGGCCGGCCTCGGCGAAGGTCTCGTAGGTGCCCTGCACGATGCCCTGCGAGCCGATGTAGATCCAGCTCCCGGCCGTCATCTGGCCGTACATCATGAGGCCCTTCCGCTCGAGCTCGCGGAAGTGCTCCCACGTCGCCCACTTGCCGACGAGGTTCGAGTTGGCGAGCAGGACGCGCGGGGCGTCCGGGTGCGTCTTCGCGATCCCGACGGGCTTGCCGGACTGCACGAGCAGCGTCTCGTCGTCGGCGAGCGTGGTGAGCGCGCGCAGGATGGCGTCGAACGACGGCCAGTCGCGCGCGGCCTTCCCGTTCCCGCCGTACACCACGAGGTCCTCGGGGCGCTCGGCGACGTCGGGATCGAGGTTGTTCTGGATCATCCGGTACGCCGCTTCCTGGACCCAGCCGCGGCAGTGCAGCGTGGGCCCGCGCGGCGCCCGGACGACCCGGCTCATCAGCCCTCGTCTTCCTCGGGCTGGCCGTCGCCGCCGTGCTCGACGCGACGGCTGCGGTCGTACGCGACCATGCGGACGTTGGACTCCTCGGCGTCGGCGGCGCAGTCCTCGAGGGAGTCGAGGTGCTTCTGGTACTGCTCGGCGGTGAGGTGGCCCTCGTGGATCGCGCGCTCCACGCGCCGCAGGTCGAGGAGGTCTTCGTTGATCTTGGTCATGGCGGGTGTTCCTTACGCTTCGGGCGGCAGCTCGTCGGCCGCCGGCGGGAGGAGGTCGTCGACGGCGGGCGGGAGGGCCTCGCCGCCGCCCAGCTGCTTGCCCACCTGCTCCTGCTCGTCGAAGCCGGACATGTCGGGCTGGACGGAGCCGGCGGCGATCTCGCGCAGGGCCGTGACGATCTCCTTGTTGGAGCGGTCGTCGTCGATGAGCGCCTTCGCGCCCTTCATGAGCTGCTTGGTGCGCTCGGCCGTGACGAGCACGAGCGAAAACCGGTTCGGCACGTTCTCGAGGCAGTCCTCGACGGTGATGCGGGCCATGGGGACCTCTGCAAAGCTCGCCGGTTAGCGCGGCGCCCCCCGGCGCGCAACCTACGCCGCTTTCCGGAGGAGCTCCATGCGCGCGTGGCCGGGGCGGCGGTAGAAGGTGCGCAATTCGCACAGCAGCGCGTCCACGTGTCGCGTCTTCTCCAGCTTGGCGCAGTACCGGTCGGCGAGCCGGCCGGCCTCGGTGTACCGCTCGCGCTCGGCGTCGCCGAGCCCGTCGGCGAGCCGCGCGTCGCGCAGGATCCGCCGCCTCAGGTCGGGTTGCGGTCCGACGTGGAGGCGCGCGGTGACGAACTTGTCGACCTCCGCCTGGGTCTCGAGCTCGAGCAGGGTCACGGTCTCGTCGCGCGCGGCCCGCCTCGCGAGGAGAAGGAAGTGGCTCACGCCTTCCGTGACGACGCAGAACGAATCGAGCGCGTCGCGCACGGCCTCGGCGGGCGAGGCCGCCGCGTCGAGCGCGCGGAGGTCCTCGGGGTCGACATAGACGCCGATGTCGACGCCGTCGCCGTCCTGACGCACGAACACCCACTCGCGCGCCGCGCGCGAGGGCTCGCCGACGAGCTCCGTGACCGCCTCGCGGTCGAGCAGGTAGTCGCGGATGTCGGGGGCTTCGATGTCGTAGATGGCCTCGAGGTGGCGCTGGACCCGCGCGATCATCCCTGCCCCACGCACCGCGCCGGCACGACGCCCAGCGCGCGGAGGCGGTCCGCCACCCGCGGCGAGCCGGTGGTCAGCCACTCCTCGTAGAGCTTGAGGATGTCGGTGTCGGTGCGCTCGCGCGCCTCGTCGCGCACCTCGGACAGGACTTCCACGCAGGCGCGGTAGCGATCGCCGAGCTCGGCGAAGATCTCCGCGAAGCTGCCGCCCCCGAGGATGCGCTCCAGCGCGCGGTACGCGGTCGAGCCCATCCGCTCGTAGTAGTCGCGCGAGACGGCGCGCCGCTCGAGGCTCTCGCGGAAGAACCCGGCCACCACGAGCGAGTTGTCGCCCAGACGCCGCCAGTGCGTGACGGCCTCGGCCGGCGGCGCGTGCACGGCGCGGTGCTGCAGCTCCACGAGCGTGGGCTCGTCCTCCTCCGCGGGGCCCTCGCCGCGGCGCGCGTTCTCCGCGAGGAGGTTGGAGAGGTAGTAGACCGCGTTCTCCGACACGGGGGCCCGCTGGTGCACGACCGCGGTCTCGACCCGCTCGCGGAAGAAGTCGAAGAGGTTGGACTCCGTGAGGAGCGCCGCCTGCCGACCCATCAACCCTCCTTTACACACTTGGGTTGGACGAAGCCCGCCTTTCGACGAGCGTTGAAAATTTTCCGCGCGGCGCGCTTGACCCCGCGAGCCGGCGTGCGTAGCTGTGTGCCGCCGCGGGTGGCCCCCCCAGCCGCCCGCAAACCCCCACGACCGTCCCGGGGGCTCCCGCTCGGGAGCGCTCCGGTGACCGGTCCGACTTCGGCCGCACGTGGCCAGGAGACGACACCCATGAACGTTCGCCCCCTGTTCGACCGCATCCTCGTCAAGCGCAACGAAGAGCCGACGAAGACCAAGTCCGGCCTCTTCCTCCCCGAAGCCGCGAAGGAGAAGCCCGCCGAGGGCACGGTGATCGCCGTCGGCAACGGCCGCATCGCCGACGACGGCAAGGTCACCCCGCTGACCGTGAAGGTCGGCGACCGCGTGATCTTCGGCAAGTACTCGGGCACGGAGATCAAGGTCGAGGGAGAAGACCGCTTGATCCTCCGTGAGGACGACGTGCTCGGGATCGTCGAGTAGTCGCGTCTTCTCAATCGATTCGCTCGGGCCGGGCGGGAGCCTGGCTCCGTCAACAGCATACATCAGGAGTTCCCAATGGCTGCCAAGCAGATCCTGTTCGACGTGAACGCCCGCAACAAGATCCTCGTCGGGGTCGACACCCTCGCCAACGCCGTGAAGGTCACGCTCGGGCCCAAGGGCCGGAACGTGGTCATCGAGAAGTCCTGGGGCGCCCCCGTGGTGACGAAGGACGGCGTCACGGTCGCGAAGGAGGTCGAGCTCGAGGACAAGTTCGAGAACATGGGCGCGCAGATGGTGAAGGAGGTCGCCTCCAAGACCTCGGACGTCGCGGGCGACGGCACCACCACCGCCACGGTCCTCGCGCAGGCCATCTTCCGCTCGGGTGTCAAGCTCGTCGCCGCCGGTCACAACCCCATGGATCTCAAGCGGGGCATCGACAAGGCGGTCACGGCCATCATCGCCGACCTGAAGACCCAGTCCCGTCCCGTCGCCGACAACGCGCAGATCGCGCAGGTCGGCACGATCTCCGCCAACGGCGACACCGAGATCGGCCGCATCATCGCCGAGGCGATGGACAAGGTCGGCAAGGAGGGCGTGATCACGGTCGAGGAGAACAAGGGCCTCGAGACCGAGCTCAAGACGGTCGACGGCATGCAGTTCGACCGCGGCTACATCAGCCCCTACTTCGTGACCGACGCGGAGCGGATGGAGGCCACCTTCGAGGACCCCTACATCCTCATCCACGAGAAGAAGCTCTCCTCGATGCGCGAGCTCATCAAGCTCCTCGAGAAGGTGCACGCCGCGGGCAAGCCGCTGCTCATCATCGCCGAGGACGTCGAGGGCGAGGCGCTCTCCACGCTCGTCGTCAACAAGCTCCGCGGCACGCTTCAGGTCGTCGCGGTCAAGGCGCCGGGCTTCGGCGACCGCCGCAAGCAGATGCTGGAGGACATCGCCACGCTCACCAACGGCCGCCTCATCGCGGAGGAGCTCGGGCTCAAGCTCGAGAACCTCGGCCTGCAGGACCTCGGCCGCGCCAAGCGCGTGTCCATCACGAAGGACCACACCACGATCATCGACGGCTCCGGCACCGCCGACGCCATCAAGGCCCGCATCTCGCAGATCAAGGCCCAGATCGAGGAGACCACCTCCGACTACGACCGCGAGAAGCTCCAGGAGCGCCTCGCCAAGCTCGCGGGCGGCGTCGCGGTCATCCGCGTCGGCGCGGCCACCGAGGTCGAGATGAAGGAGAAGAAGGCCCGCGTCGAGGACGCGCTCCACGCCACGCGCGCGGCGGTCGAGGAGGGCATCCTCCCCGGCGGCGGCGTCGCGCTCATCCGCGCCCAGAAGGCGCTCGACGGTGTGCAGGCGGAGGGCGAGCAGCGCTTCGGCGTCGAGATCGTGCGCCGCTCGGTCGAGGAGCCCCTCCGCCAGATCGTCGCCAACGGCGGCGGCGAGGCCAGCATCACGCTGGAGAAGGTGCGCGACGGCAACGGCGGCTTCGGCTTCAACGCCGCCACCGGCGAGTACGGCGACCTCTACGCGGCCGGCGTCATCGACCCCACGAAGGTCACGCGCGCCGCGCTCGAGAACGCCGCCTCCGTCGCGTCGCTGCTGCTCACCACCGAGGCGATGGTGGCCGAGTACAAGGACGAGGACGAGGGCAACGCCGGCGGGGGCCACGGGCACAGCCACTAGGAAGAGTCTTCGGGCTTCAGGCTTCAGGGGGCCGGCGGAGACGTCGGCCCCCTCTGCTTTTTCGGCGGACGGCCGAGCGTTCACTCCGTGGGCGCCGCCTCTTTCTTCCCGAAGTAGAAGCGCGCGCCGACCGCCGCCTCGAAGAACGGCTGGGTCGTCGGGGCGAGGGAGAGGCCGGGCACGAGCTCGAGGAAGCCCTCGAGCGGGAAGCCGTCGTGGATGAAGCTCATGCCGACGGGCACCCGCACGCCGACCTGCCAGAGCGCGGCGGACGTGTCGGTGGGGTCGTCGCCGAGGTGCAGGCGCGGGCCCACGCCGACGGAGAACGGGAAGCGCATGTCCGGGATGTCGTCGGTGCGGGCGTCGTAGACGATGAACAACACGTCGGCGTGGGTGTCGACCGTGTCGTTGACGAAGCTCCACGCGAGCGCCGCGTCGAACCACGCCCGGCTGCCCTCCGGCCGCAGCCCCGCGGACAGTCCGGTCGGCAGCCCGAGGATGACGCCGATGCCGAAGTCCTCGGCGTCGCGGTCCAGACGGGCATCGAGGCGGACGGGGTCCTCCTGTGTCTCCTTCCGGGGGTCGGTGGCGGCGAGCGCCCATCCGGCGGCGAAGGCAGCGATCACGGCGTCTCCACGGGCTTCTCCAGCGCCTCGAGCACCGCCTCGTCCTGGTAGACGACGACGAGCCGGCGCAGGACCGGCCCGAGCTCGGGGTCGGCGAGGTAGTCGTGCCAACGCGGATCGCCGGCGACGTCCCGCACCGCGAAGCCGTTCCGCAGCGCGTCGAGCAGGTGGGCCTCGAAGCGCTCGACGTCGCGGGCGCGCGCGGCGAGGTCGGCGAGGCGGAAGTGGCCGGCCCAGTGGTCGGGGCGCGCGGCGACCACCGCCTCGAAGTCGGCGGCCGCGCCGGGGAGGTCGCCTTCGGTCAGGCGCATCTCGCCTCGGTCGTAGCGGGCGGTGACGAGCGTGGGGTCGAGCTCGAGCGCGCGGTCGAGCTCGCTCCGCGCGAGCCGCGGCTCGCCGCCCAGCCGCGCGGCGAGGCCCACCTCGTACGCGACGCGGGCGTCCTCGCCCACCGTGCGCTCCCAGCCCTGCGCGAACGCGCGCGCGGCGCCGAGCCCCTCGTCGCGGGCCAGCACGGCGACCTGCGCCGCGGCGGCCTCCATCAGCGCGTCGCGGTAGTCGGGGGGCGGCACCTCGCCGCGCGCGGCGGCGACCAGCCAGAAGAGCGTCATCCCCTCCGACGTAGCCGCAACAGCCCCGCGAGCGCCAGCCCCACCCCGGCGAGCGAGCCCGCGCCGGCCCCGCCGTCGCAGCCGCAGCCGCCGTCGAGCTTCACGCCCTCGTCGTCGCCGGAGTTGCCGGGACGGTCGGGGTCGGAGGGGTCGCCCGTGTCGTCGAGGGCGGGCGGATCGGGCTCCTCGCTCGCGACGGGCCGGTACACGCACACGTCGTCCACGTTCCAGCCGCCGAACTCGAGCCCCTCGTCGCTGTCGATCTCCCAGCCGAGCGAGAGCGTGCTCCCGTCGACCTCGACCGCCATCGTGTGGAGCATCCAGACGCCGTCCTCGGTGTGCTCGTCGCCGGCGCGGGACTCGTGGTTGGACCACACCGCCTCTTCGTTCGCGTAGACGCTCGCGACGTCGTACTCGGCGTCCTCGACCTGCAGCCAGCGACGGAACTGGACGATGAGCGTCCCGCCCTCGCCGACGTCGATGTCGGGGCTCGTGAGGCGGTTGACGATCTCGGGCTGGTACTCGCCGTTGTACTCGCCGCCGCCGAGGTCGTTGCCCCAGATCCTCGCGCCGCTGAAGGCCTCGGCGGGGTCGCCGCCCATGCCCTGGGGCTCGCCCCAGATCCAGTCGTCGGCGCCGCGCTGGTCGCGCCCGTCGAGCAGCTCGTGCGTGTAGTCGCCGTCGTCGTCCTCGAAGTCCTCGCAATAGAGCTCCTCGAGCTCGCCGACGTAGAACGTGTGGGGCGCGATGTCCTCGCCCGCGGGCGAGGCCACCTCGGTGCCGTCGGTGGCCTGGGCGACGAGGTAGTAGGTCACGATCGTGCCGGACTCGAACGGGGGCAACACGCCCTCGAAGTCGTCGCCGGACACGTCCAGCGGCGCCGTGTCCCAGGTCTCGCCGCCGTCGGTCGAGTACACCGCGTCGACCGTGCCGAGCGAGAAGTCCGAGCACTCGGGCGCGAGGTTGACGAGCGCGCCGGAGAGCGCGGGCTCGGCGCCCGCCCGCTGGTTGCCGGCGCCCTCGTGGTCGATCGACAGGAGCCCGGACGTCCCGCCGGGGCCGAGGCCGTGGGCGCCGAAGGCCTCGACGATCTCGCAGAGGTGGTCGCCGCCGTAGGCGGACTCGTCGGCGATCACCATCTCGTCGTAGATGGTGTCGAGCGTGGGGCCGCCCTTGAGCGAGTCGGCGAGGAGCTGGGACGTGACCTCCCAGGCGCGCTCCTTCGAGCGGCCGTCCTCGCCGTAGCGGTCGAGCAGGGCCTGGTAGAGGTCCCACATCGCGCCGCCGTAGATGAGGCCGTCCTCGTGGACCTCGCCGATCACGTCGTCGGGGTACACGCGGTCGCTCGCCAGCTCGCGGATGGGCGAGCCGTTCGAGTAGAAGTACGGCGCGATGTCCGAGTCCAGCGTCTGGAGCATCGACACGACGTCGCCGACGCCCTCGCCCATCGTCCCGTCGACCGTGCCCGCCTGCACGCTGTAGTAGTGGAAGCCGTGGCCCCACTCGTGGTAGTTCACGTCGCCGATGCGGCCGGTGTTCGCGCAGCCGTCGCCTTCCTCGTAGAAGTTGACGGAGCCGTCGTAGTAGGCGTTGCAGGACGAGTCGAGGTTCACGTTCGACCGCATCGGGTCGTCGACGATGCCGACCTCCGGCGCGAACTGGACGGCCCAGTCGCGGACCTGGTGCAGGAACACGTAGGAGTCGATCTCCGCCTGCGTCGCCTCGCCGTCCGTCCACACCGGCGCGGACCCGTCGAGCGTGAGCTCGCCGTTGTCGCCGGCGGAGTTGCGCACGGTGAGCCAGGAGCCGCGCAGGCGCGTGGTCCAGGTGAGCGCGGGGTCGATGTCGAAGGTGCCGTCGTCGAGCGTGGCCGCGACCGTTCCGTCCGACCCCGTCAGCGACGCGAGCGGGATGGGCGAGACGCTCATCGACCCGTCGACCGTGCGCGTGTCGTGCCGCCCGGAGAGCGTGCCCGCGAGGAAGCGCACCTCGTTGTGCACGTTGACGAGCTCGCCCGTGACGGCGTCGACGAAGGAGACCCAGATGCCCGGCGGCGACTGCGTGCGCGAGCGCGCGAGCCAGCAGAGGCGGTAGCCCGTGGCCTCCGGCAGCACGACGAGCTCCGCGGAGGTGTCCAGGTGGACGGCGCGCGGCGCCGGGCCCTCCACGCGGGCGATCCGGAGGGCCTCGTCCTCGCCGATCGCCGGATCGGGCACGCCGGCGAGCCCCGGGTGCGTGTCGAGCCCGAGCATCACGAGCTTGCCGCCCACGACGCGCGCGGTGACGCCGCCGCGCCAGACGGGCACGCCGTCGACGAGGCGGTCGAACGTGACGTACCAGGTGTCGAGCCGCGCGACGTACGTCGCGCTCCTCAGCGCGAGCTGGTCGAGCGCGACGCCCACGAGCGCCGGGTGGCGGGCGAGCACCCCGCGCACGGCCGCCTCGACGCCGGCGCGGTCGGCGACCCGGCCGAGGTCGATGCCCGGCCCCGTCGCGCGCCGCACCTGCCCGGTGCGCTCGTCGAAGCGCACCTGCCAGCCGGCCCCCTCCCCCGCGGCGAACGCGGCCCACGCCGGCGAGCGCCGCAGGCGGTTCTGGACCGAGACGTGCGTCCGCGACACGCGCGCCGGCTCGACCCCGACGTACACCTCGTCGGTGGGGGCGAACGCGGACAGCGGCGCGACGAGGGAGATCAGGATCACGGACGGCCTCCGAAGGCAGCGCTCAGGTTGCCCGACGTATCATTGACCCGCGCGTGTCTCCGAAGCGTCTCCACAACTCCTTGACAGCGGGCGTGCTCGCCAGCGTGGCGGTCGCGTGCGCGGGCGATCCCGCCCCGGAGCTGCCTCCCCTGCCGCCGAAGATCGAGGGCGCCGACGCCGGCCCCGCGGGCGAGGTCCGCCCGTTGCGGGAGCTGGCGATCGCGCTGACGGGCGAGGTCCGCGGCGAGATCGAGCCCTGCGGCTGCCCGACGCTGCCCTACGGCGGGATGGCGCGGCGCGCGCGGCTCGTCGAGGAGCTGCGCGCCCGCGGCGTGCCGGTGTTCTCGCTCGACGCGGGGCAGATGCTCGCGAAGGGCGGCGCCCCCGCGGCCGACGCGGGCGAGCGCGCGAGCGCGGTGATCGCGATGGCGCGCGCCGCCGGGCTCGACGCCTGGGCCGCCGGGCCGCTCGACCTCGGCGTGCTCGGGTTTCAGGGGCTCCGCGCCGAAGGCGCGCTCTCGGCCACCTGGAAGGGGCTCGCGCCCGCGACCGTGATCGAGCGCGACGGCGTGCGGCTCGGCGTCGTGGGGCTCTCCGCGCCGGCCGAGGGCGTCGAGGTGGCGGACGCGGTCGAGGCCGTCGCGGCCGCCGTGCGCGGCGACGCCGACGCGTGGGTGGTGCTCTCGAACGCGCCGGAGGACACCGCGCGCGCCGTGGCCGCGGGCGTGCGCCGGGTGGGCGCCGTGTTGTCGGTGCGCGGGACCTCCCACGACCTCCCTGTGCGCACGGCGGGCGCCCCCGTCGTCGAGACGCCGGACCGCGGGCGCTACGTCACGCTCCTGCACGTCTCGCTCGGCAGCGACCCGGGCCCCTGGGAGATCGCGGAGGGCGGCGTCTGGAAGGGCCTCGCCACCGAGCGCGGCATCCTCGCCCGGCTCGACGAGGCCGCCGCCCGCGAGGCCCGCGCGAAGGACGTCGCCGCGCTGCGGGGCGAGGTCGAGCGGGCGACCGCCGGGCGCAACGTCGCCGTGATCGAGGAGCGGCCGCTCGGCAGCGACCTCGACGGCGCCTCGCCCGTCGACCCGCTGCTCGCCCGCTTCAAGCGCAGCGTCGAGGGCGCGGCCGCCGCGCGCGTGGAGGAGGCGCCCGCGGTGGGCTGGCAGACCGCTGCCGGCTGCGTGAAGTGCCACGCCGACTACTTCGCCGCGTGGAGCTTCTCGCCGCACGCGCGCGCCCACGAGGCGCTGAACCTGCGTGGCAAGGGCCTCGATCCCGAGTGTGTCGCCTGCCACTCGACCGCGTGGGGCGAGCCCGGCGGCTTCTCCACCACCGACCCGACGGCGATCCACACCTGGAAGTCGGTGCAGTGCGAGGCCTGCCACGGGCCCTTGCGCGGCCACCCCGAGCGCGAGTCCGTGAAGCCCGCGCCCGTCGGCGAGGCGACCTGCCGGCGCTGTCACGACGCCGCGAACAGCCCGCAGTTCGACTACGCGACGTACCTGCGGAAGGTGAGCTGTCTGAGCGTGGGGAAGTAGTTGTCAGTCGTCAGTTCTCAGTTGTCCGTCCAGCGGGCGGCCGACGCCTCGGGCGAACAACTGACGACTGACGACTGAAGGCGGACTACCAGGTCGCCAGAAACCGATCCACCTCTTCCCGCTCCATGAGCCCCATCGACAGGTCGAGGCAGTCGTGGCACACGTCCACGCCCGCGTGGCGGTACACGCCGCGCGACTCGAAGTGGGTGCGCCCGCAGAGCGAGCACGCCGCCGTGTCCGGGGCGAGGATGGAGCGGCGGTTCTTCACGACCTCGCCGACACACACGTCGCAGAGCACCGCGCGCGTGCCCGCCATCAGGTGCGTGCAGTCCTTGCCCGTGCGCCCGCAGGCGGAGCAGTGCGCCTCGCGCCCGTCGGACACGGGCGCGGGGTCGACCCGCTGCGCGGGGGGCGTCACCTGCGCGAGCAGGCGCTCCACGATCGCGCCGGCGCCGCGCTCCTGTGCCCGCCGCACGAGCGTCCGCGCGGCGTCCGCCTCGCCCCCCATGACCTGGCCGGCGAGCACCGCGACCTGGAGCTCGGCGTCGGCGTCCTTGCCCCAGCTCTGCAACAGGCCGCGCGCGGACCGGCTGCGGCGCGCGGCGATCGCCAGCAGCAGGAGCGCCTGGTAGGCGCGGGCGACGTCGCGCTCGGCGTCCACGTTGCGACGGTGCGCGGTCAGGTCGGTGGCGTTGCCGCGGCGGTCGACCGCGGCGCGCGCGACGTCCTCCTGCGTGACGGCGAGCCCCGCCGTGAGCGCGGGCTCGGGCAGGAAGCTGGCGGCGGCGAGCGCGTTGCGGGCGAGCGCGACCGAGTAGTTGCGGCCGGGCTCGCGCAGGCGCGCGGCGACCTCGTCGGCGATGCCGCCGCCGGCGAGCTGGCACGCGGCCTCCCACAACGAGAAGCGCAGCCCCTCGTCCTCCGTCATCTCCACCGCGCCGAGCACGGTGGGCACCGACGACGGCCCGATGGCCCGCAGCTCGTCGAGCAGGATCGCGATGCGACGCCGCGTGAGCGTGCGCGGGGCGCCGTCGCCGCCCACGAGCGGCAGGCGGTCGAACGCCTGGACCTCGGCGTGGAGCGCCTTCTGGAGCCAGGGCACGTCGCCCGCGCGGCGGCGCGTACGGATGAGCTCGACGTAGCTGGAGAGGTCCTCGGGGTGGTCCTCGAGGGTCTCCTTGAAGACCCGGAGCGCGTCGGCGGCGAGTCCCTCCTCGAGCAGGGTGCAGCCGAGCGCGTGGCGGGCGGGCAGGTAGTCGGGCGCGAGGAGCAGGGCCTTGTTGCAGTACTCCCGCGCGCGGTCGAGCTCGCCGAGGTGGAGGTACGACATGCCCATCTGGGCGAGCGCGGCGACGTCGTCGCCGTGGGCCTCGAGGTAGTGGCGGTAGTGCTGGATGGCGTTCTTGTACTTGCCGAGCGCGAACGCCACCTGCCCGAGGTGCTTGCGGGCCTGCGCGCTGAAGCGCGGGTTCTCGCGCAGGCGCACGAACAGCTTCTCGGCCTCGGCGTAGCGCCCCGTCTGCAGGCAGCTGACGCCGAGATCGCGCATGAGCGGCGCGAGCAGGTCGGGCGACGGGTCGAGCTTCAGCGCCTGCACGAGGTGGTACTGGCTGCGCTCGACGAGGCGGGTGTTGCCCGTCGGCACCTGCTTCGCCCGCTCGGCGAGCGTGCGGCCGAGCAGGAGGTGGGCCTCCCAGCTCTGGGGAGCGCCGCGGCAGGCGTTCTCGAGGTGGCGGATGGCGAGGTGGCGGTCGCCCAGCCCGCGGTACATCGCGCCGAGCGCGAGGTGGAGGTCGGGCCGCTCGGCGTCCAGCCGGATGGCCTCGTCGAGGTGGCGCTGCGCGGCCTCGGGGCGATCCATGCCCACGAGCGCGGCGCCGGCGATCACGAGCGCCTCGACGGAGGCGGGGTCCTCCTGCAGGACCTTGCGCGCGTGCTGCAGCGCCTGGGCGCACTGGACCTCGCCGGCGCCGTGGTAGAGCCCGCGCGACAGGCAGATGCGCGCGAGCTCGAGGCGCGCCTGCACGTCGTCGGGGGACTCCGCGAGCCTCTGCTCCAGGCGTCCGGCGGACCAGTCGAGCTTCTGGTGGGGGTACATCGCGGTTCGCGGGAGACTATCGCACTCGCGGCGGAAGTCGCGCCCTCCGGCGGCGTCCGAGTGCGGATCGCGCGCCTGTCACGCGCGATCGCCGAAGAGCCGCGCGATCTCCGGCCCCGCGCCGCGGGCCTCGGCGGAGCGGAGGGCGCGCGCGCGGACCGCCCGATCCTCGGCGACGAGCCCGAGCACGAGCCAGGCGCGAGGCTCCTCGGGCGACCGGGCCACCACCTCGGAGGCCTCCCGCCCGGCCGCGGCGCGATCGCCCGTCGCGAACGCGTGGCACGCGCGCAGGAGCGCGAGCGGGTCGTCGTCCGGAAAACGCTCGGCCGCGGCGGCAAGCACGGGCTCCGCGTCCGCGTCGCCCCGGGCGACGAGCGCGCCCGCGAGGAGGCGCCAGGGGACGGGGCCGACGTCGGTCCCGGCGAGCCCGACGGCGGCGCCGGCGAGGTCGAGGCGCCCCGCGTCGA
>JBMOQZ010000078.1:0-28948 GCA_049322475.1 Myxococcota bacterium | reverse complement strand
GGTGTCGGTGTCCGTGTCCGCGTCGGCGTCGGTGTCGGCGTCGCCCCCGCCCGTGTCGATGGGGATGTCCTCGTCGATCACGTCGTCGCAGTCGTTGTCGAGCCCGTCGGCGATCTCGCCGGCGCCGGCGTAGGTGTTCGCGTCCTGGTCGTCGCAGTCGAAGATGACCGGCTCGCCGTCGCCGTCGTCGTCGCTCCAGTCGCCGTAGGGGCCGCCGAACGCGCCGAGGTCGGACGCGCTGCCGTCGGTGTCGGCCGAGCCGCTGCCGGCGTCGATCATCGGCGAGCCCGAGGCCGGGCGGAAGTCGAGCTCCCAGGTGCTCGCGCCCGCGCTCCAATTCGCGAACTTGGGATCCGAATTGGTCACGGCGGAGGTGGGAGATCCGCTGCAGCCCGAGGTGGTGGCGGTGTTGTAGGCCACGCCGTTCGACCACGTGCCCGTGTTGCCGGAGAAGCAGGCGAGCAGCGCGGTGTTGTCCTCGAACGCGCCGTTGGAGATCGTCGCGCTGGTGAGCGCGGCGGTGCCGGCGATCGACGCGCCCACGGCGACGACGTGGTCGTAGGTGGACGCGGTGGTCTCCCAGACGAAGCCGTACTTGCCGCCGATGGCGATGCTGTTCTGGACCGTGCCGCCGCGGATGGCGAACCCGTAGTTGACCGGGTCGCGGGCGACGCAGCGACGCACGACGCCGGTGCCCGCGCGCAGGATGAACCCGTGCCCGCCGGAGCCCTCGACGTAGACCTCCTCGATCGTCGGCGTGCCCGTCACGACCTCCACGCCGTAGGAGGCGGGGTCCATGATCACCATCTGACGCACCGTGGGCGAGCCCGAGGGGACGTACACGGCCGTGGTCGGCGCGGGGTCGATCGTGAAGCCCTGGAGCGTGCCCGAGTCGATCTGGATCGAGCTGGTCGGCGAGAGGATGGTGTAGCGCGGCCCGTCCTCGGACTTCAGCGTGACGTTCTTGCTGCGCAGGTCGACGTTCTCGGCGTAGGTCCCCTGTCGCACGACGATGGTGTCGCCCGACGCGGAGGCGGACAACGCGCTGGAGATGGTGCGGTACGTGTCGGACGGGCCGACGTACAGGGTCGCGGCGAGGCTGGGACCGGCGAGGATGGCGAGGAGCATGGCGGCCATACGGTAGCAGCGAACGCGGCACTTTTGGTGATACACGTCCGGGGCTGCGGGGAGGACGTTGGAGGCGAGCTGGCAGGGCGGCGGGATCGGGCGAGCGCGCCTCGCCGCGGGGGTCCTCGCCGGGCAGACCGCGCTCCTGCTCCTCTTCGTGGTCGACTGGCGCGCGCCGCTGCTCGCGATGGGCGGGCTCGTCGTCACCGCGCTCCTGCTCGACCGGCCCGTGTGGGCCGTGGGCATGATGCTCGCCGCGCGGCTCTTGTCCACGGGCACCACGTCGTTCTTCAGCATCGGGAAGATCAACATCGGGCTCTTCGAGCCCGTGCTCCTCTTCACGCTGGTCGCGCTGGGCCTGCGCGCGGTGTTCTCGGGCAAGCCGCTGTGGCGGCGGTGGCCATGGCAGCCCGTGCTCCTCGCGATCATGGGCTGGATGTTCGTGGGGCTCTTCTGGTGCGCGAAGGTCTCCGACGGCGTGAAGGAGATCCTCGGCCTGTGCATCGTCCTCGCGACGACCACGGTCATCCTCGCGTTCGTGGAGACGTGGGAGCACGTCAAGACCGCGTTGTGGTTCTGGATCGGCAGCTGCGTGCTGATCGGCGTTCTCGCCATCTTCGGCGACGCGCTGGGCCTCACCGACTACTCCACGCAGTGGAAGGCGTCGGAGTCCGGCGGCCGCGAGACGGGCCTCGGCCAGCAGCCCAACTGGTTCGCGATGAACCTCATGTTCGTGGTGCACGCGTGCGCGGGCTTCGCGCTCGTACAGCGGCGCGCGCTCCTGCGCTGGGGTCTCCTGCTCGCGACCGTGTTCGTGTTCTTCGCGCAGATGACCAGCGGATCGCGCGGCGGCGCCTACTCGATCGTCATCGGCGGCGTGCTCGTCGCGCTGGGGCAGCCGCTCTTCCGCAAGTGGTTCGTCCGCTTCGCCGTGGCGGGCGTGTTCTTCTTCGGCCTCGCGGCGCTGGGCGACCTCGGCGACCTCGGGAAGGGCCTCAACCGCATCTCGGCGAACGTCGACGTGCTCTTCGCGCGCGACATCCGCGGGCTCAACTGGGCCGCGTGTGTCGGGATGCTGAAGGACTCCTACGGCTTCGGCATCGGGCCCGGCGGGTACATCGAGGAGCTGCAGAAGTACAGCGACTGGCTCTACCACTCCGTCTACCGCTACCCCCACGGCATCTTCTGGGGGATGCTGGCGCACCACGGCGTGCCCGGCGTGCTCCTCCTGTTCGCGCTGGTCGTCGTGATCGCGCGCATGGCGGCGCAGACCATCCGCGACACGCGCGGGACGGAGGCCGAGGTCCTCGCGTGGGCCATGCCGGCGAGCATGGCCGGCTACTTCGCGTGGAGCTTCGTCGAGTTCAACCTCGACGAGAAACCCTTCTGGGAGTGGCTCGCCCTCTACACGGCCCTGCACCTCCACGCGCGGCGCGCGAAGGAGGGGAAGGCCGCGCCCATCCCGCCGTGGACGCTCTCGCTGCGATGAGCACGGTCGACGCGGCGCTCTGGTCCCTCGCGGTCGCGCTCCTCGCGCTGGCCCTGTGGCTCAACGCCCGCGACGAGGAGACGTGGGACCCCGGCGTGCTCTGGCGGGCCCTGCGCGCGGCCACTCGGGGCGAGCCCGTGCCCGCGCTGCCCGACGTCTACGACCCGTTCGCGCGGCTCGGCGCCGGCTGCGACTGGGCTACCATCGCGAGCGACGCGCCCCCCGTGCGGGACGCGCGCGCCCGGCGCCTCCGCGACGTGCGGGTGGTGTGGTTCGAGCCGCCGCTCGTGGAGATCCCCGACGTTCGGGTCACGACGCTGGAGAGGGTCGACGGCGACGCCGTCGCGGACCTCCTCGAGGACCGTCGCGCGCGGCTCGTCCTCGCCGCGGGCGAGGCGGCCCAGCCCGTGCTGCAGCTGCTGCACGACGCCCCGCTCCTCCGCGATCGGCTCCGCGCCGTGCTCTTCGTGGGCGCCCGCCCCGACCGCGACTGGCTCGCCGCGTGCTTCACGCACGTGGCGTTCGACACGGAGCTCGCGCGCGAGGTGCCGTACCTGACGTTGCGCACGCCGGGCTCGGAGCCCCTCCCGGACCCGCCCGAGCCTCCCAGCGCCCGCCGCGCCGTGCGCCCGGTGGACCTCGGGGAGGTGGCGCCCGAGGAGCTGGCGGACCCCGCGCTCGGTCGCGCGCTGGCAGCGCTCCTCGCGGCCCTGGGGTAGGATCCGCGGCGAACAGGGGTTCGCGATGTGGCTCTTGCTGGCGATGTCCTGCACCGGTGGCACCAGCGGCGACGGGGAGGAGAAAGCCGGCGAGGCCGCGCTCGCCATCGTCTCGCCGGCGGAAGGCGACACGTTCCCCGCCGACGGCGACGTGCCGCTGGAGGTGGAGGCCACGGTCGACGGGCGCGTGGTGGAGGCGAAGCAGATCGCGTGGACCGTCGGCGACTGGACCGGCACGGGCGCCACCGCCACCGCCACCGATCTCCGGCCGGGCGCCTACACCGTCGAGGTGAGCGCGGTCGTCGAGGGCGAGACGCTCACCGACAGCGTGGCCATCGAGGTCACGCGCGGTGAGGGCGACGCGGACACCGACACCGACACCGACACCGACGCCGACCTCGCGTACGCCGGCATGCTCGAGGCCGACGTGTACGTGGAGACGAACGACTACGGCGACTTCGACGACCACTGCTCCGCGCCCATCACGCTGACCGTCGACGGCATCGGCGGGATCGCCGGCCAGGGCACCTGCACCGTCTTCGAGGACCTGATCGAGCAGGAGCTCGTCTTCGCCATCGAGGGCCGGGTGAACGCGGGCGTCGTCTCGGGCGACCTCGTGCTGGAGCAGGACGGCGAGGAGGCGCGGACGCCCTACGAGGGCACGGGCGACCGCGGCAGCCGCCTGCAGGCCACCTTCGACACGACCCACTCCAGCCGCGACGGCAGCATCCGCATCGCGGGCACCTGGTTGGCGGACCCGCAGTAGCCGATGCACGCCTTCCACCGTACCGAGCTGCTCGTCGGTCGCGACGCGTGGCGGCGCCTCCAGGGCGCGCGCATGATGGTCGTCGGCCTCGGCGGCGTGGGCAGCTACGCGGCCGAGGGGCTCGCGCGCGCCGGCGTGGGCCACCTCGCGCTCGTCGACTTCGACGACGTCTGCATCACGAACCTCAACCGCCAGCTCCACGCCACGCGCCGGACCGTCGGCGCGTCGAAGGCCGCGCTCATGGGCGAGCGCGCCCGCGCGATCAACCCGAAGGCCGAGGTCGTGGTGGAGCCCGTCTTCTACGACGCCGACACGTCCGAGCGCCTGCTCGCGCCCGGGTACGACGTGGTCGTCGACGCGATCGACAACGTGACGGCGAAGATCCACCTCCTCGAGACCTGCTGGCGCAAGGGCGTGCGCGTGGTGAGCGCGATGGGCGCGGGCGGGCGCACCGACCCCTCCCGCATCCGCGTCACCGACCTCGCCGACACGCAGAAGGACCCGTTCGCGAAGATCGTCCGGCGCGCGCTGGTCGACCGCGGCTACACCGGCGGCGTCGAGGCGGTGTGGACCGACGAGGAGCCGAACGAGCTCGACGCCGAGGTGGAGGCCGCGTTCCACTGCATCTGCCCCACGAAGGGCAACGACTTCCACAACTGCGACGACCGCCACGTCGTGCAGGGGAGCATCCCGTGGGTGCCCGCGATGTTCGGGATGATGGCGGCGGGCACGGCGGTCAACCGGCTCCTGGGGCGGCCCGTCCTCTCGGCGGACCGCGCGGCCGCGCCGAGGCAGCGCCGGGCGTCGTAGCCCGTGTGGGACCTCTTCGTCGCGTGGCTCCGCATCGGGCTCTTCGGGTTCGGCGGCGGGCCCTCCGTGCTGCCGCTCGTGCGCGCGGAGTGCGTGGACCGCTACCACTGGCTCACCGACGAGGAGTTCCTCGACGGCATCGCCTTCGGCAACGCCTTGCCGGGCCCCATCGCCGTCAAGCTGGCCGCCTGGGTGGGCAACCGCGTCGCGGGCCCGCTCGGCTGCGCGGTCGCCGTGTTCGCGTTGTCCGCGCCGTCCGTCGCGATGATGCTGGGCCTCGGCGCCGCGTACTTCCGCTGGCGCGACGTCCCCGTGGTGGCCGGCGCGCTGCGCGGCGTGCGCCCGGCCATCGTCGCGATGCTGGCGTGGACCGCGTTCACGCTGGCGCCGGACGGCATCCGCGACTGGCGCGGCGGGCTCCTCGCCGGCGCGGCGTTCGTGGCGCTGGTCGCCGAGGTGCACCCCGCCATCGTCGTGGCCGTGTCGATCGCGCTGGGCGCGCTCCTGCTCAGAGGCTGAACGAGACGACGGCCTCGCCCGTCCAGCCGGCGACGCGCGCGCAGGCGGCGTCCACGTCCACCGCGACGTAGCCGTCGCGCGCCACGAAGCGGAGGAGCGGGACGGGATCGAGGAACGTGATCGCGAGGTCGTCGGTCTCGACCACGGCGACGTCCTCGACGAGGAGGCCCCAGGCCGTCACCGCGGCGAGGTCGTGATCGGCGCCGTCGACGCGGGCGATCCCCTCGGCGGGCAGGGCGAGCGCGGGCACGCCGTCGAGCGCCACGTCGACCTCGACCCCGTCGCGCGTGAAGCGGGGCTCCACGCGGGCGACGAGGGCGTCGTCGCAGCCGTTGCCGTCGCCGCCGACGACGTCCAGCGCGAGGCCCGGCTCGTCGAGGCGGGGCGGGTCGCGGGGGAGGCCGAGCACCGGCGGGATCCACGCCGCGTCGGCGAGCGCGGGCGCGGGCGCGAAGTGGGCGGCGAGGTGGGCGCCGTGGCGCACGTACAGGCCGGGGGCCCAGACGCCGTCGGGATCGTCGGCGACCGCGACGACGAACGAGGGATCGGCCTCGGCGGCCCACGCCGGGCCGATGGGGTCGTCCACCTGCGTGAAGGCGGCGGACACGGAAGGGAGGGCGCAGGAGAGCAGGAAGAACACGGGGGCTCCGGGGTGTGCGCCCGCCCCGTGCAAGCGGCGTCGCATGCTCGAACGCCGCGAATCTCGGAGCCTGCCGGTTCGCCGACGGTCGTCGCGCCGTCGACTTTCGTCGGCGAGGCACCGTCAACCCCCCTGTACGGTGAGCCGGATCGAGGCCGCGCGCCACGCCAGCGCGCCGGCCGCCCACAGCCCCGCCGCCCACGCAGCCTGGGTGCCGAGCGCCACGAACGGGTCGCCGGCGCGCCCGAGGAGCAGCACGGCGGGCGTGTGCGCCATCGCGTGGAACGGCAGCGCGAAGACGACGGCGCGCGCGGCCGGCCCGAACAGCTCGAGCGGGATGAGCGCCCCCGAGAACAGCGACACCGCCGTGCCCTTCAGGTGGGAGAGCCCCGCCACGTTCTCGAGCCGCAGCGCGGCGAGCCCCACGAGGAATGACAGCCCGTAGTTGGTCGCGTGGGCGAGCCACAGCGACACGAGCCACGCCGCCCAGGGCGCGGGGCTCGCCGGGAGGCGGGGTCCGAACGCGATCGCCGCGACGCCGAGGACCGGCAGCGTGAGGACGAGGAAGCCGGCGCACGCGCGCCCGAGGTCGCGCGCGTACCAGAAGGCCTGGAGGCTCGCCGGGCGCAGCAGATCCGAGGCGATCTGCCCGTCCCGGAAGCGGCGGCCGATCTCCTCGTTCACGCGGGTCGCCACGAACGTCACCGTCACCCAGGCGACGACCACGTAGGCGAGCATGTCGTCCGCCGGCACCCCGGCGACCCGGTCGCGCCCGCGGATCGCCACCGTCCAGAGCGAGCCGTTGAGCCCGGCGACGATGGACGCCGAGACGAGCTGGATCGCGATGTCGGTGCGGTACGCGAAGACGTGCGTGAAGCCGACGCGCCAGGCGGCGAGCAGGGCCCGCGTGTTCGGCACCCCTCACCCCCCGCCCCTCTCCCCGGGGGGGAGAGGGGAGTCTTCGTCGTAGTAGCGCGCCACGAGCTCGTCGACGGACGGCTCCTCGACGCGCAGATCGGCGACGTCGGCGGTGAGCGCCTCCCGGACCTGGTCGGGGCCCTCGAAGGGGCGGCGCTCGGTCGTGCCGTCGCGCCGGTGGAGCACGAGCGAGCGCTGCCCGCCGAGGCGCGCGACGAGCGCGTCCATCGAGCCGTCGTGCAGGAGCCGCCCCCGCGCGAGCAGCAGTACGCGGGGGCAGAGCGCGGCGACGTCGTCGAGGTCGTGGGTCGTCAGCAGGATCGTGGTCTCGCCGGCGTCGCGCAGGCCCGCGAGGAACGCGCGCAGCCGCAGCTTCACGGCCACGTCGAGGCCGATGGTGGGCTCGTCGAGGAAAAGCACGGGCGGCGCGTGGAGCAGGGCGGCGGCGAGCTCGCAGCGCATGCGCTCGCCGAGCGAGAGCTGGCGGACGGGCACGTGCAGGAGCGGGCCGATGCCGAGCAGCGCGTCGAAGCGCTCCACGCGCTCCTTCGCCACGGCGGGCGGCACGTCGAACATGGCGGCGAGGAGGTCCAGCGCCTCGACGACCGCGAGGTCCCACCAGAGCTGCGTGCGCTGGCCGAAGACGACGCCGATCCGGTGGACGTGGCGCTGGCGGTCGGCCCAGGGGTCGAGGCCCCCCACGCGCACGCGCCCGGCGGTCGGCCGGAGGATGCCCGTCAGCATCTTCACGGTCGTGGACTTGCCCGCGCCGTTGGGGCCGATGAGCGCGACGGCCTCGCCGGCCTCCACGCGGAAGTCCACGCCGGCGACGGCCACGGCCTCGCGCTCGCCGGTGCCCGCGAGGTCGCGGAGCGCGCCGAGGAGCCCGCGACGGCGGTCGCGCACGCGGAAGGTGCGGGCGAGCCCCTCGGCGACGATCATCGGCGGCCGAGCTTGGCCTCGAGGTCGTCGCCGAGCGCCTTCGTGCGCTGGTACGCCGCGTCGACCGACTCGGTGAGCACGGCGGAGAAGCGGCCGTTCTTGAGCTCCTGCAACGCGCGCGAGGTGGTGCCGCCGGGGCTCGTGACCTCGTCGATCAGCTCGGCGACGTGCGCGTCCGAGCTGCGCAACATCTCGAGCGTGCCGGCGAGCGTCGCGTAGACCGAGTCGCGCGCGAGCTTGCGGGGCTCGCCGACGTAGCCCGCGGCCTCGACGAAGCCCTTGATGAAGTGGGCCACGATGGCCGGGCCGGTGCCGCTGACGGCGGTCGCGCGGTCGACGTGCTCCTCGTCGTCGACGCGGACGTGCTCGCCCATCACCCCGAGGATGGCGGCGACGCGGTCGACGTCGGCGTCGTCGCCGTACCAGACGGTCATGCCCCGCCGGATGCGGCAGGGGAGGTTCGGCATCGCGCGTACGACCCGCGCGTGCCCGAGGACGTCGCGCAGCGTGCGGGTCCGCGCGCCCGCGACGATCGACAGGAGCGTGCTCGCCGCGGGAATCGCGCCGCGCAGCTCGGGGAGCACGTGCGGCAGCGTCTGGGGCTTCACGGACAACACGACGAGGTCGCACCCGGCGGCCTCGCGGTTGTCCAGCGTGGCGCGCACGCCGTAGCGGGCGAGCTCGCCGACGCGGTCGGCGCGGCGGTGACTGGCGACGATGCGCTCCGGCGGGAGCACGCCTTCGTCGAGCAGGCCGGCGATCATGACCTCCGCCATGACGCCCGTGCCGACGAAGCCGAGGGTCCAGGACATCGCACGGAGCTAACAGTCGGCGACGGTGTCGTCGCCCGTGGCCTGCGCTGTCGCCGATCGACGACGCTCCCGGCGAATTCGCCTGCTCCGACCGAAGGCACGCGTCCTGCAGTCCAGCGAGCGCGGAGGTCGCGATGGTCTTGTTCTGCACGGTGTGGGTGGCCGAGGCGCGCGTGTTCGACGGCGTGCGCATCGAGGTCGCGGGGACGCTGGGCGGGACCTTCACGCCGACCTTCGACCTCGGGGCGCAGCCCGAGACGATGACGGGCTACGGGGTCGCGGTCGGGCCGGACTTCCACGTCGGCCGCTGGGAGGTCGGCGGCCGCATGATGGCCCTCGAGGGCAACGCGCCGCTCGGGTGGGAGCAGACCACCCACGTGGGGCCCGAATTCCGGCTCGGGTACGAGCTCGACACCCCCGGGGTGGTGGCGGTGGTCGGCGGCCTCGGGGGCGGGCTCTCGGTCTACACGCGCACCGTCTACGACTGCTGGGGCAGCGCGGGCAATCTGTGGGTCTTCAGCTGGGACGACCGTGAGTGCGGCCACGTGGACCGCACGCGGCTCGGCGCCGTCGCCACCGCGTCGGTGGGGCTGGAGGTGTCGCCGCGCTCCCGCACCGTCGGCCTTGCGACGCGGCTGCGCGTCCGCACTGACGCCACCGTCACGCTGAGCATCGAGGCGTTGTTCGGGGCGGGGCCGGCGCGGGAGCGGGGGTGACGTCAGCGCTCGGAGAGGCCCCCTCTCCGAAAGCCGTCCGCGCACCCGCACGCGCACGCGCACGCCCCCGCGCACGGCACCGTGAACGCGGACGTGGACGAATTCGGGTCGAAGGAGCCCTGTAAGCGGAGTTCTGTACTTCTCTCGAAGCGGAGATCATTCCTCTAGGCCGGCCATTGCTGGACGGCTCGAGCGGCCTACCCGGGCCCATCGAGCGGGCGACTCGGACCCTGTGCGGCCTTGCTCCGGAGGGGGTTTGCCTGGCCGGCGACGTCGCCGCCGCCGCCGGTGCGCTCTTACCGCACCCTTTCAACCTCACCGGGGAATCGCTTCCCCCCTGCCTCGCCGGCCCGCGACCGCGGGGATGGGACCGGCAAGATCGGCGCCGCTTGCGCGTGCGGGCGACCTTCTCTCTGTTGCGCTTTCCTCCAGCTCACGCTGACCGGGCGTTACCCGGCCTCCTGCCCTGTGGAGCTCCGACTTTCCTCCCGTGGCGAACCACCGGCGATCCCCCGGGCTCCTTCGACCGGCCCCAGCTTAAGGCAACAGGTAGCCGCCGCAACCGGGGCACGCGTGAACGGCGCGGTGCAGCACGGTCTCGTTGAGCTTCTGCGGCGGGATGCGCATGTGGCAGTGCGAGCAGATGCCCTCCACGACGTTGACGAGGGCCGGGCGCTTGCGACGGCGCTGCTCGAGGTACGGGGTCCGCAGGTCGTGCGGAAGCTCGGCGAAGGCGGCCTCGCGGCGCTTCTGGGCCTCGGCGAGCTCGGCGCGGAGCGACGCGTCGCGGGCGCCGAGCGCGGCCCGCGCGGCGGCGAGGACCTCGCCGGCCTTCGCCGTGGCGGCGGTCGTCGCCTTCACCTCGGCGCGCGCGGCGTCGAGCTTCTCCATGAGCTCGAGCGCGCTCGTCTCGAGCTCGTCCACCTTCGCGGAGCACTGCGCGAGCTGGCGCTCGGCGGCGGCGTAGTCGGGGGCCGTCCCGCCGTCGATCATCTTGCGGGTGGTGTCGCGCTTCTGCACGTAGCCGTCGAGCTCGCGGGCGACGGCGCGCTCCTCCTTCTGCAGCGCGTCGAGCGCCTGCGCGGCGGCGGCCTTCGCGGCTTCGGCCTGCTTCAGCGCCTCCGACGCGCGGGCGACCGCGGTCGTGAGCGATTCGTGCTCGGAGCGGAGGCGGTCGCTCGCGGCGTCGGGCTGCCACACGTTGGAGAGGGCGACGAGGTCGGGGTGCATCAGGTCGGTCCGGAGAAGGGGTTCAGGACACGCGCGCCCGACCGTGCGACGTCGCGGGTGTTCCGGGTGACGAGGGTGAGATCGTGGACGATGGCCGTGGCCGCAAGGAGGCCGTCCACCGTCGGGAGGGGGACCGGCACGTCGAGCCGGCCCCAGCGGTCCGCGACGTCGGCGTCCACGGCGAGCGTGCGGTCCCGCAACGCGTCGGCCTGCGCTTCGAGCCATCGCGAGAGCGACTCGGCCGACGAGGGGTCGCGCCGCCGGATCGCCTCGACCCCGCGACGCAGCTCACCGAGCACGAGCACGCTCGTCCACAGCGACGAGGCGGGCGTCGCCGCCATCCACGCGCGCACGCCCGCGTCCGCGCGGGGGCCCTTCCGCAGCTCGGAGATGACGTTGGTGTCGACGAGGAAGCTCAAAGGTCGACGTCACGCGGGAGATCGGCCCTGCGCTCGAAGTCGGTGTCCTCGCCGACCTCGGGCATGGAGCCGAGCCAGGCCTTGAACGCCTCGGCGCGCTCGTCGGACAACAGGACCTCCCGGAGGATCTGGCGGTGCTCCGCCTCGGCGGAGCGACCGTGGCGGGCGGCGCGCTCGCGGAGCGCCGCGACGACGGCGGGATCGATGTTGCGGACGATGAGCTGCGCCATTGCTATCAATGATATCGTCGCCGGAGCGACCGGACAAGGGAGGTAGGCCCGGCAGGAATTGAACCTGCGACCAGGCGGATATAAGCCGCCCGCTCTGACCACTGAGCTACGAGCCCGGGGTGGTCGAGTTTAACGGGCCATTCGCAGCTTCGTCGGGAAGTAGCCGAGCGAGCGGTAGAAGGCGATCGCCGCGTCGTTCGCCGCGCGGACGTCGAGCTCGACGGCGTCGAGCCCGCGGTCGCTCTCCCCGCAAGCGGGGAGAGGGGTTCGTCGCCTACGACTCCATGAACGCGCGGAGCCGCTTGCTGCGCGAGTGGTGCCGCAGCTTGCGCAGCGCCTTGGCCTCGATCTGGCGGATGCGCTCGCGCGTGACGTCGAAGTCCTGGCCCACCTCTTCGAGCGTGTGGTCGCTGCGCTCGCCGATGCCGAAGCGCATGCGGAGCACGCGCTCCTCGCGCGGCGTGAGCGTCGCGAGGACCTTGCGGGTCTGCTCGGTGAGCGAGTTGTTGATGACGTTCTCGCCCGGGCTGGAGATGGTCTTGTCCTCGATGAAGTCGCCGAGGTGGGAGTCCTCCTCCTCGCCGATGGGGGTCTCGAGCGAGATGGGCTCCTTCGCGATCTTCAGGATCTTGAGGACTTTTTCGACCGGCATCTCCATCTTGACCGCGATTTCGTCCGGCATCGGCTCGCGGCCGAGCTCCTGGACGAGGTAGCGCTGGGTGCGGATGAGCTTGTTGATCGTCTCGATCATGTGGACCGGGATGCGGATGGTCCGCGCCTGGTCGGCGATCGCGCGGGTGATGGCCTGGCGGATCCACCACGTCGCGTAGGTCGAGAACTTGTACCCGCGGCGGTACTCGAACTTCTCCACCGCCTTCATGAGCCCGATGTTCCCCTCCTGGATGAGGTCGAGGAACTGCAGGCCGCGGTTGGTGTACTTCTTGGCGATCGACACGACGAGGCGGAGGTTGGCCTCGATGAGCTCGCACTTGGCCTGCTCGGCCATGGCCTCGCCGCGCTTGAGCTCGCGCGCGAGCATACGGAGCTCGTCGCGGTCGATGTCGAGGTCCTCCTCGACCTTGCGGATCTTGCGCAGCTCGCGACGCACGCGGCTGTCGAACTCGGCCCAGGTGTTCGGGTCGATGCCCGTGGCCTCGACGAGGTCGCTGCCGCCGCGATCGGGCGTACGGCGGACCCGACGGATGCTGCGACGCAGCTCGCGCACGGGCAGGCCGGCGTCCTTCGCGACGCGGTCGATCTCGCGCTCGCACGCGCCCACGACCGTCCAGCCCTCGTGGATCTTGCGGCCGATGTCCGCGATGTGCCGCTTCTCGAGCTCGAGCGACTCGACCAGCGCGAGGATCTCGTCGTCCCCGGCGTCGATGCGCGCCCGGAGATCGGCGGGCACGTCGTCGTGGCGATCGGCCTGCTTGCGCAGCCCGCGCCGCGTGTGGTGGAGCTCGGCGAGCTCCTGCAGGACGGCGTCGAGCGTCTTGCCCGTCTTCGTCCGCGCCTTGCGGGCCTTCTTGCCCGACTTGAGCGCCTTCTGGATGCGGTCTTCCTCGTCCTGGACGAGGGCGCGCACGATCCCGATGGCGAGCGCGGAGGTGAGCGTGAGCCGCTTGACCAGCTGCTCGCCTTCCTCGATGCGCTTGGCGATCTCGATCTCGCCCTCGCGGGAGAGCAGGCTCACCGAGCCCATCTTCCGGAGGTACATCCGGACGGGGTCGTTGCTGCGGCCCGTCGGCGCCGTCTCGCTCTGCTTCTTCTCCTCCATCGGCTGCCCGCGGCGCTCGGCCTCGGCGCGCTTGCGGGCCTGGTTGACGACCTCGATGTCCATCTCGGAGAACATGATCATCACGTCGTCGAGGTTCTCGGACGAGATGAGGTGCGTCGGCAGCGTGTTGCTGACCTCTTCGTAGGTCACGTACCCGCGCTTCTTCCCCATGTCGATCAACGCCTGGACCTCCTTGAGGTCCTTGTTGTCCTTCAGCATCATTCGGGAAACCTCGGGGATTTGATCACGAGCGAGCCTGTCGACGCGCGACGAGCTTCTGCAATTGGGTGCGCCGCGCGAACAGCAACGAGATGTCTCTCGCCAGTGACGCGTAACTTGACTTGTCGCCGCTTGTCTCGCAACCCGCGATCCGTGCGTTCATTGCTGCTATCTCTGCCTCCACACGGGCGAGCTCCAAGCGGGCGAGGATCTGGCGCGTGGCTGATTCGGCAGATTCTTCCTGATACAAATCCTGACGTGCCGCGATGGTGGTGAGGGCGCGCGCGAGCTCCGGATCCACGCAGTCGGCGACCACCTCGGCGACGCTCGCGCCACTCGCCAGCCGGCCGAGCGCCTCCTGGACGTCCCGACGATCGGTCACGTGGTCGGGATCCGCGTCGGCGAGCGCGGGGGCGACGTGGGTGGGGAAGTGGACGGCGAGCCACAGGAGGTGCGTGACCTCCTTCGTCGGGACCCAGCGCGCGGGCGCCGCGGCGGGGGCGGCGGCCTCGGGAGCGGTGGCGCCCACGGCGGCGATCACGGCCTCTTCGCGGACGCCGAGCCAACCCGCCGCGCGCGCGATCGTGACCTCGCGCGTGGCGCCGTCGAAGCGCCGCAACATCGGCACGAGCGCCTTCAGCGCGCGGGCCTTGCCTTCCGGTCCGGTGCCCTCCTGCTCGATCGTGCGGAGGATGACGCGCTCCGTCAGCGGCTGGGCCTTGCCGAGCACCCCCTCGAAGGCGTCGCTCCCGTGGCGCTGCACGAACTCGTCGGGGTCCTTCGCGTCGCCGAGATCGATGCACTTGGCCGTGATCCCGGCCGGGAGGAAGAGGTCGAGGGAGCGTACGGCGGCCTTCATCCCGGCGGTGTCCATGTCGAAGACGGCGAAGGCCGTGCGAGCGAGCCGGCGGATGCTCTCGACCTGCGCGGGCGTGAGCGCCGTGCCACACGGCGCCACCGCCTCCTCGAAGCCCGCCTGCCACAACGAGAGCGCGTCGAAGTAACCCTCGACCACGAGGATCCGATCCTTCCGTTGCGCCGCGCCGCGCGCCCAGGAGAGCCCGTACAACGTCTTCGACTTGTCGTAGATGTCGGACTCGGGGCTGTTCATGTACTTCGGGCCCTTGTCGTCGCCCGGCATCTGGCGACCCCCGAACGCCACGACGCGGCCGCGGTCGTCGAGGATCGGGAACATGAAGCGGTTGCGGAAGAAGTCGTAGAGGCCGCCCCGGTCGTTGCGGCGCACGAGCGAGAGCTTCTCCGCGAGCGTGACGGGCAGGCGTTGCTTCTGGAGCCAGTTGGCGAGCCGATCCCAGCCGTCCGGGGCGAACCCGAGCCGGTACTTGCGCGCCGTGTCGAGCGTCACCCCGCGCTTCTGGAGGTACGCGCGCCCGGGCGCGCCCTCGGGCGCGACGAGCAAGGTCTGCTCGAAGAACTTCGAGGCCGCCTCCGCCACGCCGTAGAGGTCGGCCTTGAACGCCATCCGCCGGCGCTCGTCGTCGGAGATCTCGCGCTCCTCGATCGTGACGCCGACCTGCCCCGCCAGCTCCTTCACGGCCTCGACGAACGTGAGCCCGCGCGTCTTCTGCACGAACTTGATGACGTCGCCGCCCTCGCCGCAGGGGAAGCAGTGGTAGATGCCCTTCGTCGGCACGACGTAGAAGCTCGGCTTCTTGTCCGAGTGGAACGGGCAGAGGCCCACGTAGTCCCGCCCCGCGCGACGCAGGGTGACGGTCTTGCCGATCACCTCGACGATGTCGAGGCGAGCGCGGACCTCTTCCACGACGTGGCGGGGGATGCTCATGTCAGGCTTCGGGCTTCAGGCTTCCGGCTTCAGGAGCGACAGGTCGGCTCGTGTGGCATCGGCCCGTAGCCTGTAGCCTGTAGCCCGGAGCCGCGCGGCCGGTGGCCGCGCATCAGTAGTACTTCTCGACGTGGATCCGCTTGCGATCGAGGCCGCGGGCCTTCAGCAGGTCGCGAACCTCCTCGATCATCGCGCCGTTCCCGCAGAGGTAGAAGTGCTCGGTGGGCGCGGGGTGGTCGGCGGCGAGCGCCTGGGTGACGCGCCCGGTGAACCCGGTCCAGCCCGGCCCGGGACGCGAGAGGCACACGCGGAAGTCGAAGTCGCCCAGCGAGGCCTTGAGCGTCTCGAGGTCGTCGAGGGCGAAGAGGTCGGACTCGTCGCGGACGCCGAAGTACAGGCGGTAGCGGCGGGCGTCCCCCTCCGCCGCGCGGTCCACGAGCATGCTGCGGAAGGGCGCGAGCCCCGTCGCCGTGGCGACGAACACGACGGGCTCGTCGCCCTCGATCAGCGTGAACACGCCGAAGGGGCCGCGCAGGTGGAGGGTGTCGCCCTCCTTCGAGCGGCGCAGGAACTCGCTCGCGGCGCCGCCTTCGAAGAGCTTGATGCACAACTCGAGGCGCGAGGGGTCACGCGGGCTCGACCAGACGCTGTAGCTCCGCTCGCCGCGGGGCTTGGCCTCGGGGACCGCGAGGTTCACGAACTGGCCGGCGCGGAAGGGCAGCGGCGCGTCGAGATCGAGAGTGTAGACGAAGGTGTCCCGGGCCACTTCGCGGATGCGCGTCAGCGTCGCGACCCGCGTTGGGAACCGGGACTCCATCCGTCGAACGTATGAGGGCTAGCCGGCGGCGGCCAGCACCCCCGGGCGGCCCTCCGACGCGCGGGCGACCCGCGCGCCCAGCGCGCCCAGCTTCTCCTCGAGGCGCTCGTAGCCGCGATCGAGGTGGTAGAGGCGCAGCACGTCGGTCGTGCCCTCCGCGGCGAGCCCAGCGAGGACGAGCGACGCGGACGCGCGCAGGTCCGTCGCCATGACCGTGGCGCCCGAGAGCGCGGGGACGCCGTGCACGACGGCGGTGTTGCCGGAGATGTCGACGCGCGCGCCGAGGCGGAGGAGCTCCGCGACGTGCATGAAGCGGTTCTCGAAGATGGTCTCGCGGATGGTCGAGGAGCCCTCGGCGAGCGTGAGCATCGCCATCACCTGCGCCTGCATGTCGGTGGGGAACCCGGGGTGCGGGCGCGTCTCGACGTCGACGGGGCGCAGCGGGCCCTTGCGCCAGCAGCGCACCCACCCGAGCCCGCGCTCGACGCCGCAACCCGCGGCCTCGAGCACCTTCAGCACGGGCTCGAGATCGCCGGCGACGGCGTTGTCGCAGCGGACGTCGCCGCCGGTGATGGCGCCGGCCACGAGGTAGGTGCCCGCCTCGATGCGGTCGGGCAGGATCGCGTACGGCGTCGCGGGGGGGCGGAGCGAGGTGACGCCCTCGACCTCGATGGTCGAGGTGCCGGCGCCGCGGATCTTCGCGCCGAGCGAGATCAGGAAGTTGGCGAGGTCCTCGACCTCGGGCTCGGCGGCCGCGTTCTCGATGACGGTGGTGCCCTCGGCGAGCACCGCGGCCATGAGGATGTTCTCGGTGCCGGTCACGGTGACGACGTCACACACGACGTGCGCGCCGACGAGCTTGTCGACGCGGCCGTGGACGTACCCGCCGGAGAGCTCGAAGGTACAGCCGAGGGCCTCGAGGCCCTTCAGGTGCTGGTCGATGGGGCGGACGCCGATGGCGCAGCCGCCCGGCAGCGAGACGTGGGCCTCGCCGCAGCGCGCCAGCAGCGGACCGAGCGCGAGCACGGAGGCCCGCATCTTCCGCACGAGGTCGTAGGGCGCCTCGCAGAACGCGACGCGCGAGGTGTCGAGGCGCACGACGCCGTTCACGAGCGACGGGCAGCCGATGCGCCCGAGCAGCGACAGCATCGACATCGTGTCGACGAGGTCGGGCACGTTGGCGAGGCGGTGCTCGCCGGGGGCCACGAGGGTGGCGATGAGGATGGGGAGCGCGGCGTTCTTCGCGCCGGAGACGGGGACGGCGCCGTGAAGGGGGTGGCCGCCGTGGATGACGAGCTTGTCCATGGTGGGAATGCCGGGGAAGGAGAGGAGGCGGGGGGTCGGGCGGGAGCCCGACTATACGACGAACCGAGAGATTGCACGCGTCGTGCCAATGCTCGTTCGCGGGTGCGGGCTCGTGCGCGTGCGGGTGCGCGTGCGCGTTCTCCGGCGATCCACGAGCCGCGGGGATGACGTAGGATCCGCGCGTGCGACGCGTCACGCTGCGCGCGCGGGATCTACGGACCGTCGATCTCGCGCAACTGAGGCTCGCGGGGGGCGATCTCCGCGGGTGCGACCTGCGCGGCGTCGACCTCGCCGGGCGGGACCTCGCGCGGTGCGACCTGCGGGGGGCCGACCTCTCGGGGGCGCGGCTCGCCGGCGCGGACCTGAGCGACACCGACCTCGACGGCGCCTCGCTCGCCGGGGCCGACCTCGCCGGCGCGGACCTCCGCCGGTCCGCCGGGTTCGGCATCCGGGGGAAGGGGCTCGCGGCCGAGGGCGCGCGGCTCGACGGGGCCGAGTGGCGGGGCGCGGACCTCCGGGGAGCGAGGCTGGCCCGCGTGGCGGCGCGGGGCGCGCGGCTCGACGGCGCCACGCTCGCCGACGCGGACTTCGGCGAGGCGCGGCTCGACCGCGCGGTGCTGGACGACGCGGACATCGAGGGCGCCCGGTTCACCGGCGCGTCGCTGCGGCGGGCGGCGCTCGCCGGCGCGCGCGGCGTCGCCGACTTCGCCGGAGCCGCGCTCGGGGGGGCCGACCTGCGCCTCGTCGACCTCGATGGTTGCCTCCCGGACGTGGCCGCGGCCGTGCGGGCGCGGAAGGCGCGCAGCCGCCCCTCGCGACCGCCCACGCCCTCGATGGAGAGCGTGCGACGCGCGATCGAGCGGCCTCGGGGCCCGCCGCGTGTCCTCCCGGCGATCCAGCGCGCGGCGCGCGCGGTGTGGGGCGAGCCGGGCGAGGACCTGCGGCCGACCGAGCTGGGGCTCGACCTCGACTTCCCGGTGATGGCGGCCGCGCGCGAGCGCGAGCAACGCGCGGCGCGCGACTCGTCCGACGACCGGGCCCGCCTCCTCGCCCTCCGCAGGCGCGTTCGCGACGCGGCGCGCGTCGCGGAGGCGCGCGAGCGGGAAGCCGTGCGACCGGAGGCGCCGGCGCCCGCGCCCGCCGGGGCGCCCCCGGTCGCCGCGCCCGATCCTGTGGCCGTCGAGCTCGCCGCGCCCGACCCCGCGACGCGCCGTCGCGTCGATCGGCCCGCCGCGCCCCGCCTAACCGCGGTGGCGGCCGCCCGGGGCGTCGCGCTCGCCCGCGCGTCAGCGGCGGGGGCCGTGTGGATCGCGCAGGCCGGCGGCCGCGTGCTGGTCGCCGGCCTCGCGCGCGGGCTCCCGGCGGCGTGGGGCGCGCTCGCCGAAGAGGCGAACGCGGGCGCGGCCGGTCCGTCCGTCGAGGAGATCACCGACTTCGAGGTCGAGGTCGCGGCGCGCACGCGCGCCCTCGCGATGCGGGGCGGGCGCGCGGACGACCGGGCTCGCGTGGCGGTGCGACGCGCCCTCGACGCGCGCACGCGCGCCGACTCCGACGCCCTGCGCGCCGCCCGCCGGCGCGTCGAGGCGCGGGACGCCGCGCGGCTCGCCCGGGAGGCGGCCCTGCTGGCGGCGCGCCGGAAGCGCGGTCCCCGGGTGGTGGAGGGCGCGGGCGCGGCGGCGACGCACTGGCGCGCGGCCGCGCTCGAGCGCGAGCGCCGCGTCGCCGAGGCGCGGCAGCTCCCGCGGGCGCCGGGCGAGCTCGAGCGCCGCCTTCGCCCGTCGTCGCGGCGTCGCCCCGGCGCGGCGCTCGGCCCGGGCGCGGACCTCGCCCGCAAGCGGCTCGACGACGCCGACCTCTCCGGCGCCGACCTCTCCGGCGCGCGGCTCGCCGAGGCCTCGCTCGTGGGCGCGGACCTCCGGGGCGCCGACCTGCGCGGGGCCGACCTGCGCGGGGCGGACCTCACCGCCGCGCAGCTCGACGGCGCCGACCTCACGGGGGCGCGCCTCGACGAGGCGGTGTTCGACCAGGCCTCGCTCGCCGGCGTCCGCATGGAGGGCGCTTCGCTCGCCGGCGCCCGCCTCGCCAGCGTCCGAGGCCTCGACGCCGCGGAGCGCCGGTCGCTGGGTGCGCGCGGCGCCGACGTGGGGCTCGAGGACGGCCGCTGGCTGGGCGTCGCGACCGGCCTCACCGCCGCCAGCGCGCTGGTCGTCCTCGGGGTCTACCTCGTCGCCCGGTTCGCGGTCGCCGACCTCGATCGCGCCGCGCTCGAGCACGCCGCCGCGCTCGCCGCCGCCGCCGGCGATCCCCTCGCCGCCGCCGGGCACTTCGAGGCGCTGGCCGCCCAGACGGAGGAGGCCGAACCGAAGGCCGGCTACCTCGTCGAGGCCGCCGGCGCCGCGGAGGAGGCGGGCGACGTCCAGCGCGCGCTCGACCTGCTGGCCGCGGCGATCACCGCCGCCGACGGCACCCCCACCCAGGCGCGCGCCCGACTGCGGCGCGCCACGCTGCTCGAGCGCGCGGGCATGCGCGAGGCCGCGACCGTCGAGCTCCGCGCGTTGCTCGCGGACCTGACGCTCTCGCCGGTGCAGCGCGCCGAGGTGCTCGTGGGGCTCGCCCGCGCGCTCGGCGACGCGGGCGCGGTGCGCGCCGAGGAGGACGCCCTGCTGGCCGGCGCCGCCACCTCGACGGAGCGGATCGCCCTCGCGATCGCGCTGGCGGACGCCTGGAGCGGCGAGGGACACGCGGCCGAGGGCCGCGGCATGCTCGAGCGCGCGCTCGCGGGGATGGAACCGTCGGACGGGATGGCGCTCAGGCTACGGCTCGCGCGGCTCTACGCGGAAGACGGCGACGTGGACGGCGCGCTCGCCGCATACCGCGCGCTGGTGGCGCTGCCCGGCGGCGAGGAGGCGCGCCTCGGCGCGGCCGAGATCCTCGCGCGGCGGGGCGACGTCGACGAGGCGCGGGCGCTGCTCGCGCCGCTGGTCTCCGCGGACGGCGACCTCGGGGCGCGCGGGCGCTTCGCGGCGGCCACGCTCGCCGACCGCACCGGCGACACCGACGCCGCCGTCGCGCTGCTCCGCGAGGTGCTCGCGATGGATGGCCTCGAGCCTCGCCTCGCCGACGAGGCCCGCCTCGCGCTCGCCCGCATCCTCTCGGCCGGCGACCCCGAGGCCGCGGCCGCGCTCGTCGGCGCGAACCCGGAGCTGCGCGACGCCTGGCGCCTCGGGCAGGCCCAGGCCCTGCGCGCGGCCGGGAAACGCGCGGAGGCCGCGGAGCTGCTGGAGGAGCTGGTCGCCGAGGAGGGGGTCAGCGAGGACACGCGCGCGGAGGCGGGCCTCACGCTCGCCGAGCTGGCGCTCGACGGGGGCGACGCCGAGGGCGCCGTCGACCGCTACGAGCGCATCACGCGCGGGACCACCTCCGCCGACCTGCGCCGCCGCGCGCAGCTCGGGCTCGCCGAGGCGCTGGTGCGGCTGGGTCGCGTCCAGGAGGCGGAGGCGCGCTGGATCGCGCTGCTCGACACGAACCCGGGCGACGAGGTCGCCGCGCGGTGTCGCTTCGGGCTCGCCCGCGCCGCGCAGGTGCGCGGCCAGACCGAGCGCGCGGCCGCCCTGTACCTCGAGATCGGCGAGACGGACGGCGCGGCGGGGATCGACGCGCTCCTCGCGCTCGCGACGCTCCGCGAGGAGGTCGGCGACGCGGCCGGCGCCGTCGAGGCCCTCCGGCTCGCCCGGGGCAGGCCCGGGATCGACGCCGCGCGGCGTGCCTCCGTGGACCTCTCGCTCGCGCAGACGCTCGCCGCCTCGGGCGACCCGGCGGCGGACGCCCTCTTCGCGGGGTTGCTCGCCGCGCCCGATCCCGAGGTGCGGGCGCAGGCGCGGGTGGCGATCGCCGAGCGCCGGCTGGCGGGCGACCCGGCCGGCGCGCGCGAGCTGCTGGACGAGGCGCTCGCCGACCTCGGGCCCGGGCCCACGCGGGCGGCGGCGCGCGGCGCGTGGCTGCGGGCCACCGTGGCGACGGGCGCGGTCGAGGAGGGGCTCCGGCGCACGGACGCCTGGCTCGGCACCGAGAACGACGGCGCCCTGCGCGGGGAGCTGGCCCTCGCCGCGACACAGGCGCTCCGCGCGGAGGGGCGGCTCGAGGAGGCCGACGCCCTCGCCGGGAGGTGGGAGCGGGACGGCGGCTTCGAGCTGGGGATGGAGCGCGCTGGCGTGCTGCGCGAGCTCGGCCGCGACGCCGACGCCGCCGCGCTGTTCGCGTCGCTGGTCGCCGCCACGCCGGAGGACGACGCGTGGCGCCTCGAGGGCGAGGTCGACGCGCGGCTGGCCGCCGGCGACCTCGACGGCGCCGAGGCCGCGGCGGCCAGGCTCGCGCAGAACCCCACCGCCACGGGCGCGGCGCGGCTGGCCTCCGCGCGGGTGGCCCGCGAGCGGGGCGACTACGAGGGCGCGCTGGCCCGGCTGGAGGGCGTGGACGACCCGCGCGCGCCGGTCGAGCGCGCGACTGTGCTCGAAGGGCTCGGCCGGCTGGACGAGGCGGAAGCGGTCTGGAAGCAGATGGCGCAGGCCCGCGAGCGCGAGCCCCGCAGCGCCGGCGTGCTCGGGCTCGCCCGCGTCCGGCTCGCCCGCGACGACGCCTCCGGGGCGCTCGACGCGCTCGCCGAGCTCGACGACGTGGACCCCGGCTTCGCGCTGACGCTCGCCCAGGTGCGGGGGGAGGCGCTCCGGGCGCTCGGGCGCTGGGCCGAGGCGCGTGAGGTCTACGCGGCCCTCGGCGGCGACGCGGAGCGGCGGGTGGTCGGGGCGCTCGGCCTCGGCGAGTGCGCGCTCGGCGAGGGCGACGCCCTCGGCGCGCGCGCCCGCTTCGAGGAGGCGCTCGACGCGACGGAAGACCCCTGGTACGCCGCGCACGCGCTCTCGGGAGTGGCCCGGGCCCACGGGCTCGCCGGCGACCGCGACGCCGCCGGCGAGGCGCTCGCCCGGCTCCGGCGCGAGTTCCCCGACCGCGAGGACGCGATCGCTTCGGCCGAGTCCGCGCTGGCGGGCGCGCCGTAGCGCCCGGCGGGAGGCTATGCTTCGGCCTGCTTCTGGAGGACGAGGCGTGCTGGCTCTCATCCCTCTCCTGGCGTGTTCGGGCGACTCGTCCGACGACAGCGCGCAGGACACCGACACCCCCGACACCGACACCGACACCGACACCGACACCGACACCGAGCCGACGCCGGTGTGGACCGAGAACCGCGTGGAGACGTCGTCCACGCTCCAGGGCGTCTACGCATCCGGCGAGGGCGTCTACGTGGTCGGCACCGACGGCAAGGCCTGGGTCGGCGGCGCGAGCACGGCGTGGGTGGAGATGAGCCCCGAGGTCGACGAGAACCACCTCACCGACGTCTGGGGGCAGGGCGCGGGCGACTCGGTGGAGCTCTTCGTGACCGCGCACGGCGGGTACGTCGCGCGCTACCAGCTCGGCGCGTGGTCGGTGGAGGACATCGGCACGAGCAACCACGAGGGCATCGGCGGCACCGCCACCGCGCTCTACGCGGTGAGCTGGGGCGGCATCTACCGGTGGGACGGCGTCTCCTGGACCTTCGAGAGCCCGCCCGGCGACGCCCGCGTGAACGACGTGTGGGCGCAGGGCGAGAGCGCGATCGCGGTGGGGCAGTCCGGAGTGATCCTCACCCGCGCCGCCGACGGCACCTGGTCGGAGGTCGAGAGCGGGACCGATCAGGACCTGCACGCCGTCGACGGCATCGCGGGCGACCTCTGGGCCGTCGGCAACGAGGGGACGGTCCTGCATTTCGACGGCACGAGCTGGACCCCGTCGGACGCCGGCACCACCGTGGCGCTCTGGACGGTGTTCGCGCCCGAGCCGGGCGCCGTCTACGTCGCCGGCAACAACGGCGTCGCGAAGGTGTGGGACGGCGGCGCCTGGACCACCCTCCCGACGGGCGTGGACAACAACCTCTACGCGCTGCACGGCATCAACGGCCAGAACGTGTGGGCGGTGGGGAACCGGGGGATGGCGATCCAGTACAAGGCCCAGTGAGCGGCGGCGCCCTCACGCGCCCGGATTCCGAAAGCGCCACCGGATGTTCTTCAACATCCCCCTCAACACCGAGATCTCCTTCGCGTCGAGCTCCGCGCGGGCGAAGATGCGGCGGAGCGTGACCTCGGACAGCGGCGGGTTCTTGCCCCGGAAGTAGTTCGCCATCGTGAGCGTCTCGAGCCACTCCGCGACGAGGGGGTCGAGCGCGCCGGCGGGCGCGGGCACGCGGGGCTCGGTGGGGCCGGGGGGCGCGCCGCGTGCGGGCCCTCCGCGGCGACCCGTCCCCTCGGGGCGCGGGAGGTGGCCGCGGCGGCGCGCCTCGGCGAACAGCGCCTGCCCGACGAGGAGCGCGGCCTGCGCGAGGTTCAGCGACGCGTGCTCGTCCGTCGGGATGTGCAGCAGCGCGTGCGCGTGGAGCAGGTCCTCCGCGGCGAGCCCGGAGTCCTCGGGCCCGAAGAGCACGGCGGTCGCGCCGGCCCGCTCGAGGCTCGCGGCTGCGAACCCCTCGGGGTCGTGCGCGGGCCAGTCCTGGTGACGGCCCCGGGCGGTCGTCGCCACCACGAAGTGGCAGTCGGCGACGGCCTCGGCGACGGTGCCGCACCAGCGGGCCCCGTCGATCAGCTCGACGGCGCCCGGCGCCATCCAGCGCGCGCGGTCCACGTCGAACGCGCGCGGGGCGACGACGGCGAGCCGCCGCAGGCCCATGTTCTTCATGGCGCGCGCGACCGCGCCGACGTTCCCGGACTGCAGCGGGCGGACGAGGACGAAGACGACGTCCTCGCGGAGACGACGCCCCGCGTCAGCTTCCGCCAAACAGGCCCTTGAACCAGCCCGAGACCTTGGCCCACACGCCCGGCGAGGCCGACGCGGGCGCGGCCGCCGGCTTCTCGTCCTTCTTGACGCCGTTGGTGGAGGGGTCGGCGGCCTTCGCCTCCTCCTTCTTCGGCTCGCCCTTCGCGGGCTCCGCGGCGGCGGCCTCGTCCTTCTTCGGCTCGGCGGGCTTCGCCGCGGCGGACTCGTCGCCGCCGATCGACTGCGCGAGCGAAGAGCTGGGCATGGTGAGCGGCATCGGCGGGGGCGCGGCGGGCGCGGCGGCGGCCTTCTCTTCCTTCTTGGCGCCGCCGTCCTTGTCGGGGTCGCCCTTGCCGAGCTTGAGCGTGCTCTCGACCGTCTGCCCCGTCGCCTTGTCGCGCGCGGTGAGGTTGAGGATGCCCTCGCTGTCGATGTGGAAGGTGACCTCGATCTGGACCTTGCCCTTCGGCGCCGGGCGGATGCCCGAGAACACGAAGGTGCCGAGCATCTCGTTCTCCGCGCACATCTGGCTCTCGCCCTGGTAGATGCGGAGCATGATCGAGCGCTGGTTGTCCTTCGAGGTGGTCAGCGTGCGGGTCTTGTAGTCGGGGAGCGGCTGGTTCTTGGGGAACAGCACGTGCATCGTGCCGTCCACCTTGTTGATGCCGATGGGCATCGGCAAGACGTCCAGCAGCGTCATGTCGTCGGGCGAGGACCCGGCGAGCGAGTGCGCCATGATGGAGGCGCCGATGCCGACGGCCTCGTCGGGGTGGACGCCGCGGCAGGGCGGCTTGCCGATGAAGTCGGACACCCGCTTCTGGACGAGCGGCATGCGCGACTGGCCGCCGACGAGCAGGATCTCGTCGATCTGCGTCTTGCTGGAGCCGGCCTCCCGGAGGATGCGCTCGGTGTTCTGGATGGTGCGCTCGACGAGGTCGCCCGTGAGCTCCTCGAGCTTCTCGCGGGTGATCTCGAGGTCGATGTCGAGCGGGCCGTCGTCGCCGTTGGCGATGTACGGGATGTGGATGCGCGTGCGCATCGTGCTCGACAGCTCGATCTTCGCGGCCTCCGCGGCGTCGCGGATGCGCTGGACGGCGCTGCGGTCGAACGAGAGGTCGATGTGGTGGTCCGTGTGGAAGCGCTCCAGGACCCACTGCATGAGGCGATCGTCGAAGTCGACGCCGCCGAGGAAGGTGTCGCCGCCGGTCGCGATGACCTCGAAGATGCGGCCCTTGATGTCGATGATCGAGATGTCGAACGTGCCGCCGCCGAGGTCGTAGACCGCGACGCGCTGGTTCAGGTTCTTCCCGAGGCCGTAGGCGAGGGCCGCGGCCGTGGGCTCGTTCAGGACGCGGAGGACCTTGAGGTTCGCGAGCTTGCCGGCGGCGCGGACGGCCTGGCGCTGCCGGTCGTTGAAGTAGGCGGGGACGGTGATGACGGCCTGGTCCACCTCGGCCGAGAGGGAGTCCTCTGCGACTTCCTTGATCTTGCGGAGGATCGCGGCGGAGATCTGCTCGAGGGTGAAGACCTGGTCCTTCACCTTGATCAGCACCTCGTTCTGCTCGCCCTCGAGCAGCTCGTAGGTGAAGACCTGCCGCATCTTCTCGATGGTCTTCGAGTGGTAGTTGCGGCCGATGAGGCGCTTCGCGGCCGCGACGGTGTTCGTCGGGTTGAGGGCCGCCTGGCGCTTCGCGTCGTGACCGACGAGGCGCTCGCCCTTCTCGTTGATCGCGAAGACCGAGGGAATCGTGGTCGCCCCGCCCTTGTAGGTGAGCACCCTCGGCTTTCCGCTCTCGACGATCGCTGCGCACGAATTCGTCGTCCCGAGGTCGATGCCGATCGCCTTGCCCATGTACTCCTACCGGATGCGGGGAACCCCGTGCGGAATAGCACGCCGCCGACGCGTGAGTCAACGCGCCGAACGCACCTCGTGCCGACACGGGGACGGAACGATCACTCGTATCTCAGGAGGATTTTCGCGTCGGTGCGATCCGTGCTCTTCGCCACGGCCTCGACGCACGCGCGGAACGGGTAGCGGCGCGTGATCATCGGGGCGAGCGCGAGCCGGCGTCGTTCGAGCAGGCGCAGGATCCCGGGGAAGCAGCCGCCGCCCGAGTGCCCGCGAGCCCCCGAGATGTGGGCCGCCTGGGTCACGAGCACGTCCAGCAGGACGGGGGCCCGCAGCCCGGTGCGCCCGAGGTAGACCATCTTCCCGCCCGCCGCGAAGGCCCGCTCGATCTCCGGCATCGTGTGGAGCGCGGCGCCCGCGGCCTCGACCACCATGTCGGCGCCCCACCCGCGGCTGATCGCGCGGATGGCGTCGGCCGCGGAGACCTCCCGCGGGTCCCACACCTCGTCGGCGCCCATCGCGTTCGCGACCGCGCGGCGCTCGGGCACGGTCTCGAACGCGACGATCGTGCCCGCGCCCGCCGCCCGCGCCAGCGCGATCGCGCCGAGGCCGATGGGGCCGCACCCGAAGACGGCGACGTGCGCGCCGGGGAGGAAGCCGCCCGCCGACACGAACATCCCGTTGTAGCTGCACGCCACGGGCTCGATCAGCGCGCCCAGCTCCAGCGCCTCGTCCGCGCTCCCGAGGGCGTCGGCGAGCCCGTCGAGCCTCCAGAGGAAGCGCTCCTTCGAGGCGACGTAGTCCGCGAAGGCGCCCGGCGCCGAGAAGCCGAGCATGTCGAGGCGGGGGCACTGGTTCGGCTGGCCGCGGCGGCACGCCTCGCACACGCCGCAGGAGAGCATGCCCTCGCCCGCGACGAGGTCGCCCACGCGCAGATCGCGCACGTCGGGCCCCACCTCGACGACCTCCGCGGTGTACTCGTGCCCCACGATGCAGGGCACGCGGACCGGGCCGGAGAAGAGCACGTAGCCGTCGGCGTCGTGCTCGTAGCAGTGGGTGTCGCTGCCGCACACGCCGCACGCCCGCACCTTCAGCACGACCTCGTCGCGCCCGCAGGCGGGGTCGGGCACGACGGCCGGCAGGAAGCGGGGGTTGCGGAAGACCCGCGAGGCCATCGTCGCCTTGCCGGTCGCCAGCTCGCGCTCGGTCGGCTGGTAATCCGGGCGCGGGTCCCACTCCGCCTCGAGCACGACGGCGTTCAGGCGGCGCTCCCCCCCGCGCCTTCCGGGCGCGTCGGGCAGCTGGCGTCGACGACGAAGAGGATGCGTCCGTCCGGCGCGACGGTGGTGCCCACGACCGGGTTCAGGTGCGTGAACGGGAATGGCGGGGGCCGCACGATGGCGGACACGGAGCCGAGCACGCGATCGACGCGCACGTGGTCGCGCCCGCGGACCTGGAGCGTGGCGTGCCCGTTCACGGGGAGGCCGAGCAGCGGCGGGACGTCGTCGACCTCGGGCGGGATGGGGCGAGCCTGACGGGCGAGCAGCCCGTAGGTGTCCTGCCCCACCTGCACGAGCACGAGCTCCTCGAGGTCGGTCTGCACCGGCACCTCGAGGTGCACGCGTACGCCGCGGGCGGGCAGGCTCGAGATCTCCACGGTGCCGCCCATCCGATCGATCGTGTGCAGCACGGCGGGAAGCCCTTGCCCGCGCCCGGCGTGATGGTCGACCCGGATCGCGGTGGAGACCCCGGGCATCGTGGCGAGCGCGACGGGATCGCCGTCGGGGATGCCCGCGACCTTGCGCAGCCGCGCGCCGTCGAGGCCGCGCCCGTCGTCGGAGAGGCGGATGAGGAGCTTCCCGCCCGCGCGCTCGGCGCGGAGCCCGATTCGACCGGCGGCGGGCTTGTTCGCAACCACGCGGTCGGCGGGCGGCTCGATGCCGTGGATGACCGCGTTGTTGAGGAGCTGCACCAGCGCGGCCTGCAGCGGCACCAGCACGTCGGGATCGACGAGGAGGTCCTCGCCCTGGCTGTCGAGCACGGCGTCCCGCCCGTGCTCCCGACAGACGTGCCGGAGGTGGCGGCGGAGCGCGGGGATCACGGTGCCGAAGGGGACCTGGCGCAGCTCGACGAGGCGCTGGTAGAGGCCACGCGCGGCGTCTTCGAGGCGCCCCACCTCGCGCACGATGGGCGGCGCGCCGTTCGCGAGCTCCCGCAGGCGATTGCACGTGGCGAGGATCTCCGCGATCGCGCCGACGGCGTCCTCGGTGCGCGGGAGGCTCGCCTCGTCGGTGGTGGGCTCGTCCTCCAGCGCCGGGACGAGGAGACGGAAGCCGGTCGTCGCGCCGGACTGGAGGTGCTCGCGGATGCGGCGCTCCATGTGCGCGTCGGGCTCGGGCTCGGCGCCGGCCTCGATCTGGTCGACCTGTTTGCGGAGCGCGTCCAGCGCCTCGACGAACAGGGCGGCGATGGCCTCGTCGGCGGACAACCGCTCCTGCGTGATGCCGTCGCACACGTCCTCGAGCGCGTGGGCGAGCAGGGTCGTGGCGCCGTAGTTCATCGTGGCGCTCATGCCCTTCAGCGTGTGGAAGCAGCGGTGGAGCGCGTTGACGTTGCTGGCGAGCGCGCCCGCGTCCGACACGAGTACCTCGCCGTTGCCGATCACGCGGCGGGCTTCCTCCACGAACAGGGCACGGTAGCGACTCTTGTCCAAGCCGTCCGACTATACCGCGACCGAGTCCCCGGACAACGCCGCCTCGGCCGCGGGCGCGAGCCGCGCGACGTCCACGAGCCAGGTGTCGCCGCCGAGGTCGAGGAGCAATTCCCCGTTGCGGGGCGGCGGCGAGGCGCGGACCTCGTCGAGGGGACCATCGGCGCAGAGCCCGATCGGACCCTGCGGCGTCTCCACCACCACGACCCACGCGGGGCGCGCGGGCGACGGCGCGAGCCCGCCGAGGACGGCGACGTCCACGACGGCCACGGCGCGGCCGGAGCGGTTGAAG
>JBMOQZ010000077.1:0-3196 GCA_049322475.1 Myxococcota bacterium | reverse complement strand
TCCGAGCCCGCCCCCGGAGCGGCGCCCAGGACGGCGCCGCGTGAGGGGGCGCCGGGGCCCGTGTACCTCGTGTCGCCCGCGCAGGCGGCGGCGGCGGCGGTGGCGGGGAGGCTGGTGGATCCGAGGGAGATCTAGGCGCGGACGGTCACGCCCCCGTCGCGGACCCCGATCTCGACGTGCACCCCTTCCCCCGCCCGCACGCCCCGCTCCTCCGCGAACGACGCGAGGAGCTGCCCCCAGTGCCCCCCGGCGCCGGGCGGGTTGGCGAGCACGAGCTCGTCGTCGAGCTCCGCCTCGAACCAGACCAGAACCCCGGCGACGGGCCCGGGCTCGCTCGCTGAGAGCGTCACCGCCCGGTCCGATGGGCGCTCGCCCGCGCCGAGCGCGAGGTCCCAGACCAGCACGGGCGGGCCGACCGGCGACTCGGTGGCGGTCACGGTCACGTACGCCTCGCGGGTCGCCAGCGCGCCCTCGAGCGCGCCCACGCGCAGGCCGTGGCGGTCGCCGAGGCGGCGGACCTCGGCCCGGGCGGCGCGGTACTCGCGGGCGGACCCGCCGGCGCGGGCGAGCGCTGCCCAGACGCGCAGGCGGCGCGGGGCGAGGCGGCCGCCCCACGCGGCCGCGGCGTCCATCGCGGGGAGCACGCCCTCGACGAAGGGATCGGCGTTGAGCAGCTCGGAGAAGGCGAGGTCGACGGGAAGCGGGGGCACGTCCTCCACGCGCGCCCGCACCACCTCGACGACACCGGCGAGACCGTTCTCGGCCACGAGCGCGCGCGCGACCTCGGCGAGGGGCGTGGGCTCCACCGCGAACACCCGCGTCGCGCCCAGCCGCGCCGCGACACAGGAGAGGAGCCCCGTGCCGCAGCCCACCTCCAGCACGCGGGCGCCGGGCGCGCGCCGGGCGAGCAGCGCGATCATCGCGTCGTTGCGGGGCGCGTCCGACAGCAGGCGGACGTGCTCCCAGGGGTTGGCGAAGCCGGTCGTCACGGCGGCGCCGGTACCGTCACCCGGCCCCACCGCGCGGGCTCCTCGCACTTGTCGCCGGCCTTGCCGTCGCCGTCGGTCACCCAGATGGCCTGGCCGTCGTCGGCGACGGCGAGCCCCTCGGTGCGCGGCGGGAGCGAGACGGGCAGGCGCACGGGCGCGGACTCGATCGTCGCGAGCCACCAGAGGCCGTGGTCCGCGGCGGTGTCGTCGACCGGCCCGGTGATCGCCAGCACGCCGCCTCGCCAGGGCACGAGCTCGCGGATGCCGGCGCCGCCGAGGTCCACTTCGAGGAAGCGCGACGCCTTCCCCTCGTCGGTCTCGACGAGGAGCGCCTTGCCGCCCACGAGCGGGGCGCGCAGGCCGAGCCAGAGCTTGCCGCCGACGTCGACGGCGCCCTCGACGTTGAGCCCGCCGCGGTTCGGGGCCACCCCCCGCGCGGCGACGCAGGGGCCACACGCCGTCAGGTCCGGGGTGATGAGGCGCTGGGAGAGGCGGGCGATGCGCTCGCGCGAGGGGCGGACCTTGCCGTCCTTGTTGGCGCTCTGGCTGCCCACCACCCACAGGGCGCCGTCGGACGTGGGCGCGAGGGCCTCGAGGTCGTCGACCTCCCAGCGCATGGGCACGTCGGCGAGCCGCTTCATGTCGCGGTCGTAGCGGAAGAGGCGGTCGGGCGTCTCGTTGTCGCCCACGAGCCAGCCGCCCATCCACGGCACGATGGTGGAGGCCTCGCAGAGGCCGTCGACCTCGCCCCGGTCGGCCGCGCGCGCGCAGCCGGCGAAGAGCAGGAGCGCTAGAACCGCCCGTTCCAGAGGATCGCGCCTCCGCCGGGAAGGGGAGCCACGGACGGGCCTTCGTCCACCAGGACGAGCGTCACGCCCCCGGCGAGGAGCAACGCGGTGCCGCCGGCGGTCGCATAGAAGAGGTTCATCCGCGGGATCAACACGTCGGTGCGGTACTCGGCGGGCTTGAGCTCGGGGTTCTCGGCGACGGCGTCCTTCTTGGCCTCCCAGGAGTCGTAGGCCTGCGACGCCTGGTTGTAGGTCACCCAGGTGGCGACGCCGCCGGCGGCGCTCGCCGCGATCAGCGAGATGCCGGCGATGTCCTTGCCGGCCCCGCCCCCGCTCTTCTTCCTGGCGCTCCCGGACGACGACGACTTGGTGGACTTCGCCTTCGGATCGGGCGCGTCGAGGTCCTCCTCCTCCTCCGCGACCGGCTTGGAGGCGGGCTTGGACTTCGAGGGCTTCGACTTCTTCGTGGCGGTGGCGTAGGTGCCGCCCTCGCAGATGGACCACCAGTCGGCGGGCGGGGCGCCGAGCTCGTGCCAGGCGCCCGTGACGCGGTCGTCCGCGCAGCGCACCTGGACGAGGTGGCGGCCGAGCGGCGCGCTGTCGCCGTCCATGCGCTCGACGCCGTCGATCCACAACGAGCCCGGCGCGTCGCCGGGCACCGGCAGGACCACCTCGTCGCCGGAGCGGACCTCCTCGGCGATCGCGTGGAAGACGTCCTGCGCCTCCATGTCGGGGAAGGCGGCGCGCTCGGGCGCCATCTGGGGCGCCATCACGACGGCCTTGCGCCACCAGCCCATCGCGACCTCGCGGTCGCCCTCCTGCCAGGAGATGACCCCGAAGAGGAACGGGACCTGCGCGACGAGCTCCCCGGGGAGGGGCACCGCGGCGCGGGGCATGTAGCCCTCGGCCTCGTAGAGCCGGGTCTTCGCGGCGGCGAAGTCGGCCTCGGCGACCGCCTTCTTCGCGTCGGCGACGAGATCGGTGAGGTTCCCCCCGTCCTGGGCGTGAGCGAGGGCCGTGAGCGCGAGCAACATCAGAACGAGACCGTGTAGCCGAGCATGGCGCCGCCCGGGACAGGCGCGAGGGTGGGACCGCCCTCGTCGAGCAGGAGCACGGTGACGCCGCCCGCGAGGAACAGCGCGGTGCCCGCCCCCGCGGCATACATCAGGTTCCGGCGCGGCACCACCGTTTGATCGTAGTACTCGTCCGCCTTCTTCTGCTGGAGGCGGTCGCCGCGCGCGGCGTCGACCTTCGCCTCGTAGGCGACGTACGCCTGGGAGGTGCTGTCGAAGGCGAGCACGGTCCCGACGCCGCCGGCGGCCCCGAGGGCGAGCAGCCCCGCGCCCCCCACGGTCTTGCCGACGGTGCCGTCCGCGCGCGCACGCCGGCGGGCGGCCTCCTCGCGGCGCTCGGCGTCGG
>JBMOQZ010000076.1:0-29495 GCA_049322475.1 Myxococcota bacterium | reverse complement strand
GTTGCTCGCCGTGGGCCTGGCGGCGTGGCTCACGCGCCCGCCGCCCGCGCCCGTGGTCGCCGCCTCCGCCGAGCCTCCGCGACCCGCGGCGATCGCCCCCGTGCCGGCCGCGCCCGAACCTCCGGCGCCGACGCCGCCCGCGCCCGCCGAGCCTCCGTCCCGCCCGTCCCCCGCCCGCCCGACCCGCCCGGCGACCTCCGCGACGGTGACGGTGGCCGGCGACGCCGAGGAGATCGCGCTCGTGGGGCCGGACCGCCGCTACGCGCCCGGCGCCGTCCCCCCCGGCGAGTACCGCGTGGAGGCTCGTTTCCCCGGACGCGGGTGGGTGCCCGCCGGGCGGGTCGTCGCCGTGGCCGGCGGTGCCGTCCGCGTGACGTGCAGCGCCACGTTCTCCCTCTGCCGGGCGGAATGACGTGCGGGGGGCGTGTGGTATGGTCGCGCCCATGCCCCCGGCTCGGGGATCCCGAGGGGTCCCGCGGTGACGAGCGACCTCCGCCGCTACGAGATCCTCGCCCCGCTCGGCCGAGGCGGCTTCGGGACCGTCTACCGGGCGCGCGTGATCGGCGCCCAGGGCTTCTCCAAGCTCGTCGCCATCAAGGTGCTGAACCCGGAGATGGCGGACACGGAGGAGGTCGCCGTGCGCCTGCGCGACGAGGCGCGCATGCTCGGCCTGCTCCGCCACCGGGCGCTCGTTCACTCCGACGGCCTCGTCCGCCTCGCGGGCCGCTGGTCCGTGGTGATGGAGTACGTCGAGGGCGTCAACCTCAAGCGGATGTGCGAGGCGACGCGCGTGCCGATCGGCGTCGCGCTGGAGATCGTGGGGGAGGTCGCGGGCGCGCTGCACGTCGCCTACACCAGCCCGGGCCCCGACGGGCGACCGCTCCACGTCCTGCACCGCGACATCAAGCTCGCCAACATCCAGGTCACGCCCGTCGGCGAGGTGAAGGTCCTCGACTTCGGCATCGCCCGCGCCGAGTTCGACAGCCGCGAGTCGGAGACGCGCGAGGTCCACTTCGGGTCCGAGCTCTACATGTCGCCCGAGCGGCACGACCTCGTGTACACCGCCGCGGGCGACGTCTACGCGCTCGGGATCGTGCTCTACCACCTGCTGGCGGGCTGCCACTTCGGGCGCACGTCGGCGAACCCCGCGTCGCACGAGGCCCGGCTCGACGCCGGCCTGCGCACCCTGCGCGACAAGCTGCCGACCGGCGAGGGGAACGTCGACGGGGTGCTCGATCTGGTCGAGGAGATGCTGGCGTTCGACGCATCCAGGCGGCCCACGGCGCGCGACGCCGAGCGCCGGTGCCTCGAGCTCCGCCGGCAGCTCGGGGGCCCGTCGTTGCGCGACTGGGCGGAGAGCGCCATCCCGCCGATCGCCGGCGAGGCCCTGCCGGACGGCGAGGACGGCCTCGTCGGCCGTGTGCTCGCCGAAGGCTCCGAGACGGTGACGCGGACCCCGCCGGACGTCACGCTGGCCACGCGTGTCCCGACGCGATCCCGGTGGATCGGCATCGTCGTGGGCGCGGGCGTCGTGCTGGCCGGCGCGGCGGCCGTCGTGGCCGTCGTGGCCAGCCCCGAGGAGCCCGACCCCGCGCTCCCGGAGGCGCCCGCCCCCGTCGTCGTCGCGTCGCCGCCGCTCTCGCCGCCCGCGCCGACGCAGGCCGAGGTGGCGGTCGCGACCGTCCCGCCCGCGGCCGCCCCCGCCGAGGCGCCCGCGAAGCCGGCCCCGAAGGAGGCGCGTGCTCCATCGAAGCGCGCCGCCGCCGCGCCGCCCGCCGGAACGGGGCGCGTGCGCGTCGTCGGCGACGACGTCCCGGTGTGGCTCTCCGGCGACGGGGGACGGCACGTCGCCAGCGCGCCCGTGCCCGCCGGCACCTTCCGCGTGGAGGCGGAGTTCGAGGAGGGGCAGCGGGTCGAGAGCGGCAAGGTCACCGTCGTGGCCGGCGGCACGGTCACGCTCCGCTGCAACCGCGCGTTCCGGCGTTGCCAGCCCGAGTGACGCTTCAGAGCCCCGGCGCGCCCGGGACGAGGTACACCGCGCCCGTGACGACGCCGGTCGACGCGTCGAAGGGCGCGCCGACGAGCAGGTCGGGCGCGCCGTCCCCGTCGAGGTCGCCGGCGGGCGAGGCCCCGCGGCCGAAGTAGGCGCCGCGGGTGCCGGCCATCCGGGTCGCGCCGGTGTCGAGGTCGACGGTCCCGCGCGCCGACCCGGGCAGGATCCAGGCCTTCGACACGCCCATCTCCATCGCGCTCACCACGGCGTCGGGGACGCCGTCGGCGTCCATGTCCCCGGCGGCGAAGACCTCCTCGCCCGTGGCCTCGCCTTCGGGCCCGTCCGCGCGCACGATGGCCTCGCCGAGGTCGTCCCGCGCGCCGGCGCCGAGCACCCACGCCCGCCCCGCGCCGACGGCGCCGACGATCAGGTCGTCGAGCCCGTCGCCGTCGGTGTCGCCGACCGCCGCCACCGCCGTGCCGAGGTGGTCGCCCGCACGGTCGCCGGGGATGGACACGTCGGCGTCCTCGCTCTCCTGATCGCCCTCGAGGGGGCCGAGGAACAGGAGGAGGACGCCCGCGGACGCCTGGCCCGTCGACACGGCGCCGCCGCCGCCGACCGCCACGTCCGAGATCCCGTCGCCGTCGTAGTCGCGGAGGATGGCCACGCCCGTGCCGAGCCCCTGGTCCTCGACCGTGCCGCGGATCGGCGCGCCGATCGTCACCTGGCCGCGGTCCGGATCCCACGCGGAGACCGCCGCGCCTCCGCCGTACGTCGCCGCGGCGGCGTAGCCCGGCATCCCGGTGACCACGTCGGGCAGGCCGTCGCCGTCGACGTCGCCGCCGCCCGTCACCCGATAGCCGGCCAGCGCGCCGGGCTCGCTGAAGGCGAACCACCACGTGTCCGCGCGAGGGTCGGGCACGCGCTCCATCGGGCCCATGTAGAAGTCGACGCGCCCGCTGTCCTCGCCCCCGACGTCGTGACTCGGGGAGCCGAAGGCGAGGTCGCCCGCGCCGTCGCCGTCGAGGTCGCCGGGGAGGGCGACCGCGTAGCCGAGGTAGTCCTCGCCCGTGGGGTCGGAGAGGTCGCCCGCCGTGGTCTCGAGATCGTCGGGGTCGTCGACGGGGCCGAACAGGACGTGGATGCGGCCGGCGTCGCCTTCCTCCCCGGGAGCGCCGACCAGCACGTCCTCGACACCGTCGCCGTCGACGTCGTCGCCCGCGGCCACGGACCAGCCGAAGCGCGAGCTCGTGGCGCCGTCGTAGCGCAGGGGCAGCGCGGCGGGGTCGATCTCGCCGGCGAGCCCGCAGTCGGGCGCCCCGTCCTCGCAGTCGTTCTCCACGCCGTCGCCGCACACCTCGACGTTGTCGGGCGCGCGCACCGGGTCCTCGTCGTCGCAGTCGTCGGGCCAGGAGACGCCGTCGCCGTCGCGGTCGAAGGACGCGGCGTGGGTCGACTCGTCCACCCAGGGGCAACCCGCGATGAGCAACAGCCAGATCATCCGCGGGGGAGTCTACCGCGTGGCAAGGCTCCGCGGTCACTTCGCCGCGGCGCCCGCCTTCGTCGCGGCCGCCTTCGCCTTCGCCGCCTTCGCGGCTTCCTTCGCCTCCTCCGCCTTCTTCTTCTGGGCGGCGGCGCCCGCGTTGTAGACCTTTCGGCCCACGCCGTCGTTCCGGCAGTCGAAGTGCATGAAGTCGCCGTTCTCGTTGCCGCTGATGTCCGCGGCGCCCCAGGCGAGCCCGCCCGCGTCGCGGAGCGCCGTCACCATGTCCTGCGACATGTCCATGATCTGGTCGTCGTCCGCCTGCTCGCGCTTGGCGTCGTGGAAGATCGCGGCGCGGGACTTCACGGCGGCGACCTCCTTGTCGATCCCCGCGGCCGCGTACCCGTGCAGCAGGAGCTCGGCCTCGATCTCCGCGTCGGAGAGCTTCGCGAGCGCGAGGTAGCGCTTCACGGCCTCGTTCGTGCCCGCGATGACGGCGTAGAGCTCCTCGGTCGACTTCTCCTTGCCGGTCTGGTGGAGCTGCGAGGCGGTGAGCGCCGTGCCGCCGTACATCTGCGTGCAGATCTCGAAGAAGCGCTCGTACCAGTCGTCGCTCTCGAGCGCCGCGCCCTTCGCGGCCTTGTCCTTCGCGCTGCGCCGGTCCTTCTTGCCCCGGAAGATCCACGGGTTGTCGCCGGGCTCGATGTCGAGGGCGAGCCCCATGGTGTGGAGGTGGCTCTTCCCCTTCGTGATGTCCGTGTCGTAGGGGCCCGTGATCGCGCCGTCCCAGCCGATGGCCGCGCGGATCTCCTCGTCGGACTTGCCCGTGTGCTTGCGGCGCAGCCAGGCGTCCGCCGCCTCGACGCGGGCGAGCAGGACGGGGTGGCCCGTCACGGACTTGCCGAGGAGCTTCGTGGACTTCCAGTCCTCCTTCCAGTCCGCCCAGCTCGCGTAGCCGGCGCCCTGGGCGGCGGCGTCCGCGGGCGTGGTGGCGTCGGCGTCGGCTTCGTCGCTGCGCTCCCGCTGGGTGTGCACGCTCGTGAGCGTGGGCTCGCCCGTCGCGAGGAGCCGGAGCTTCTTCAAGGCCTTCCCCTGAAGCGCGGACGCGGCGGTGAGCTTGGGATCCCCGACGTGCGCGCGCATCGCGCGGAGCGTCGGCGTGTTGAAGGCGCCGGTCTGGTGGGCGACGTCCACGCCGAGCGCCACCTGCACGTCGTACAGCCAGGTGGGGTTCACGCGCGTGGAGGCGTCGCGGCCGGCGTTGAGCGCGGCGCCCTCCGCCGCGGTCGTCTCGCCCGTGGCGGGCGCCGCGGCGGGCACGGACACCTGCGCCTGCTGGTGGGAATTGCCGCGTGGCTGCGATTGCGCCGGCGCCTGCGCGGCGTCCCGCGTGGCCCGCGCCGTGCCGCCTCCGCTGGCGCCGCCCATCGCCGGGGTCGCCGCCTTGCGTCCCTTGCCCATCACTCGCTCCGGGGTTCGCCGGATTCTACCTCATTCCCGGTGGGATTCGCGGCACCAGCAGGTGGCACCCGTGGGGCTCGCCGAGGTGGAGGACGTGGCGGCCGGGTGACGGGGCGAAGCGCTTGCGCCAGGGGGCCGCCGCCGCGACGTCGCGGGCGGACACCGTGAGCCGGAGGGACTCGCCCGCCGCGAAGAACGTGGCGCTGGGATCGAGCGCGACGTCGAGCCGCGCGATCTCGCCCGGCGCGAGGAAGGCGTCGTGATCGTGGCGGTGCACGGGCGACCACTCGCACGTCGCGGCCCCATCGAGCGCGCGGCGGGACGCGAGGAGGCAGCCGCGCGTGACGGCGTCGTCGTCGCGGCCGACCGCGCCGCGGAAGGGCACGCGGTCCCCGCGGACGTCGAGCTTGTCCACGACGACGAACACGGCGGCGTCCCGCGGGGGCGGATCGCCGCGGGTCTCGACGTGGAAGCGCGCCGCCATCGGCCCGGACAGCTCGGTGTCCTCGTCGAAGCGGAGCGTGAACGTGGCCGCGCCGGTCCGGGCGTCGTAGGCGATCTCGGCGGGCGCCGCCGGGGGCGTGGGCCGGAGCGCCCCGTCGGGGTGCAGGTACAGGCGTGTCCACTCGGTGTGGGGGAGCGGCCACGCCGGCTCGCCGCGGACGGCGTGGACGGTGTCTCGGTCGCGCCGGACCTCGAGGCGCACGCGCGGGCGGTCGAGGAAGCCGTTGTCGCGCTCGCCCTTCACGAAGCAGTCGAAGAAGTCCCGCGTGAGCTCCTGCACCTCGCGCGAGTAGTAGGCGTCCCACTTCCCGCGCCGGTGCGTCCACACCCACTTGTGCGGCGACGCCGCGCGGAGGAACGCGCGCATGGAGCCCTGCGAGTGCAGCCCGTGGTCGGAGAACGACGCGCAGACCAGCATCGGCACCTCGATCCGCTCGAGGTCCGGCGCCTTCTCGCGCCACCAGTCGTCGAGGAAGGGGTGCGCCTCGGGCCACTCGACGGGGATCGCGCCCTCCTCGCGGCGGAAGGCGTCCTCCGAGGCGAGCGTCTCCCGCACCTCGAGGTACCACCAGAACGTGCCGAAGCCGACCTCGGCGAGGCCGCCCGGCCGCGCGACGTCGCGGTACGGATCGGTGAAGCCCTCCCAGGGCGCGATGGCCTTGAGCGCGGGGGGCGCGCGGCCGCCGTACGCCCGGCACGCGGCCACGTGGTACTGCGTGATCGCGAGGTAGCTCACGCCGGAAAGCCCCACCGCGCCGGTGCACCAGGGCTGCGCGGCGACCCACTCGATCGCGTCGTGGTAGGCGCGCGCCTGGGCGTCCCGCCAGATGGACGGCGCGCCCTCGCTGTCGGCGTAGCCGGGCAGGTTGAGGTTCACGACGGCGTAGCCGGAGGGCACCCAGAACGCCGGGTCCGGCGCCTCCCAGCTCGTCACCGTGGAGAAGCGCACGCACCCCTCCTGCGGGATGACGCGGTACTGCACCGGCGGGCCCTTGCCCGGCGTGCCCCCGAGGCGGGCGATCTTCCGGTTGTCGTAGGGGTGCGCGCACATCACGACGGGCACGCGCTCGCCGCGCGCCTCCGCCGCGCGCGAGCGGAACACGTGGGCGCCCAGCGTCGTGCCGTCCGACACGGGGATGCGCACGTCGAAGTCGCAGCGCACGTCGTCGGGGGGCTCGAACAGATCGCACGGGGGGCGGAAGAGCTGCCCGCGGGCGAGTGCTCGCCCGAGCATCGGCGACACCGCGCGGAAGAGGTCGAGGAGCGGGGCCATGTCGCCGCCGTACTCCCGGCCTCCTCCCGTCGCAAGCGCCCGCGCCGGCCCTCACCCGCCCGCGTCGATCGCGCACCCGAACACCGGAAGCGCCGCCGGGCGCTCGCCCCCGCGGACCGCGTCGAGCAACGACACGTCCAGCGCGCGCACCGCCGCGGGGACGTCGTAGTAGCCCCCCGCGTAGGCGAGCGCGCCGCCGGCGTCGAGCACCACGAGGATCGGCGCGGCCTCGAGCCCGAAGCGCGCGGCGTACGCGGCCGCGTCGACGCGCTCCAGCGTGTAGCCGGCGGCGGCGAGCGGGGCGGGGTCCACCGTGCCGTCGCCCACGCGCGCGTCGCCTCCACGAGCCGCTCGCGCACGGCGTCCACGCCGGGGAGGGGCAGCAGGTGGTCCTCCATCAGGACCGTGGGCACCACCAGCGCGGAGATTGCCCAGACTCCGAGCAGGATGCGCGGCGCGATCACCGCGCGATACCGGCCGCGTCGCGCACGGGCACCCGCACGGCGGCCTCGCCCGCGTCGCCCAGCCGACGACCAGCACCACGTCGTCGCCCGGCGCCACGGCCGCGACCGGGTCGAGGAGCTCCGTCGGGGTGGCGCTGCGCCTCCCGGGCGAGTCCGGCGACGCGCAGATCGACCGCGCGGACCGTGCGATGTACGGCGCCAAGACGCGGGGGTGGTCGCCGCGTAGCGCGCCCGCGGGAGGGCGAAGTCTCCACAGCTTGCCGAGCGTGTCCTTGCCTATTCGGCCACACTGCAGCAAACTCGCGGGATGCCCGTTGATCCCGAGCCACCCCCGTCGCCGACCCTCCTCGTGGTCGACGACGACCCGCGAAACCGGGCCTTGTTGCGCGAGTGGCTCGCGGATCGGTACCGAATACGGGAGGCCGCGGACGGCCCCGCGGCGTTGAGCGCCGCCTCGGCCGAAGATGTCGACCTTGTCCTGCTCGACGTGATGATGCCCGGGATGTCCGGCCTCGAGGTGTGCCGGGCCTTGAAGGCGGGCCGCGCGGACCCCTTCCTCCCGGTCGTGCTCCTGACGGCGCTCGACGGCCAGGAGGACCGCAACGCCGGGCTCGAGGCCGGCGCGGACGACTTCCTGAGCAAGCCGGTCGACCGCCGGGAGCTCCTGCTGAGGGTGCGCTCCCTCCTGCGCATCCGCGCCCAGGAGCGCCTCATCCTCGAGCAGGTCGAGCGCCTCCGCGAGCTCTCCGCGTTGAAGGACGACCTCGTGTCGATGGCCGTCCACGACCTCCGCAACCCGCTCACGGCGATCCTCGGGCTGCTCGAGGCCCTCCGGCGCAACGGCGGGCGGGCCGAGGCGGAGGACCTCGACCTGATGAGCGAGTGCGCCGGTCGAATGCGCGTGCTGCTGGAGGACATGCTGCGGATCCGCCTCCTCGAGGAAGGGCGGCTCGTCCCCAACCGCGCCCGCCTGCCGGCGCGTGTCCTCGTCGACGACGCGCTCAAGGGCGTGCTCCCCGGGGCCGCCGCCCGCGGCGTGACGCTCAACCCCGGCACCCCGGTGGAGATCCACACCGTCGTCGATCCCGTGCTCGTCGGGCGCGCGCTCGAGAACCTGCTCTCCAACGCCATCCGCCACGCCCCGCGGGACAGCACGGTCGACGTGGAGGTCGCGTGCGAGCACGACCGCGTGAGCTTCTCCGTGTCGGACCGGGGGCCGGGCGTGTCGGCCACGGCGCGCCCGCACCTGTTCGAGAAGTTCGGGACGGGGGACCCGGGGCGGGGGTTCGGCCTCGGCCTCTACCTCGTGCGGCTGGTCGCGAACGTGCACGGCGGCGACGTGCAGGCGCTCGATCGCGAGGGCGGGGGAACGTGCTTCCGGATGAACCTCCCGATGTCCGGGGACGCGTGAGCCGCCCTCCCCACGGCCTCGAGGACGTGCTCACCTGGCTCGCGGACGAACGCGGGCTCGACGTCCGCGACTACCGCCGCGAGACGATCGCGCGCGCGGTCGCCCAGCGCGCGGGCGCGCGGGGGGTGGAGGTGCCGTCCTACCCCGCGGTGGTGGCCGGCGACCCCGGCGAGCTGGCCGCGCTGATCTCCGCCATCGCCGTGCCCGTGACGTCGTTCTTCCGCGACGCCGACACGTTCGACGCCCTCGCGACGCGGGTGATCCCGGCGCTCGGCCGGCGTGTGCGAGCCTGGGCGGCGGGCACCTCCACCGGCGAGGAGGCCTGGTCGCTCGCGATGCTGCTGGAGGCGGCGCGCGAGGCGGGCACCCTCGACGCCTGGGACCTCGTCGCCACGGATCGCGACGCCGCGGCGATCGCCGTCGCGCAGGCGGGGCGCTACGCCGCGGCCGCGCTCGACGCGGCCCCGGAAGACCTGCGGGCCCGCTTCGTCACGCGGGAGGGCCCCTTCGCCCGGGTGCGCGGCGGGGCCCTCCCGGGCCTGCGCTTCGCGGCGCACGACCTCGTTGGGCCCACGCTCGCGCCGCCGGAGGCCGTGGTCGCCAGCTTCCACCTCGTGCTCGTGCGGAACGTGATGATCTACTTCGACGGGCGGCTGAGGGAGAAGGCGCTCGCCCGCCTCGCAGGCGTCATCGAGCCGGGCGGGGCGCTCGTCGTGGGGGTCACCGAGGCGCTCTCGTCCGTGGGGCCGTCGTTCTCGCCGTGGCCGAGCGTCGCGACCGCCTGCGGCGTGTTCCGCCGCCGGGGGGGCGGATGACCCGCCTTCCTCGGGGCTGGTCGCTCGGCGCGAAGCTCACGGTCGCGCACCTCGCGGGGGCCGCGCTCGTGGTCGGGGCGAGCGCCACGGCCATCTACGCGACGGCGCGCGCGGAGCTGGAGGCGCAGGCCGGGGCCCTCCTCGGCGCGGCTGCCGACAACACGGTCGAACGCGTCGACGCCTTCAACCAGAGGTACCTGGCGTCCGCGCAGCGGTTCGCCCGCATCCCGGTCGCGTCCCGCGCCTGCGCGGGCGACGCGGCGGCTCTCCACGAGATGCAGGGCATCCTGGACGCCGCGTGGGATTCCGACGCGGACGTGTTCGCGGCCGCGCTCCTCGACCCGTCGGGCGTCGTCGTCGCCGTCACGAAGGCGGGTACGAAGGGGGCCTCCGTCGCGCACCGGACCTACTTCCGGCGCGCCCGCGCCGGCGAGTCCCTCGTCTCGGATCCCTTCCTCGTCCCCGAGTCCGTGGGGGGGGCCCCGGTGATCGCCTACGTCGCCCCCGTCGAGTCTCCCGCCGGCGACTGCGCGGTCGCCCTGTACCCCCGCGCGGAGGCGCTCTGGGAGCTCGTGCGCGACCAGAACGGCGCCGTGGCCGAGGGGAGCTTCGCCTCGGTGCTCGACGCCGACGGCGTCCGCATCGCCCACGGCGTCCGGCAGGACCTCGTGTTCGTGCCCACGGGCCCGCTCGACCCCGCGCGAGTGGAAGCGCTGGTGGCGGACGCGCGCTTCGGGTCGGACACCCGCGAGCGGCTCGAGAAGGTCGTGCCGACGCCGGAGCGCGCGGAGCGCGCGAGCGCGGCCTCGCCCGACCCGACGCCGTTCCGTCACCTCGCGCCGGTGGGGAAGGTCTGGACGCTCGCGGTCGGGCGGCGGGCGACCACCGCGCCCTGGACCGTGTTCGTCGACGTCCCCGAGGCCTCCATCTACGCGCCGGTGCAGGAGCTCGTGGGCGCGGTGGTCCGGGCGAGCCTCGGCCTGATGGTCCTGTCCGCGGTCGTCAGCTTCGCGCTGGCGCGGCGCCTCGTGTCCCCCGTGAAGACGCTCTCCGACGCGGCCGACGCGATCGCCCGGGGCGAGCCCGGCCGCCGCGTCGACGTCCGCACGCGCGACGAGATCGGGCACCTCGGCGTCCGCTTCAACGAGATGGCGGACGCGGTGGAGGCGGCGCGGACCGAGCTCGAGGACCGCGTGAGGGCGCGCACCCGCGAGCTCGAGCTCGCCAACGAGGAGCTCCGCAGCCAGCGGGAGGAGCTCCTCGCCCAGGGCGAGGAGCTGCGCGCGCAGCAGGCCGAGCTCCTTCGGAAGAACGGGGAGGTCCGCGAGGCGGATCGGCTGAAGAGCCAGTTCCTCGCGAACATGTCGCACGAGCTGCGCACGCCGCTCAACGCGGTGATCGGGTTCTCCGACCTGCTCCTCGACGACGGGAACGAGCCGTTGAGCTCCCGCCAGGCGCGCTTCGTCCGGGACATCCACACGAGCGGGCGGCACCTGCTCGAGCTCATCAACGACATCCTCGATCTCTCCAAGATCGAGGCCGGCAAGACCACGCTCTCGCTCGCCGACCTGGAGCCCGCGCGCGCGATCGCCGAGGCGTGCGCGGTGATCACGCCCGCGGCCCGGCGACGTGGCATCACCGTACACGAGGCCCCCGCGCCGGGCGTGTCGGTCCGGGGCGACCCCTCCCGCCTCCGGCAGATCCTGCTCAACCTGCTCTCGAACGCGGTCAAGTTCTCTCCCGAGGGCGGCGACGTCCACGTCGGCGCCGATCTCGCCGGCGACCACGTGCGCTTCTGGGTGCGCGACGCCGGGCCCGGCATCGCCCCGGAGCTGCGTCCCCACCTGTTCACCCCGTTCGTGCAGGGCGAGAGCCCCATGGTGAAGCGGTTCGAGGGCACCGGCCTCGGCCTCGCGATCTGCAGGCGGCTCGTCGAGATGCTGGGCGGCGAGATCGGCGTGGAGTCCGAGCCCGGCCGCGGCGCCACGTTCCACTTCACGTTGCCCGTCGCGACAGGGGCGCCCGCCACCATCGTGGAGTCTTCCCCGCCGCCGCCGGGCGCCGAACGACCCGCCCCGGTCATCTCCGGAGACGTGCTGGGATCGCTCGGGTACCGGGTGGTGCGGGAAGCCACGCGCGACCTCGCCGCCACGGTGCGCCGCCTCGCCTCCACCCGGGAGCGAGCCCGGATCGTGGTGGTGGACGACGACCCTCGCGTGGCCGAGATCCTGCGCGCGGTGCTCGAGCCGGCGGGCTACGCGCTGACGGTCGCGGCCACCGCCGCCGAGGGGCTCGCCGCCGTGCGGTCGTCGCGCCCCGACCTCGTCCTCGTCGACCTCGCGCTGCCGGACGCCAGCGGCTTCGACGTGGTCGACGCGCTCGCCGGCGACCCCGCCCAGCGCGACCTCCCCCTGTTCGTCCTCACCGCGGCCGACCTGACGGACGACCTGCGCGCGCGCCTGCGCGATCGTGCCCGAGCGGTGGCGCGCAAGGGTGACCTCACCGGGGGCGAGCTGCTCGCCGCCGTGGACCGGGCGCTCGCGCGGCCCGTCGCGCCGGGCGACGACGCGCCGGTCGTGCTGGTGGTGGACGACCACGACATGAACCGGACGCTCGCGCAGAACATCCTCGAGGCCGCCGGCTACCGTGTCCGTGTCGCGACGGACGGCACGGAGGGGCTCGCCGCGGCGCGCGCCGACCTCCCCGACGCGATCCTGCTCGACCTCGCGATGCCCGGCCTCGACGGGTTCGCCGTCACCCGAGCGCTGCGCGCCGACCCCGGCACCGCGCGGGTGCCCATCGTCGCGCTCACCGCGCTGGCGATGCGCGGCGACGAGGAGCGCGCGCTCGAAGCCGGCGTGGAGGCCTTCCTGACCAAGCCGGTGGATCGACCGATCCTGCTCGAGACCCTCACCCGATTCACCCGGAGACGAGCCCCATGACCCGCCTCGACTCGCCCCCTGCGCCCCTCCGGGGCCGCCTGCCCACGCCCCGCATCGGCGTCGCCACGACCCCCATCACCGGGCGCGTCCTCGTCGCCGACGACGACGACGGCGTGCGCCGGCTCGTCGTGCGCTCGCTCCGCCGCGTCGGCCACGACGTGGTCGAGGCGACGGACGGCACCGAGGCGATCGGGCTGCTCGCCCGGGAGCGGTTCGACGCCGTGCTCTCCGACATCGTGATGCCCGGCGCGGACGGCCTCGAGGTGCTACGCGTGGCGCGCCGCACCGATCTGGACGTGCCCGTCCTGCTCATGACCGGCGACCCCAGCCTCGCGACGGCCATCCGCGCGATCGAGTTCGGCGCCGTCTCGTACCTGGTGAAGCCGTTCGAGCCCGGCGCGCTCGAGACGGAGGTCGGGCGCGCGCTGCGGCTGCACGGGTTCGCGCGGCTGAAGCGCCGCGCGATGGAGATCGCCGGGAAGGAGGGCGGGCAGCTCGCGGACCGGGCGTCGCTCGAGGTGCGCCTCCAGAGCGCCCTCGACACGATGTGGCCCGCGTTCCAGCCGCTCGTCGACGTCGTGGGGCGCCGGGTGTTCGCCTACGAGGCGCTGATGCGCACCGAGGAGCGCGCGTTGCCGCGCCCGCCCGACGTGCTCGAGGCCGCCGACCGCATCGGCCGCCTCGAGGACGTCGGCCGCGTGATGCGCCACCGCGTCGCCCTCGCCGCGGCGCGCTTGCCGCAGGAGACGCTCCTGTTCGTCAACCTCCATCCGCGCGACCTGCTCGACGAGGAGCTCTACCTGGCGGACGCCCCGCTCGCGGCGATGGCGGGGCGCGTGGTGTTCGAGATCACGGAGCGGGCCGCGCTGGATGGCATCGGCGACGTCGCCCGCTGCACGAAGGCGCTGCGCGACCTCGGCTACCGCGTCGCCGTGGACGACCTCGGCGCGGGCTTCGCCGGGCTCACGAGCCTCGTCCTGCTCGAGCCCGAGATCGTGAAGCTCGACATGACGCTCATCCGCGGCGTCGACCGCGACGCCACGCGGCAGCACGTCATCCGCGCGATGGTGGGGCTCGCCGGCGAGATGGGGCTGAAGGTCATCGCCGAGGGCGTGGAGACGGACGGCGAAGGAGACGCGCTCGTCTCGCTGGGGTGCGCGCTCCACCAGGGCTGGCGCTACGGGAAGCCCGTGCGCGAGTTCGCCGGGGCCACCTTCCCCCCGGAGGCGCGAGGTCAGCGCCAGTCGCCCCAGTAGCGCTCGCGCATCCGGTCGCTGTACGCCACGAGGTTCGGGTGGCCCTCGACGAGGGCCCTCATGGCGGACTCGTACGGGTTCGAGCGCAGCGCCCACAGGAGCCCGTGCACCGTGGCGTCCACGGTCCGGGGCGTGTCGCCGAGCACGTAGGGGCCCGCCCCGACGAGGGTGGCGAGCGCGTCGACGTCCGCGCGCGCGGCGCGGACGACGTCCTCGGGCCGGTGGCGGGCGAGCCCCTGCCCGTGGAGGTTGCGCCGCATGTTGCGCGTGGCCACGAACGCGGCGATCGGCCGCAGCGGCGCGGGCAGGTGGCGGAAGTAGTCGGCGCGCGTGCGCTCCGCGCCGGCCCCCAGCCAGCGCTCCCACGCGCCGGCGAAGTAGAGGTGCTCCTCGCACGCGCGGCGGATCACGTGGCCGCGGGCGCGGGCGAGCGGGTCGAGCCCGGCGTCGAGGTCCACGCCGCGCTCCGCCGCCAGCGTCTCGACGATGAGCCCGCTGTCGTACAGGATCCGCCCGTCGGCGAGCTCGACGTACGGGATCTTCCCGGTGCGCGAGGCGGGCGGGCGCGTCATCGGCGGCGTCTCGTACGCGATGCCGGCCATGCGCAGCCAGGTCAGGAGCTTGATGACGAACGGGCTGGGGTTGGGCGCGCCCCAGACGGGAGGGAGCGCCCACACGCGCACGGGCGCGGTCGCGGGGAGGTCGGCCATGCGCCGAGTGTAGTGCAGGGTAGGATGGGCCCCTCCATGAGCCGGCCCGTCTTTCTCCTCGCGACGCTCGCCGCCTGCGGCGGTGGGACCGCCCCCGTCCCCGCCCGCCCGGCGGCGGTCTCCGACGGCTGGCTCGCCGTCGTCCGCGCGCGCATCGCCGCGGAGGGGCGCGCCGTCACCCTCCGCGACGGCGCGTTCGTCGCCGACCTCCCCGCCGCGGGCCTCGCGGCGCGCTTCGACGACGAGGGCGTCGTCGTCGAGGGCGCGCTCGCGATCCGGACGCGCGCCTGGGGCCGGCCCCGCGCGCTCGCCGAGCCCGGGCCGCGCCGCCCCGCCCTCGGCGCCTGCACGACCGAGGTGGACACCCGCGATCGCTGCGTCCGCCGCCTCGAGTACGCGGGCGACGGGCTCGTCGAGTGGTGGATCGGCCTCGGGGACGGCCTCGAGTCCGGCTGGACCGTGGCCGCGGCCCCCCTCGGCGAGGGCCCCCTCGTGTTCGACGTCGCCGTGGAGGGCGCGCTCGCGATCGACGGGGCGGGGAGCGAGGTGGAGGTCGTCGACGCGGCCGGCCGCGCGTGGACCGTCGGCGCGCTCGTCGCCTGGGACGCCGCGGGGACCCCGCTCCCCGCGCGGCTCTTCGCCACCGGCGAAGGCCTCCGCGTGTCGGTCGACGACGCGGGCGCGCGCTACCCCGTGACGGTCGACCCGGTGTGGTCCACGGCCGTCGCCACGCTGGAGGGCTCGCCGCCGGTGACCGGCGCGCTGGGCGCCGACCTCGAGGTCGTGGGCGACACGAACGGCGACGGCTACGACGACGTCGTCGTCGGCGGGTACACCTACCTCTCCTACACCGGGCGGGCCTACGTCTACGAGGGCTCGCCCACCGGTCTCGACACCACCGCGGTCGCTACGATCACGGGCGCGGCCCCCTACGACTTCCTCGGCGCCCGCGTCGGCGCCGCGGGCGACGTGAACGGCGACGGCTACGCGGACGTGCTCGTCTCGGCCTTCGGCTCCGGCGGCTACACCGGCACCGTCCACGTCCTGCACGGCGCGGCGTCCGGGGTCACGGACACGCCCGCGACCACGCTCACGGGGACGGCGGCGAGCTATTTCGGGAGCTCGCTGGACGGCGCCGGCGACGTCGACGGCGACGGCTACGACGACGTCGCCGTCGCCTCGCTCGCGGCGGCGACGGTCTCCGTGTTCCACGGCTCCGCCACCGGCCTCGCCACCTCGGCGACCACCACCCTCACCGGGACCTACCTCGACAAGTTCGGCTCGGACGTGGCGGGCGCCGGCGACGTCGACGGCGACGGCTACGAGGACGTGATCGTCGGCGCGTACGCATACTCCACGCAGAAGGGCCGCGCGTCGGTCTTCCACGGCTCCGCGAGCGGCGTGGCCACGACCGCCACCACCGACCTCGACGGGTCGCGCAGCTTCGGGCAGCTCGGCTACGCCGTCGCCGGCGCGGGCGACGTGGACGGCGACGGCTACGACGACGTGATCGTGGGCGCGCCCGCCATCGACTACGCCGTCGGGGCCGCCTCCGTCTTCCACGGCTCGGCGGGGGGCGTCTCCGAGACGGCGACCACCACGCTCGCCGGCGAGTCCCGCGACGACCACTACGGCGAGCGCGTCTCCGGCGGGGGCGACGTGGACGGCGACGGCTACGACGACGTCGCGGTGGCCGCCTCCCGCTACGACTCGGGCACCGGCCGCGTGTACGTCTACCGGGGCGCCGCCGCCGGCGTGTCGTCGAGCGCGACCACCACCGTCACCGGCGAGGCCACCAGCTCGTACTTCGGCCTCGGCCTCTCGCGCCCCGGCGACCTCGACGGCGACGGCTACGACGACCTCGCCGTGGGCGCGTACGGCTACGGATCGAGCGCGGGGAAGGTGTACGTCCACGCCGGGTCGGCGAGCGGCACGGCCTCGACGGCGAGCACGACCTTCGCGGGGGTGACCACCCTGTCCTTCGCCGCGAGCGTGTCCGGCGCCGGCGACGTCGACGGCGACGGCTACGACGACGTCGTCGTCGGCGCGGCCGGCTACCTCGGCGCGTGGGTCTTCCACGGCGGCGCCGGCGGGCTCTCCACCACCGCGACCACCGAGCTTCTGGGCGACGGCGACTCCGTGTCCTTCGGGGCCGACGTGTCCGCGGCCGGCGACGTCGACGGCGACGGCTACGACGACGTGATCGTGGGCGACAGCGGCTACGCCTCGCACGTGGGCCGCGCGTGGGTGTTCCGGGGCTCGCCGGCCGGCGTGGACGCCACGAGCGGCGCCACCGTCGTCGGGACCGACGCGTACTCGGCGTTCGGCAGCGCCGTGGACGGCGCCGGCGACGTGAACGGCGACGGCTACGACGACGTGATCGTCGGGTCGCGCGACGGCGGCTACGGCAGCGACACGTTCGCCGTCTACCACGGGTCCGCGACGGGCCTCTCCACGACCCGCGCGCTGGCCGTGTCCGGGCTCGCGGTCACCGCCGTCGCCGGCGCGGGCGACGTGAACGGCGACGGCTACGACGACGTGGTCGTGGGCTCGCCCTACCCCTCGAGCTACGCGGGCGCCGCCCACGTCCTCCACGGCTCCGCGGCCGGGCTGGACGCCACCGTGGACACCACGATCGCCGGCGCGGTGGCCTGGGAGATGCTCGGCGCCGCCGTGGACGGCGCGGGGGACGTGAACGGCGACGGCTTCGACGACCTCGTCGTGGGGGCGCCCGCCGACTCCGGCTCCTCGGACGGCGCGTCGGTGCCGCCCGCCGTCTACGTGTTCCTCGGCTCGGCGTCCGGCGTCGCGACCACCCCCGCCACGTCGCTGGCCGGCGAGGCCGTCGGCGACGCGTTCGGCGCGGCGGTCGCCGGCGCGGGCGACCTCGACCGGGACGGCTACGCCGACGTGGTCGTGGGCGCGCCCGGCTACGGCGGCGACGCGGGCCGGGCCTACGTCTACGTCGGCTCCGCGACCGGCACCGCCACCTCGGCCACGGTCACGCTCACCGGCGACACCGCCCTCGACGCCCTGGGCACCGCGGTCGCGGGGGCCGGCGACGTCGACGGCGACGGTTACGGCGAGTACGTCGTGGGCTCGCCCGGCTGGAGCGCCACCACCGGCCGCGCGCTGCTGTACCGGGCCGAGGCCGACCCCGAACCGGGCGACACCGGCGAGCAACCCGGCCCCGACACCGGCGACACGAACCAGCCCGGCGACCCCGACACCGGCGATCCCCCCGACACCCACCCGCCCGGCGACACCGACACGGGCGAGCCCCCGGCGGCGACCCCGCCGCCGTCGGACGACGCCTTCCGCGCCTGCGGGTGCGGGTCGCCGTCCTCCGGGGGCGCCTGGCTCCTGCTGCCGGCCGTGTGGCTCGGGCGCAGGCGCATGACCGCCTCGCGCCCGGCGTGACGCCGACGCGTGGTACCCTCGCCGCCCCCCCGGGAGCGCGATCCTGCCTGCCTCGAACGCGTTGGTGGCCGTCCCCCCGACGATGCGCGCGCTCGTCGTGCGCGGGCACGAGGGCGGCGCCGCGTCGGTCGAGCTCCGGGAGGTGCCGGTCCCGGCGCCCGGGCCCGGGCAGGTGCTCGTGCGCGTGGCCCGCGCGGCGCTCAACCCGAACGACCTCCTCGCCCTGCGCGCCGCCTACGACGTGCCGAAGCCCGTGGGCGCCGTGGCGGGGTTCGAGGGGAGCGGCACCGTCGTGGCGGGCGACGGGCTTTTGGCGCGGCTGATGGTGGGCCGGCGCGTCGCCTTCCAGGCCCTCGCGACGAGCGGGACGTGGGCCGAGCTCGCGCTCGCCGAGGTGATGCGCTGCGTGCCGCTGCGCGCGGGCGTGTCCGACGACGAGGGCGCGACGCTGCTCACCAACCCGCTGACCGCCACCGTTCTCGTGGAGCGCGCGATCGCCGAGGGCCACCGCGCGGTCGTGCAGGCCGCCGCGGCGGGGGCGCTCGGGAAGATGATCGCACGCCTCGCGCTGCACCGCGGGCTCCCGATGGTGCACGTCGTGCGCGGCGAGGCCCAGCGCGAGGCGCTGCGCGCGCTGGGCGCGCCCCACGTCGTCGACGGCGCCGCCCCCGGCTTCGAGGGCGAGCTCGCCGGCCTCTGCCGCGAGCTCGGGGCCACGCTCGCGCTCGACCCCGTCGCGGGCCCGATGACCGGGACGCTCCTGCGGGCGCTGCCCGACGGCGGCGTGGTCCGCGTGTACGGCACGCTCTCCGGCGCGCCCTCCGTCTTCGACCCCGACGACGTCGTGTTCCGCGGCAAGCGCATCGAGGGCTTCACGATGTACACGTGGGTGCGCGGGACGTCGCTCCCGCGGCAGGTCGCCACGCTGATGCGGGCGCAGGCGATGCAGCGCGGCCCGCTCGCCACCGAGATCCGCGCGCGCGTGCCGCTCGAGGGCTACGCCGCGGCCATCGCCGACTACGAGCGCGCGATGAGCGGCGGCAAGGTGTTGTTCGCGCCCTGAGCGCGGCCGGCCCTACTCGCCCGTCCCGAACAACACCCAGGCGCCGCCGATGTTGGTGGTCGCCGTCGTGGTCTCGCACGTCGGGGGAGGCGTCTTCGCGCTCCTCGCAGGCCGCGAAGCCGTCGCCGTCGGCGTAGCCCACCGAGCCTTCGCGGCGGAGTCGTCGGGGTCGAGGCAGTCGGCCTCGATCGCGCCGGGGTTCCACGCGGGGTCGGCCGTCCAGGCCGTTGCACACCTCGTCGCAGTCGCTGTCCGCTCGGCCTCCGCGATCAGCGCGCCGCCTCGTCGTCGAGCACCAGCAGGAGCGTCTCCACCGACGCGGTGATCGGGCCCGACGGGCCCACCACCACGCTCCCCGCGCGCACGTCCACCGCCCCGAGGCGCGCCGCGCCGGTCACCGCGTAAGCCACGCCCGCGGGCACGTCGGCCGTCTCGCCCGGCCCGAGCGTGAGCGCGCGGAGCCGCCCCCCGAGGCCCACCGGCTCCGCGTGGGCCGGCGCGGTCGCGGGGTCCCAGATCGTCGCCGGCGCGTCGCCGGCGCGGGGGTCGCCGGTCTCGACGTACAGGTTCTCGTCGAAGGGCGGCGCCGCGAAGACGAGGTTGCCCTGCACCTCGGCGTCGGGGTTCGCCCAGCGGTGGGGGGTCCCGGGCGGCGAGATCACGAGCAGGGGCGCCGGCAGGGTGCGCGTCCACGTGCCCGCCGTGACCTCGGGCGCGCCGCCGATCACGAGCGCGGCCTCCGTGGTCCTCCGGTGCAGGTGCAGGGGCACGAGCGATCGCCCGCCCACGCCGTGCAGGTGCGCGGACGCCGTGGGCGACGCGTACAGCGGGATCACGAGGTCCGCGGCGTCGCGGGCCTCCTCGAGGCGGGCGCGGAGGTCGACTACGGCGCCCGGCGGGGGCGGCGTCGCGGGCGCCTCGTCGCCGGCGTCGTCGGCGAGCGGGCGCCGGGGCTCGAACAGGAGGACGGAGAGCGGCTCCGCGGGCTCGACCGCGACGGGCGCGAGCCGATCGAAGGCGGCGATCACGCCCGGGGCGAGCGCCGCCGCGCCCTCTCCCTGCGCGAGCCGCCCGCGCCCGGCGAGGACGTAGAGCACGGTGTCGCGTTCCGGGTCCGCGGGCAGGACGGTCCGCTCGTCCACCACCATCGCGCGCAGGTCCGCGGGACCCGATCCGCGCCCGGCGACCTCGTCCGCGACGAACCGCGCGCGCGCCCGGCCCGGCTGCTGGAACACGAGGAACGCCGCGGGATCGCCGCCCTCGTTCACCCAGGCTCGCGACGCCCCCGCGGGGACGGCGGTCGGCTCGGTGAGCGGCGCCGCCGGCGAGCCCGCGCGCGCCAGCGTGACGCGGCCGGTGACCGGCACGCAGGTCGCCGCCGCGTCCGAGACGTGGGCGGGCAGCCGCTGCCCGGGCCCGAGCAGCTGGAGGTGGACGGACGCCTCGGACGTCCCGTACACCCGCACGACGTCGTCGGTCTCGACCGGACCCCGGGCGAGGCGCGCGGACACGAGCGCGTCGGCCGGCGCCGCGACGAGCGGCCGCGACCCGGGAGGCGGCGCGCCGCAGGCGATGAGGAGGAGGGCGAGCACGGGCGATCCGGTCTACCACGCGCCCGGCGACGTCACGGGAGGCGGGCCTCCGGACCCTCGAGCAGCGCCCCCAGCTCCCGGATGACCTCGACGTGGCGCAGGAGCGGCCCCCAGTCGTCCTCCCGGTCGATCGCGGCCCAGAGCGCCTCCACCGTGTCGATGAGCGCGTCCACGGGGGCGTCGCGGCGCAGGTACGGCGCGTCGAGGCGCTCGGGGTGCGCGGGCGCGAAGGCGGCGAGCGTGGCGCGGACGTCCGCGAAGCGGGGATCGGCGTAGGCGGCGTCGAGCGGCGAAGGCCGGGCCACGCCGCCGTACCAGTCGAAGAACACCCGGTCGATCGGCGCGCGCGTGGCGGCGAGCCAGGCGTAGAGCCCCGCGACGAGCGCGGTGTCGGCGGCCTCGCCGGCGGACCGCAGGCCGAGGCGACGGAGCGTGCCTCGCGAGAGCCCGGCGAAGAGCGCGGCGCGCCACCCGTCCAGCGCGCCCCGGAGCGGCTCGCCGAGCAGCGAGAGCGCGCCGGCGAGCTGCTCGAGGTTCCAGTAGACGGCGGCGGGCTGGCGGCCGTAGGCGTAGAGCCCGTTCTCGTCGAAGTACGCGGCGGTGAAGGCCGGGTCGGCGACGGGGGCGAAGCGCCACGGGCCGTAGTCGAAGCTCTCGCCCGTGACGTTCATGTTGTCGGTGTTGAGCACGCCGTGCACGAAGCCGGCGGCCATCCACCGCCCGCAGGTCTCGCCGGCGGCGGCGCACACCGCGCGCAACAACTCGGCGGGGCCGCGCGCGCCGGGGTGGTGGTGGGCGATCGCGTAGTCGAGGAGGCGCGCCATGCCGGCGCGGTCGCCGAGGTGGGCGAGCCGCTGGAACGTGCCGAAGCGGACGTGGCCGTGGGAGAGGCGGACCAGCACGCACGCGCGGGTGGGCGAGGGCTCGTCGAAGCGCAGCAGCGACTCGCCCGTCTCGACGAGGCTGAACGTCTTCGACGTGTCGACGCCGAGCGCCTCGAGCATCTCGGTGGCGAGCAGCTCGCGGACGCCACCCTTGAGCGTGAGGCGGCCGTCGCCGCCGCGCGACCAGGGGGTCGTGCCGCTGCCCTTCGTGCCGAGATCGAGGAGGCGCCCCCGGTCGTCGCGGAGCTGCGCGTAGAGGAACCCGCGCCCGTCGCCGAGGCGCGGGTTGTAGGTCATGAACTGGTGGCCGTGGTACCGCAGCGCGAGGGGGCGCGGGAGGTTGTCGGGCAAGGGCTCGAAGGTCGCGAAGGCGCGGATCCACTCAGCGTCGTCGAGCGTGTCGAGCCCGACGCGGGCCGCGTGCCGCTGGTTGCGCCAGCGGAGCACGTGCGCCGGGAAACGCGCGGGGGTCACCTCGTCGGCGAACCCCTCGCCGAGCGAGGGCCACCGGGGATCCGCGCGGTATCGAGCCGAGACGGGCATCCGGGGCCGTGTAGCCCGGCGGCGCCCTACCGCCCCTCGCGGATGCGCAGCGAGAACGAGGGGTCGTCGGCGTGGCGACGCGCGGCCTCGTTCACCCGGAACCGCGCGCGCGCCGCCTCGATCGGGCCCTCCGTCGCGAGCAGGCCGGCCTCCAGCGCCACCTCGTCCGAGTAGCCGGGCAAGAGCAGGCGCCAGCCGCGCGGGACGCGCCCGGGGGCGACGGCGTCGACGTGGTCGGCCACGTTGGACATGCAGCTGTTCGTCAGCGTGTCGTAGTGCTCGGGCGACTCCCGCAGCCGCGACGCGCGCGCCAGCATGCCGACGAGCATCTCGCGGAAGGCGGAGACCTCGCCGGCCACCGGGTACACCCAGGTGGGGTCGCCCCACACCGCCGCGCGCGCGTGCACGAGGTCGCGCTCGTCGCCGACGACGTAGATCAGCTCGTACCCCCGCGCGAGCCCGCGCCACGGCGAGTAGGCCTCGCCCGCCTCGCGGCGCGCCTCGACGGACACCGAGAGGAACGCGCCGTCGCCGAAGCCGAAGCTCACGAACGTGTGGGCGGGGCCGCGCCACTCGCCGAAGGGCACGACGACGTACCAGGCGTCGCGCAGCCGCGACAGGTCGTAGGTGCGGTCCTCCCAGCGCACGTCCACGTCGTCGGCGGAGCGCCAGCGCGCGGCGCGCAGGTCGTGGACGACGAGCCGGTCGCCGTCGATCTCGGCCCAGGCCTGGCGCGCGTGGTCGGCCGCCCACGCCCGGTCGGCGCGCGGACGAACGCCGAGCGCGAACGCGACGGCGATGAGCCCGACCGACGCGGCGAGCGCGAGGGGGAGGCGTCGGGCGGGCATCCGGGAGCCTATCGCGTCGGCACCCGGCGTCCGGCTACTCGTACATCTCGTCGATCAGGTGCGCGTACTTCTGGCTCACGACCTTGCGCTTCACCTTCAGCGAGGCCGTCAGCTCGCCGCCCTCCACCGACATCGGGCCGGGCAGCACGCGGAACTTCTTGATGCTCTCGAAGGAGGCGAGCCCTTCGTTCACGGCGGCGACGTGTTTCTCGATGGCGGCGTGCACCAGCGAGGACGCCGCGTCGGGCGCGACGCCGTGCTGCTGGCACCAGGCGGCGAGGTTCTCCGGGTCGAGCGCGAAGAGCGCCGCGCAGAAGTGGCGGGCGTCGCCGACGACCACCGCCTCCTGCACGATCGGGAGCCCCTTGAGGCGGGCCTCGATCTTCACCGGCGCCACGTACTTGCCGCCGCTCGTCTTGAGCAGCTCCTTCTTGCGCCCCGTGATCTTGACGAACCCGTCCTCGTCGAGCGAGCCGAGGTCGCCCGTGTGGAACCAGCCGTCGGCGTCGAAGGCCTCGGCGGTCGCGTCGGGGCGGTTGAGGTAGCCGCTCGTGACGTTGGGCCCGCGCGCGAGGATCTCGCCGTCCTCCGCGACCTTCAGCTCGACGCCGGTGAACGGGCGCCCGACCGAGCCGATCCGCATGTCGCCGGGGCGGTTGGCGGTGAGGCCGGGGCAGGTCTCGGTGAGGCCGTAGGCCTCGATGAGCGTGAGCCCGATGGCGAGGAAGAACTCGTGGGTGTCGGCGCGCAGGGGCGCCGAGCCCGACAGCAGCACCGAGGCGCGGTCCATGCCGAGGCGCGCACGGAGCTTGGAGAGCACGATCCGATCGGCGATCGCGTGACGGAAGGCGAGCCACGCGGGGAGCGGCTTGCCGCTCGTGACGAACGGGACGGTCTCCTTGCCCACGCCCATCGCCCAGGCGAAGAGCTTCTGCCGGATGGGCGGCGCGCTCGCGACGGCGGTCTGGATCTTCCCCATCATCTTCTCGAACACGCGCGGGGCGCCGGGGAAGAAGCCCGGCCGGGCGAGCGCGAGGTCGGCGGCGAGCGTCGGGACCGACGAGATGACGAGCGGGATGCGGTAGAAGGGGCCGGCGAGCTCGATGAGGCGCCCGAAGGAGTGGGCGAGCGGCAGGAACAGGAAGAGCCCGCCCTCGCGCGCCGTGTCGGTGAACAGGCCCACGTCCTCGACGTTCTCGAGCATCGACAACATGTTGTGGTGGGTCTGGATCACGGCCTTGGGCGGGCCGGTGGTGCCGGAGGTGTAGGTGAACGTGGCGACGTCCTCGCGGCGGATGGCGGCGGCGCGGCGATCCATCTCGGGCTTCAGCGCCGCCAGCTGCGCGGCGCCGCGGGCCTCCAGCTCGGCGAGGCTCTCCCAGTCGTCGGCGGGGTCGAGCCCGGTGGGGTCGACCACGACGATCTTGCCGCGGATCTGGACGCGCTCGGGGCCGTAGTCCGTGTCGAAGAAGCGGAAGCCGCCCCGCATCGCGCGCACCTTCGCCACCTGCGCGGCGTTCTCGGCGACGACGAGCTTCACCTCGGGGTCGACGTGCATGTAGCCGACCTCCTCGGGCAGGAGGCTCGCGTAGACCGGGACGGTCTGCAGGCCCACGGCGAGCGCGGCGGCGTCGAGCAGGACCCAGTCCATCGACGTGTTGCCGATGATGCTCACCCGCGAGCCCGCGGGGAGCTCCGTCGCGGAGAGCAGGCCCGCGCCGATGTGGCGGATGCGCGGGAGGAGCGTCCCCCAGGCGACGTCCACGTAGGCGTCCCCCTGCTTGACGCGGAAAGCGACCGCCGACGGGTCGGCCTGCGCGCGGTCGAGGAACATCTGGCCGAGGTGGACGTCGGGCATCGGGTCTCCCGGGTACGGGGCGGCTAATCCAGAATCCGCGCGACGCGCCAGGCGGCGCTCACGCTTCGGTGCCCACGGCGTGCTCCATGAGCGCCTCGATGGGCACGACGCGCAGCGTGGCCTGGTGCGTGCTCTCGAGCACGACGGGGCAGGCGACCCCGGCCTCGTAGGCCCGGTACCAGCTCGTGGCGACGACACACCACTGGTCGCCGGGCTTCAGCCCCGGGAAGCCGACCTCGTGCACCGGCTCGATCAGGTTGTTGCCCGCGCGGGCGAGGTGCTCGAGGAACGGCCCCGTGACCCGGCAGCACACCGTGTGCAGGCCGCGATCGTTGGCGTCGGTGTTGCAGCAGCCGTCGCGGAACCAGCCGGTGAGCGGGTCGTGGGAGCAGGGGCGCAGCGGGGTGCCGAGGACGTTGAGGGAGCGGAGCATCGCGCGCTGACTACCACGAATCCGGCGCCTCGGTACGTCGTTCGCCGGAGTGGTAGCGTGTGGCCGTGACGGCTCTGATCGCCCTCCTGCTCGTCGGCTGCGAGCGGACCTCCGAGGACTCCGGGAAGGCCGACTCCGGCGTCGACCTCGACGGCGACGCCGACGGCGACGGCGTGAGCGTGGAGCAGGGCGACTGCGACGACTTCGACGCCGCCGCCCACCCCGACGCGGTCGAGCACTGCGACGGGCTCGACGAGGACTGCGACCGCGTCGCGGACGAGGACGCCGTCGACGCCCTCCTCTGGTACACCGACGGGGACGACGACGGCTTCGGCGATCCGGCCACCGGGGTGCTCGCGTGCGAGGGCGACGTCCTCGTCGCCGACGACTGCGACGACGGCGACCCGACCGTGCACCCCGGCGGGGACGAGCACTGCGACGGCCGGGACGAGGACTGCGACGGCGAGGTCGACGAGGACGCGGTCGACCGGGGCGTCTGGTTCGCGGACGCCGACGGCGACGGCTTCGGCGACCCGGCCACCTCCGGCGTCGCCTGCGCGGGCGACACGCAGGACGCCTCCGACTGCGACGACGCCGACCCCTCCGTCTTCCCCGGCGCGGACGAGCACTGCGACGGCGTCGACGAGGACTGCGATCGCGTGGCCGACGAGGACGCGGTGGACGCCCTCCTCTGGTACGACGACGGCGACGGCGACGGCTACGGCGACCCCACCACCGGCACGCTCGGCTGCGCGGGGCCCGTCCTCGACGGGACGGACTGCGACGACGCGACGGCGGAGGTGCACCCCGGCGCGGACGAGCACTGCGACGGCGTGGACGAGGACTGCGACGGCGACGTGGACGAGGACGCCGTCGACGCGCCCACCTGGTACGTCGACGGCGACGGCGACGGCTACGGGGACCCCGCCGCGCCGGTGGTGGCCTGCGAAGGCGACGCGGACGAGGGCTCCGACTGCGACGACGGCGATCCGGGCGTGCACCCGGACGCGTCCGAGCACTGCGACGGGGTGGACGAGGACTGCGACGGCGTGGCGGACGACGCGTCCGTGGACGCGGGCATCTGGTACACGGACGCCGACGGCGACGGCTACGGCGACGCCTACACCGCCGCGATCGCCTGCTCGGGCGACACGACCGTGGGCACCGACTGCGACGACGCCGACGCGGGGGTGAGCCCGGGCGCGGACGAGCATTGCGACGGCGTGGACGAGGACTGCGACGGCACGGTCGACGACGGCGCGGTCGACGCCGCGACCTGGTACACGGACGCCGACGGCGACGGGTACGGCGACCCCGCGACCGGCGCGCCCGCCTGCGACGGCGACACCACCGACGGCACCGACTGCGACGACGCCGACGGCGACGTGTTCCCCGGCGCCGAGGAGGCGTGCAACGGCGAGGACGACGACTGCGACGGCGCGCCCGGCGCGGACGAGGTCGACTCGGACGGCGACGGCGTGCTCGACTGCGCCGCGACCTACCTGTCCTTCGACGGCGACGACTTCGCCGACGTGCCGGGGACGATCTCGTTCGATTTCTCCGCCGCGATCACCGCCGAGGCCTGGATCCGCACCACCGAGCGGCCCCTCCTCGACGCGGGCGTCGTCGGCTCGCACCAGTGCGCCGCCTACAACAGCTGGTTCCTCGGCGTGACCAACCGTTCGGGGGTCACGGCGGTCGAGGGCTACGTCGGAGGCACGCTGGTGTACGGCACCAACGATCTCGCCGACGGCCTCTGGCACCACGTCGCCTTCACCTGGGACGGCTCGACGATCCGGGTGTACGAGGACGGCGTCGAGGTCAACTCCTACACCGGGGCGCGCTGGGTCCGGGCGAGCGGGCGCAACGTCACCATCGGCAAGCTGGGGAGCTCCGTCGCCACGGACTGCCCGACCTCGCTGTACACCGGCGACATCGACGAGGTCGCGATCTTCGACACCGTCCGCACCGCGGCGGAGATCGCGGCCGACATGACGGCGCCGTTCACCGGCACCGAGGCGGGGTTGTGGGCCTATTGGGACTTCGACGACGGCGCCGGCCAGACGGCGGCCGACCTCGCCCCGATCGGCCGGGATGCGACGCTCGGCGCCACGTCCGCGTCGGCGACCGACGACCCGACCTGGGAGATCGGCGGCCCGTTCTGAAGGCGCGGCCGGAAAGTGGGGGACCTTCCCGTCAGGTGCCGGGATTCCGGCCGTGGCGACCGGAAAGTGGGGGACCTTCCCGTCAGGTGCCGGGATTCCATCCCCGGACTTCAGGCAGAAACCTCGGAGCGCGGCGGCGGAGGACGCCCACGGCGACCCAGAGGCCGAGCACCGACGGGCCCCCGCCGGTGGCGCAGCCGAAGAAGGAGCGCTCGGCCGGTTCGGCATCGGCATCGGCATCGGCATCGGCATCGGCATCGGCATCGGCGTCCGTGTCGGTGTCCGTGTCGGCGTCGGTGTCGGCGTCGGTGTCGGCGTCCGCGTCGGTGTCCGCGTCGGAGTCGCCCGAGTCGCCCGAGTCGCGCGGACCGCCGGAGTCGCCGGAGTCGCCGGAGTCGCCCGTGTCGGCGGGCGGCGCGGGGTCGAGGCCGTCGCAGTCGGCGTCCACGCCGTCGCCTTCGGCCTCGGTCGCGCCGGGGTGGACGCTCGCGTCGCCGTCGTCGCAGTCGTCGGGGGTGGACGCGGCGGCGTAGCCGGCGGGGGCGTCGCAGGAGACCACGGCGTCGAGCGGGTCCGTGTAGCCGTCGCCGTCGGCGTCCGCGTGCCAGGTGGCCTCGCCGACCGCGCCGGCCTCGTCCACGTCGCCGTCGCAGTCGTCGTCGGCGAGGTTGCAGGCCTCGACGGCGGCCGGGTGGACGGCCGCGTCGCCGTCGTCGCAGTCCTCGCACGCGGCCCAGCCGTCGGCGTCGTCGTCGGCGTACAGCGTGGCGCCGTCGCAGTCGTAGTCCACCGGGTCGGTGCAGTCGGGCTCGGCGGCGCCGGGGTGGACGGCCGCGTCGCCGTCGTCGCAGTCCTCGCACGCGGCCCAGCCGTCGGCGTCGTCGTCGGCGTACAGCGTGGCGCCGTCGCAGTCGTAGTCGACCGGGTCGGTGCAGTCGGGCTCGGCGGCGCCGGGGTGGACGGCGGCGTCGGCGTCGTCGCAGTCGCCGTCGGGCGCGCTCGCGGCGGCCTCGCCGGCGTCGGCGCAGTCGGCGTCGGCGGAGGCGACGGTCGTGTCGCCGCGCCAGCCGTCGGCGTCGGCGTCGGCGTGGCAGGTCTCGCCGCCGTCGCAGTCGGCGTCGACCTCGTCGCCCGTCGTGTCGGGGGCGCCGGGGTGCACGGTGGCGTCGGCGTCGTCGCAGTCGCCGTCGACGGCCACGCTGCCCGCGGGCGCGAGGCACGCCACGGCGATCGCCGCGCCGGCGCCCACGCCGTCGCCGTCGGCGTCGGTGTACCAGGCGGTCGTGCCCGTCACGCCGGCGTCGGCGTCGTCCACCGCGCCGTCGCAGTCCTCGTCCGTGGCGCCGTCGCAGACCTCGACGCCGTCGGGCGACACGTCCGCGCGCGTGTCGTCGCAGTCGTCGGCGTCTTCGGCGAGGCCCGCCGCGAGCGCGCACGCCTCGGTGGTCGCCTCGCCGCCCCGGCCGTCGAGGTCGGCGTCGACGTGGAAGGTCGTCGGACCGGCCACGGTCGCGTCGCCGTCGTCGCAGTCGTCGTCCGCCGCGTAGCCGTCGCGGTCGTCGTCGGTGTGCCCGAGGTACAGGAAGGCGCCGCCGCCCACCAGCTCGTAGCCGTACGCGCCGACGAGGATGTCGTCGGCGCCGTCGCCGTCGACGTCGCCGGCCACGTCGAGGGAGAGCCCGAAGTAGCTGGAGGCGCTGGGGCCCGCGATCTCGGCCGTGGCGGTGGGCGTCACGCCCCCGGAGGAGCCGAGGAAGATCTCCACGAGGCCGGTGGACGAGCTGTCGCCCCAGTCGCCGACGAGGACGTCGTCGTAGCCGTCGTTGTTGACGTCGCCGCGGAGGGAGGCGGGCCGCCCGTAGCGGCCGGTCGCCGTGGTGCTCAGCGTGACGGCCGTGGCCGTCGACGGCCCGGTGCTCGCCCCCGGGAAGAGGTGCGTCGTGGTCGAGCCCATCACGATCACGTCGTCGTAGCCGTCTCCGTCCGTGTCGCCGCCGCCCGCCACGTTGTACCCGAAGTACGAGGCCGCGACCGTGAGCTGGTAGTGGCGGACGAGGCCCGTGGCCGAGCCCGCGTACACGAAGGCCGAGCCGCCCGAGGACGTGCAGTCGCCCGTGATCACGTCGTCGTAGCCGTCGCCGTCGACGTCGCCGGCGCGGGACACCGAGCTGCCGAAGTAGGAGAAGGGCTGTCCGGTGACGACGTCGTCGGCGGTGGTCGAGACGCCGGTGGCCGAGCCCATGAACAGCTGGAAGCTGCCGCGGTTGCCGCCGCCCGAGTCGACGTACCGGGGCGCGCCCACGATCACGTCGTCGTAGCCGTCGCCGTCGACGTCGCCGGCGCCCGACACGCTGACGCCGACCTGCTCGCTGGACGA
>JBMOQZ010000075.1:0-3236 GCA_049322475.1 Myxococcota bacterium | reverse complement strand
CGACGGGCTCCGGGGGCGCCGCGAGGAGCGCCTCGAGGGCCCCGAGCAGCGCGCGGGCGTCGGGGAAGCGCTGGTCCGGCGCGGCGAGCAGGCAGCGCTCGGCCACGTCGGCGAGGCGATCGTCGAGCGAGCCGTCGCCCTTGCGGAGCAGGGGCGCGGGATCGCCCTCGCGGCGCGCGGCGAGGACCGCGGCGGCGTCGCCCTCGTAGGGCGGCCGCCCGGCGAGCGCGCGGTAGAGCAGGACGCCCACCGCGTAGATGTCGGCGAGCTCGTCGGGCTCCTGGCCCGCGAGCACCTCGGGGGGAACGACCAGCGCGGCCTCGGCGTCGGTCAGCGCGGCGGCGTCCTCGGGGGTCACCTCGAGGCCGCAGCGGCCGACCTGCGCCGTCTCGCCCGCGCCGTCGCGCCAGGTGCGCGGCGCCACCACGACGTGCTCGGAGCGGATGGCGCGGTGGAGCACCCCGGCGTCGTGCATCGCGCACAACACGCTGGCGACGTCCGCCGCGACGGCGGCGACCCGGGTCGTCGTGAGCTTGCCCCGATCGGCGAGGTACTGCAGCGGGAGCCCGTAGAGCTGCTCCTCGGTGGCGAAGCAGGTGCCGTCCGGCGCGCGCCCGAAGTCGTGCACCGGCGCGAGGTTGGGGTGCCGCAGGCGCGCGAGCACGGAGGCCTCGCGCAAAAAGCGCGTCTCCAGCGCCTCCTGGGCGTCCGCGGCGCGCCCGCGCTTGAGCACGGTGAGCACGACGCGACGGACGAGCGGCTCCTGCACGGCGGCGAAGCGGTCCGCGCCGGGGCCACCCGGGAGCACCTCCTCGACGCGGTAGCGACCGGCGTACGTCTTGCCCGGCGCCAGCCCTCCGTCGTCCTGACCGAGCCTCGCCGGGACGGCGCCGCCCCGCTCGTCGCCGAGCAGGTCGAAGGCGTCGAGGTCCTCGGTGGGCTCGTCCGCGGCGGGAAGGGCGCGCATCCGCAGCCGCAGCGGGATGCCCGCCTGCGACGGATGCGAGCTCGCGGAGGGACGCGACGGCTGAGATGGCGCGGTGTGGAAGGTCGGCTCGGGGACCGCCGCGGCCTCCTCGTCGACGACCTGGAAGCCGGTGGTGTCCCCGGCCATCTCCCCGATCGACGGCGGGTTGGGCACGGCGACGAGGCGAACGCGCGGCTGGGACAGCGCCGTCCAGCCCGACGGGGGGCGCTCGTGGCCGCACTTGTCGCAGGACGCGTCGTCCGCGTCGAGCATGTGCCCGCACTCGCCGCACTCCATCGGGTAGCGCGGCATCAGGCGCCGAAACGGTGGGCGACCCTTCACGCCCCGGATCCTACACCGGTTCCGGGGCGCGTGCGTCGCCGCTGGGGTGGGGGGCATTCCCCACGTCCCTCCCCGTCATCGCGGCCAGCCTGCCAGCTCGCCGCCGCGCCGGGCGAACCAGGCGACCTGGTCGTCCTGGCAAGCGCGGACGTCCCACATCCGCGACTCGAGCTTCGGATCGTCGCGGAGCGGCTCTTCGAGCAGGGCGACGGCCGCCTCCACGTCCGCCTGCACCTGCGATCCCGGCACCGTCGCCGACAGGGTCTCGATCGCGGCGCGCACGTCCTCGCGACACGACGCGTCCGCGAGGCACTTCTGCGCGAGCACGCCGTAGGGCGCGTCCACCGAAGTGCCGGCGTAGAACGCCCAGTCCGGGTCCCATGGGAAGAAGACCGCCCGCCCGTCGCGAGCGGGGTCGAGGTACACCCGGTAGTTGTTGGAGTAGTAGCTGTAACTGTCGGCGTGGCCCGTCCAGGCGGACACGGCGACGAAGGCCGCCAATTGGTCGAGGTCGACCAAAGGGCCGACCACCCCCTCGAAGTCGTCCGCGGTCGCGCGCGCAACCGCCTGGGTGATCGCGGCGAGGTCGGCCAGCCCGACGTCGACCCCCTCGTCGAGCTCGAAGTACGCCTGCGCCTGGGCGGTGAAGTCGACGAGCGTGTAGCTGCCGTCGCGCCACAACACGTAGTCGCCGTCGTAGAGGTTGCCCGAGGCGTCGGCGAAGTTGTCCTGCAGGAACTCGTCGTCGTAGTCCTCGACGAGGCTGTAGACGCCGTAGTCCTCGCCGTTCAGGAACAGTTGTGCGTAGCCGACGCGCGCCGCCGGAAGGCCGACGAGGCGGTGGATGCCGTAGGCGGCGAGCTCGTGGGTCTTGGCGCAGTCCTGCACCATGTTGTTGAGGTTGATCTTCTCGAGCCCGCCCAGCGTGTCGGTCCCGCCGAGCTCGAGCAGGTCCACCTTGAACGCGGCCTTGTCCGGCGGCACCCGCAGCGACCCGAGGCGCCCCTTGATGCGCACGCCCACGTCGGGGAACACCGCGCCGTCGACGGTGAGCTCGGCCGGCACGTAGCTGTAGAGGTCGTCGACCATCCGGTCCATCGCGTCGGGCTCGATCGTGAGCGTGACGACGTGGAGGGTGTCGGGCGAGAACAACGCCTCCGCGGACGGCTCGGTGTCGGGCTCGCCGGTGTCGCCCGTGTCGGCGACGACGCCCGGGACGGTCTCGACCCCGACGACGCGGGCGTCGCCGAGGGCGACGGTTCCGTCCGTGCAGGCGACGAGGAGGAGCACGGGCGGACTCTACCCGAGGGCGCGAAGGTCCAGCCGCCCGTCGCGCACGGGCGGGCACCAGTAGTACGCGCCGCTCACGGGCCGGGAGAACCGCAGCAGCGCGTCGGCCACCCCGTCGTCGAGGCCCGCCATGCGGCGCAGGATGCGCTCGAAGCGGTCGAGCCGCTCGCCGAAGGCGACGAAGTAGAGCCCGTGCTCGGCGACGTCGCCGTACGGCATCGAGCGGCGCAGCACGTGCGCGGGCGGGTCGAAGCTCTCCTGCGCCGAGCGCTTCACGTGCGCCGAGGCGGGGGCGTCGGCGAGCTCCTCGTCGGTCTCGATCGCGCGGCCGATGGCCTCGTCCCGCGCGCGGGCGGCCATGCGGGCGAGCGCGTCGAGGTCGTGCACCCAGCGCTGGGTCGCGGCGAAGCTCCCTCCGTCGAGCCCTTCGCCCGCGCCGGTGACGATCGCGCAGGCGACGGCGGCGTCGCCGGCGGGGTTCTCGGTGCCGTCGACGTAGCCGGAGAGATCGCGCCCGCCGCGGTAGGTGAAGCCGGCGAGGTCCTCGGTGAGCACGACGGCGTCGCCGAGGGCGGCGCGGAGCTGACGGGCGCGGTCGAGCGCCGCGCCGGGGTCCTCCGCCCGCACGTACGCCCAG
>JBMOQZ010000074.1:0-3246 GCA_049322475.1 Myxococcota bacterium | reverse complement strand
CGCGGCCGCCGCCTTCTGGTTCACGCGGACGCCGGAGGAGGCGCCCGCGCCGGTCGCGCCGCCGCCGGTCGCCGTGGAGGCGCCGGCCCCGGAGGTCGCGCCTCCCGTGGAGCCCGTGCGATCGCCCGCGCCGAAGGCCGCGGCGAGCGCGCCCGCGAAGGAGGCCGCGCCCTCGCCGAAGGCCGCGCCGTCGCCCGCGCCGCCTCCGCCCGAGCCGGTCGTCGCGGAGGCGCCGGAGGCCGAGCCCGAGCCGGAATTCGCGCCGGAACCCACCGAGTTCGGCTACCTCGGCGTGGCCAGCGACCCGCGCGGGCTCGAGGTGATCGTCGGCGGGGTGTCGAAGGGGAAGACGCCGCTCCGGATGGTGCGCATGCCGGTGGGCGCCTACGACGTGGTCGTGCGCGACCCCGCGACGGGCCGCTCGAAGACCGTGCCGGCCACGGTCCTGCGCAACCAGACGGCCAACCTGACGGTGAAGCTCGATTGATCCTGCTCGTCGCGGCCTGCCGACCGCCCGCCGTCCTCGTCCCCGCCGACCCGTGCCGCGTGGGCGGGGAGCTGGGGTCGCTCGCGGCCGACGTCACGTGCGAGGCCGCCGGCCGGACGGTGGAGGCGACCTTCTCGTGGGACGGGCCCCTGCGCGCGGGCGGGCTCGCCGGCGAGTGGGACGGGCTCTCGTTCTTCGCGGCCGGCACCACCGAGGGCGGCGGCGGGATGTCGGTGGGCTGGCGCCCGGGCGAGCTCGGGTTCGAGGCGCTGGAGGACGACCTCGCCGCGGGCGCCGGCTTCCGGCCGGAAGAGGGCGACGTGCCCGACCGCCCCTGGGTCGAGGCCGGCGAGTGCGACGTGGACGGCGCGGGCGAGGTCGTGCTGACCGGCCTCCCGGAGGCGTGGGCGGCCGGCGGGACGTGGACGATGCGCTTCGACGGCGGGGGCGCCGCGGCGGACGAGGTCGCCTCCGAGTGGACGCCCGACCTGCCGGGCGACTGCCCGTTGAGCGCGCGCGCGTGGTCGTCGGCGACGGCGCGGGTGTCGTGCGCGGGGGAGACCGTGGCGGAGGTCCACCTGCTCGCGCCGGCGCGCTACCTCGTCACCCTCGACGACTTCGGGCGGGTGGCCGCGGTGGAGGCCGGCTGGAGCGAGGCCTTCGACGCCTCGTGCGCCGGGGAGGTCGCCGAGGCCGTGACCTCCGAGCTCGCCGGCGACGCGGACGCCCTCGCGCTGGACACGACCCTCTTCGCCGCCGACCGGGGCGCGGACGGCGTGTGGCGGGCGCGCTCCGTGGCATGCGGCGCTTGCGACGTCGGCTGGGCGGTGGACGTGGAAGGACTTCCCGACCTGTAGAATCGTCCGGTGGGCGGCGCGGCGCTCTCCCTCGGGCCATTCGACCTCCTCGAGCCGATCGGGGAGGGCAGCGCGAGCACCGTCTGGCGAGGGGTCCACCGCACGCTGGGCGCGCCCGTCGCGATCAAGGTGTTCGCCGCGGGCTCGGTGTACGACCCGGACCTGCGCGCGGCGTTCCGCGGCGAGGTGCGCGCGGTGGCCGGGCTCGACCACCCCCACATCGTCCGCGTGTACGACTACGGCGACGTCCCCGCCGGGGTGGAGCGCCGGAGCGAGGGGCGCATCCGGGCGCGCGCGCCCTGGCTCGCGCTGGAGCACGCGCCGGGCGGGTCGTTGTCGCGGTGGCTGGGGCGGCTGCGCTGGCCGACGCTCCGGGAGACGCTCGCGGTCGTGCTCGGGGCGCTCGCCCACGCCCACGCGCGCGGGGTGGTCCACCGCGACCTGAAGCCCGGCAACGTGCTGGTCGGGGGCGTGCGGCCGGGGCTCAAGCTCGCGGACTTCGGGATCGCGCGCCGCGCGGACGACAGCGAGGAGGCGTGCATCGTCGGCACGCCGTCGTACATGGCGCCCGAGCAGGTGACGGGCGAGTGGCGGGACCAGGGGCCCTGGACCGACCTCTACGCCCTCGGGTGCATGGGCTGGGCCCTCGCCACGGGGGCCGCGCCGTTCGGGAGGCTCGCGTCCGCGAAGGAGGCGGCGTCGGTGCTGGCGACGGACCCGCCCGCGTTCCGGCCGCGCATGCGCGTGCCCGCGGACTTCGAGGCGTGGCTGCGCTGGCTGCTCCGGAAGGACGCCGCGCGGCGCCCGAGGGACGCGGCCGAGGCCCTGGAAGCGCTCCAGAAGCTGAAGGGGGCCATGCGGGAGGGGTCCGCGCCGGAGTCCGACGCCGACCACGCCGAGGCCGGGCGCTTCCTGTTCGCCCACGCGCCCGAGGCGTCGGCCCAGGAGGTGGGCGCGGGGCTCCGCCTGTTCGGGCTCCGGCCCCGCCCGCTGGTGGGGCGCGCGGTCGAGGAGGCGCGGCTCAAGGCGGCGCTCGCGCGCGTGCGGACCGGCCGGGTCGCCCGGATGGTGGTGCTGAAGGGGCCGACGGGCGTGGGCAAGAGCCGGCTCGCCGACTGGGTGTGCGTGCGCGCGGCCGAGCGCGGGCAGGCGACGCCGCTGCGCGCCGTGCACGGGCCCGCGGAGGGCGCGTCGGACGGGCTCGCCGCGATGCTCGCGCGGCACTTCCGCTGCGACGGGCTCGATCGCGAGGGGGCGCGCGCGCGGCTGGCGAGGACGCTGGGCGACGCGCTCGACGACCTCGCGCTCGACGCGCTCGCCGGCGACCTCGCGGGGGGCGAGTCGACGGGCGTGCGGTTCTCCGGAGTGCGCGAGCGCCACGCCTGCTACGCCCGCGTGCTCGCCCGGCTCGCCGAGGGGCGGCCGCTGGTGGTGTGGCTCGACGACGTGCAGTGGGGCGACGACGCGCTCGCCTTCGCCGGGTCGGTGGTGGGGCGGGACGTGGCGATCCTGTTCGTCGCGACCGCGCGCGAGGAGGTGCTCGCGACGCGGCGCGAGGAGCTCGCGCGCGTGCGGGTGCTGGAGGCGCGGCCCGAGGTGGAGGTCGTGCCGGTGGGTCCGATCGCGGCCGAGCACCGCGGCGCGCTCGTGGCGGGGCTCCTGCAGCTCGAGCCGGGGCTCGCGGCGCGGGTGGCCGCGCGGACGCAGGGCAACCCGCTCTTCGCGGTGAACCTCCTCGGCGACTGGGTGGAGCGGCGGCTCCTCGAGCCGGGGCCCGACGGCTGGCGGCTCGCCGGGGGCACGGCGGACGCGCTCCCCGACGACCTGTACGCGATGTGGTCGGAGATGCTCGCCGAGCTGCTCGCGAAGCGCCCGGGCGACGAGGCGGCGCTGGAGCTCGCG